>CAYTBH010000053.1:0-15465 GCA_964435935.1 uncultured Alistipes sp.
TCGACTTTAGAATTGCAAAGATATGATAGAACGAGATTTATCCAAAAAAATCAGGCAACTTAGCACAAAATTCCCCGTTGTGACAGTCACGGGGCCACGGCAATCAGGCAAGTCTACATTGCTAAAAAACCTGTTTCCCGACTACAGATATGTGTCGTTGGAAAACCCCGACATGCGTTTGTTCGCTTCCGAGGATCCCAACGGTTTCATCAAAACATTCGACAACCACATTATCATTGACGAAGCCGAGCGCGTGCCATCACTATTTTCATACCTTCAGACACACATCGATGACGCCAACGAAGCGGGAATGTATTTGCTTGCCGGGTCGCGAAATTTTCACCTCATGGCGGCTATCGACCAATCGTTGGCCGGACGCACGGCAATAACGAAACTCCTGCCGTTCTCGCGCCATGAATTGCATTCTGCCAGCCAATTGCCCCAAACTATCAACGAGCAGATTTTCAAGGGTTTTTATCCACGCATCTACGACAAAGACATTTCTCCGACCGACTACTATCCCGCCTACATCGCCACTTATGTCGAACGAGATGTGCGCGCAATGCTCAATATTGGCGACCTTAGCCGTTTCACGCGATTCATCCGTCTATGCGCCGGCAGAATTGGGCAACTGCTCAACAAGTCGAATCTCGCCACCGAAGCCGGGGTGTCAATACCAACTGCAGAATCATGGCTGTCTGTGCTTGAAGCGAGCTACATCCTATATCGCCTCGAACCAAATTTCAACAACTATAACAAACGGATTGTCAAAACGCCAAAACTTTTCTTCTACGACACAGGGCTGGCGTGCAGCCTCTTAGGTATTCACTCTGCCGACCAGCTCGACACCCATTTCCTGCGCGGAGCGCTTTTCGAGAACATGGTAGTCAATCAATTCATCAAGAATAGTCTCAATAGTGGTGTAACTCCCGACCTCACTTTTTGGCGCGATAGCAGCGGCCTTGAAGTTGACTTGGTGGAAACCAAGGGATTGGAGCAGCATGGTTACGAAATAAAATCAGGCAGCACATTCTCGCCATCGTTTTTTGACGGGCTGAGAAAGTGGGGCGAACTCTCAGGAACGCCGGCAAGCCATAGAACCGTGATTTATTCCGGCTCAAATAACCTGCAAACCTCCAACGGTCCCGTTATCGCATTCAATTCCTATTTCTGAACCGCCAGCCGCGCGATGAGGGGCAAGGGCTGGGGCTACTGTCGGCCACCGAAGGCGGCCGACAGTAGGGGGACGCGGCCCACAAACCACCTATTTCCATCAAATAATTAGTGGAAACTGGCAAAACACGCAGGAAAAATCGGTGGAAATTGGCAAAAACTCAATATATAAATCGGTGGAAATTGGCAGCGTGCTGAAAATTAATTTGGTACAAACAATGCAAATAATTAACTTCGCAAAAACAATATTTGACAACCATCAGAGATATGGACTGCAATACGATTTTTTTCAAACGCAAGGTGTACGACCGTCTGCTAAAATGGAAAAGTGAACGAGACGGGAACTCGGCAATCCTAATCCAGGGAGCCAGGCGTGTCGGCAAATCAACCATCGCGGAAGAATTCGCAAAAAATGAGTATCAGTCGTACATTCTGATAGACTTTGCCATTGCCCCACCAGAAGTATTTGAACTGTTTAAGGATATTTCAGATCTGAACTACATATTCCTGCGATTACAGCTCATTTACCACGTTCAGCTTTTTGAGCGAAAATCGGTAATCATCTTCGATGAAATCCAGAAAGCGCCCTTAGCACGCCAAGCGATAAAGCACTTGGTGAAAGACCATCGATACGATTATATCGAAACAGGCTCGCTGATAACCGTGCGTAAGAGCAGCGCCGAGATTCTGTTGCCCAGTGAAGAAACAAAAGTGGATATGTTTCCGATGGACTATGAAGAATTTCGTTGGGCTTTGGGCGATTACGCCACAATACCCTTGTTACGGACAGCGTTTGAAAAACGGATGCCATTGGGCGATTCTGTTCACCGCCGAATGATGCGCGATTTCAGGTTATATATGCTGGTCGGAGGAATGCCCCTGGCAGTTGCCGAATATATTAAGACAAATAATTTTAGCTCTGTTGACTTAGTGAAACGAGACATTATCTCGCTCTACGAAGAGGATTTTTGGAAATTGGACGACACGGGAAGGGCTACCGCTCTGTTCGATGCAATACCCGCCCAGTTAAGCAAGAATGCGTCGCGTTACCAAATTTCAACAGCGATTCCGGGAGAGAAGGCAAGCAGGGTGGAAGCCATTGTCAAAATGATGAACGACTCCATGGCCACCAATGTGGTTTACAATTCCAACGATCCGAATATCGGACTGGCGCTGACGATGGACTATGAGCGCTTCAAAATCTATACGTCAGACACAGGTCTTTTCGTCACACTCGCTTTCAAGGATAAAGACTTTACCGACAACTTAATTTACGAAAAACTGCTCAATGACAAACTCAACACAAACTTAGGCTATGTTTACGAGAACGTAATCGCCCAAATGTTGCGAGCCACTGGTAAACAATTGTTCTACCATACGATGCCTATTGCTAATGGGAAGAAGTATTATGAAATCGATTTCTTGTTTGCCGACCGACACAAAATTTCACCTGTCGAGGTAAAATCCTCTGGCTACAAAACGCACGCCTCGTTAGACGCCTTTTGTGAAAAATATTCCGACCGCGTTCAAAACAAATACATTGTCTACACCAAAGACCTAAAACGGGAGCAAGGTATTGACTACATCCCAGTTTATATGACAATGTTCCTTTAACGCCTCTCACATTTTGAGAACTCTTCTTTTGTTTCGCCTATAAACTCTTACTGGTGCTTGAAACCGATAGGTTGCCGCGCGGTGAGGGGCAATTGCTGGGGCTACTGTCGGCCACCGAAGGCGGCCGACAGTAGGGGGACGCGGCCCACAAACCACCGCCAGGCGAGCACCGGCCCGGCAATTCCAACGGCCACCGCGAGGAACGCGCCGGCCGCGAAAACCGCTCCGCCGGCCCCGGAAAACCAATCGACGCGCTGGAGCAACGCCTTGACTATCCCCTCGAACGTGGTGTGGAAGAGGTATATGAAGTAGGTGTAGGGAGCGAGCCACAAAAGCCATTTCCTGACCTCGGGCATGCCGCGGTCAACACGCCGCGAGAGGAGGAGCGTTGCACCGATGCCGAGATAAGGCAGAACCGGGCGCACGGCCATTGCAATGGCCCCGCCGGAAACGAACATCCACTCACCGCCGATGAAAAGGGCGACCACCGCCGCACAAACCCACCATTCGGCCCCCGATGGAAAGCGGTCGCGAAGGTCGGCACCAACGGCACCGAGCATAAAATAGACGAACATCACCCGCGCCTGCTCCAGGCAGAAAAGGCTTGTGAACGCCCACGGCTCGTAGGAGAGCGCCACTGCCACAACGGCAAGCACCGCGCGGCCCATGCGGCTTCTCACAGCTCCCACCACAGCGAACATCCACATCAATGCCCAGATAAACCATAGGAAATAGCCGGCCGACGGGCTCCAGAACATTTCGAGGAATGCCATGGGTGTAACGGGATTTTCAAGCGCCGAGCCGTCGCCTCTCTCCGTCAGCAATTTGAACGCTATAATAACCACTGAAGCCGAGAAATACGGCACCATCAGACGCATGAATTTGCGCCGCATGAACGACACATATCCGACATCGCGCCGAGTGGCGGCATACAGGAAGCCGCTCGCGAAGAAAAACAGCGGCATGTGGAAGGTATAGATCATGTCATGAATCGCGACCCACCATCCTGGCGAGTTCACCGGCATATAATGGCCCACCACAACGAGAATAATGGCCACTACCTTGGCTATATCGATGGAATTGAATCGTTTGCGAAGGGGATTCATCGGTGTATTGAAAAAGTGTATGAACAGGACATCAATAGACGCACTCGCCGCGAGCCATGCTCGCCGCAGGCCGGAATCGACAGCTCGGGCCTGACGCGCAGACCTCCTACCGCCACCTCGACCCCGGCGCGCACCCGCTTCTCGCTCTCGCGAAACTCAGGAATGGTAGTGTAGGCCGCCACGAGGCTCACAGGCTCGCATACCCTCACTGCCACGCCGGCCGCGAAGCAGGTGTGATACTTTAACCCCGAGTCGTAGAGCGGGTTGAGCGTGGCCGAAACCGAAACGGGGCCTGGGGGTAGCACGCGGGCCGTCAGCAGCGACCCGGCACTCCAGTAGCTGCCACACCATGTGCGCCCGTAAAAAACACTCCCCTCGAATGACGCGTACGGCACCCGCGCCATCCCGCCGGCATACAGCCGCCAGTACTGATAGCGGGCCTCATAGGAATAGACACTGTGCTCGGCCCGCAGAAAGGCGTGCTCAGCCACAGACGCTCCGGCGTTGACATAATATGAATCGCGTACCCCGGCACCCAGCTTCCACAGCGGGCCGCGCTCCGAGGCAGCCGCCCGGCAGGAAGTCGCGAGCAAAAGGGCCCCAGCCAGAGCGACCAACCTGCCAACGCCTCTCATTTCAGTCTTTTCCATAATTCATCGGCATAGATTTCATAGCCATACTTATTGATATGCAGACCGTCGGGCGAATACTGCGGGTTCAGCAAAAGGGTTCCATCGAGACAGAAACGGGCGTGGAGGTCGATATACACCACTTCGCATTCGAACTCATTGAGGCGGCATCGCAGCATCGCGTTAAAACGCGCGATTTGCTCCGACATTTCCGCCCCGTCGGCCTCGAATCCGCGGGGGAGCACACTGAAGAGGTACACCCGGCTCGCTTGCAAATTGTCGACCGCCTGAATATATCTGGTGGTGTAATCCACCGCCGCGTTATCGTCGGCACACTGCCAGATGTCGTTGGTGCCGATAATCAGCACCACCTCCCGCCCGGCAACTGTGGCATCCATTCCAGCAAGATATTCGATACCCGCGCCCGCCTTTCCGCAGTTATGGCAACGAAGCGTGGGGAAATCGCGCCCCACGTCCCAGAACTCCATGATGGAGTCGCCCAGGAAGAACATTTCGCGGTCGGGTTCGTCGGAGCAGCCGGCAAGCCATAGCCCGGCCACAAGCGCCGCGGCGCAAGCCGCGAGTTTGAGCGGGCGGCTCATTTCGCGGGTTGCTTGGCGGAGTCGATGTCGCGGAGGAGCGACTCGACGGCGGCGCGGAGCTGGAGGTCCTCGCCGGCTGTGAGCGCCTCGGGGGTGTTGGCCACCTTGATGTCGGGCTCAAGCTGCGAGTTCTCGAGGAAGTTGCCCTCGGCTGTGCGGTAGCCGATCACCGGGATGCCGAACACCAGCGTGGGGTCCTGGAGCGTCACCCAGTTGACCGACGTCATCGTGCCGGGCACGGGCATGCCCACCAGTTTGCCGATTCCCTGGTGCTTGTAGACCCATGGGGTGCCGTGGGCGTTGGAGTAGCACGGCTCGGCAATCACCATCACCGAGGGCTTGTTCCAGCGGCGCGAAGGCATGTCGCAGGTTTCCTCGCCGCGGATTTCCTGGGTGAGGTATTTCTGGCCGGTGAGCAGCACCTCGATATCCTCGTGCATGCGTCCGCCGCCGTTCCAGCGAATGTCAACCACTACCCCTTCGCAGTTGTTGTATTTGCCGAAGAGGTCGGCGTAGACGGGGCGGAACGATTCGTCGGCCATCGACTCGATGTGGACATAGCCGAGGCGGCCGCCCGACCATCGCTCGACGTCGGCGGCGCGGTTGCGCACCCAGCGCTTGTACATAAGGTCGGAAATCGCCGCGGCGCTCACGGGGCGCACCACCTCGCTCACCTTCTCGCCCGAGGGGAGGGTGAACTCGACGAGGGTCTTGCGGCCCGCGAGGTCGGTCAGGAGGTCGGCAGTGTCGGTCGAGGGGGTAATCGCGGTGCCGTTAACAGCGGTAATCACCGCCCCGGGCACCATTTTGGACGAAGCCTTGTCGAAGGGGCCGTCGACAATCACCTCGTCGACTTTCAGGCCGTCGCCGCTGTAGGCCAGGTCGTAAAGGAGGCCCAGGTTGGCGGTGCGGTCGGCGTTGGCCGAGGGCGACGGGCGGTAGCGGCCACCGGTGTGGCTCACGTTGAGCTCGCCAAGGAGCTCGGAGAGCATCTCGGCGTAGTCGTAGTTGTTGTTGATGTGGGGCAGGAAGCGGCGGTAGGCGGCGGTCATGGCCGGCCAGTCGACGCCGTGCATGTCGGGGGTGTAGAATCGCTCGGCCTCCTCGACGGCAACGTAGTCGAACATCGCCTCGCGCTCCCGGTCGCGGTCGATGTGGTGCTTGCCCGAGGTTTTGATGTCGGCGAGCTTGCTGCCGTCGAGTTTCGACATTTTGCCGCCGCGGGTCACGAAAATCGTCTTTCCGTCGGCCGAGGCTGCGAGCGAGGCGGGCGCGCCACCGACGGCTGCCACCTTCTCTGGCTCTTTTTCGCGCACGGGGAGCTTGTAGAGGTTGTAGTCGTCGCCGAACGACACCACATAATAGATTGTTTCGCCGTCAGCCGAGCCAATCGCGTCGACGATGTCTGCTGAGTAGGGCGAGAGGCGGCGTATGCGGGTGTCGATGCCGTCGAGCTCCACCACGATGGGCTTCGCGGCGTCGGTCTTCTCGCCGTCGCCATCGCCGTCGGCATCCTTCTTTTTCTTTTTATCCTTTTTTGCCGCGTCGGCTTTCCCGCCATTCTTTTCTGACTTCTTTTCGGCCTTCTTCTCGGCATCCTTGAGGAGCGCCAGGTCCTCCTTGCCGAGGTCGAAGCGGTCGCGGGCCTGGCGGTTGAGGAACACAATCATAAGGTCGGTCTGCGAGCCCCACGAAGCGTGGGCGCGAAGACCGTAGCGGTCGGTGAGAAAGAGAATCGCGTTGCCGTCGTGAGTGAAGTGGGGGGTCGAGTCGAAATAGCCGCTGCGGGTGATGTTGGTGAGCTCGCCGGTGGCCACGTTGAGCAGGGCGATGTCGGAATAGGGGTCGTGCATCTTGGGCACCACCTCCATCACGAGCCAGCGCGAGTCGGGGCTCCACTCCATGACTACTCCGTCGTCGTAGTGGGGATAGGTTTCGCCGGCGGTGAGCTGGCGGGGCTTCCCGCCGGGGAGCGGCATCACCATTATGTCGCGGCGGTTCTTGACGAAGGCGAGCTGCTTGCCATCAGGCGACACCAGGGGGTGGGAGTATTCGGCGCCGTCGTTGAAGAGCGCCTCCTCCTTGATGGCCGTCGCGTTGGGGAAGTCGGGGTCGTCGGCTCGGTCAATCGTCGCGCGGTAGATGTTCTTGCGCCCCGAGCGCTCAGAGGTATAGTATAGCGTGCGGTTGTCGCTCCCCCAGCTCAGATGGCGCTCGGCCTGCGGGGTGGAGGTCACCTGGCGGGTGGTACCGTACTCGACCGAGGTGACGAACACGTCGCCGCGGCTTATGAAGGCCATCATCTTGCCGTCGGGCGAGGGGACCGCGCCGCGGGGCGAGAGGGCAATTTTTTCGGTGGCCAGGGCGTCGTCGGCGGTGATTTCAACCGCGAGCTTGGCGGGCGCGCCACCGTTCATGGTGTAGATTTCGCCATCGTAGGTGAAGGCGAGGGTGCCGTTGTCCGAGCGGCTGAGGAAGCGCACGGGGTGGGTCGTGAACGAGGTGACGGCCTTGGCCTTCGAAAGGTCGGCAAGCGGCGCGGCGTAGACGTTCATCGTGCCGCCGTCGCGCTCGCTGAGGAAATAGACAGTGGAAGTGGCCGGGTCGAACACCGGGTTGCGGTCCTCGCCGCCGCGGGCGGTGAGATTGGAGTGCCTGCCGGTTTTGGCGTCGTAGCGCCAGAGGTCGCGGGTCACCGAGGAGGTGTGGTGCTTGCGCCACTCGCTCTCGAACCCTTTGACATCCTGATAGATGAAGCCGCCGTCGGGGAGGAACACCGGCATCTCGACCGGGGTCGCGGCCACCTGGCGGCGCACTCCCGAGCCGTCGGCCTTCGCCGCCCACAGCTGCGTGAGCCGCCCCGAGGGGAACGCTGCCGAGGTGGCCGGAGCCTGGATGGCGGCGGAATAGAGCACCTCGGCGCCGTCGGGGGTGAAGGCTTCGGGGGTTTCCGATGCCGAGTCGAAGGTGAGGCGGGTGGCGGGGCCGCCGGCAGCGTCCATCACGAACACGTCGTGGTTGCCGTGGCGGTCGGATGAGAAAGCTATTTTCGAGCCGTCGGGGCTCCACACCGGAGAGGCCTCGTAGGAGGGCTGCGTGGTGAGCCTCGAGGCGCGGCCACCGGCCGCGGGGACAGTCCAGATGTCACCTTTGTAAGCAAAGGCGATGGTTTGCCCGTCGGGCGAAATCTTCACATCGCGCATCCACAGGGGAGCCTGCGCGGCCGCGCAGAAAGCGGCCGTCGCGGCCAGTAAAAAGGCTTGTTTCCTCATCATATAATGGGTTGAGTGGTTTCTGATACCGCAAATTTAGCGATTTTTCCAGAAATTTTTGCTACTTTTGCCAACCGCGGGGCGAAATGCCCCGCCAACGAAAGCTTAAATCACTCCCAGCACGGAAAAACATAATCCATTACAAGCATAATTCACAGATGAAACGCTTTTTATCACTCGCAATGTCGGCAGCCCTGGCGCTCGCGTCGTGGGCGGCTCCCAAAGAGCAGGCCGACAACCAGGGGCGCCGCAACTACCAGGTTTTCGGCGTTGGATTCTACAACCTCGAGAACCTCTTCGACACCATCAACGCCAACGGCTCCTACGACCTGGAGTTCTCGCCCGAGGGCGCGCGCCAGTGGAACGGCACCAAATACTGGTCGAAAATCGACAACATGGCCCGCTGCATCGCCGAGATGTCGGGCCCGACGACCCCCAACGGCCCCGCGTTTCTGGGAGTGAGCGAAATCGAGAACCGCACTGTGCTTGTCGACCTCGTGAAAGCCGTCGACAAGCGCCTCCGCGCCATGGGCAAGAAGCCCTGGAACCTGCAGATCGTGCACCACGACTCGCCCGACCGCCGCGGCGTCGACGTGGCAGCGCTCTACAACCCTCGCCAGTTCCGCCTCCACTCGGTGAACCACCACACCCTCGAGCTGGGCGAAATGCAGCGCCCCACCCGCGACCAGACCGTGGTTACCGGCATCATGGGTGGCGACACCGTTTCGATCATCGTGAACCACTGGCCCTCGCGCCTGGGCGGCCAGGAACGCTCGTCGTGGCTCCGCGAAGGGGCCGCCGCGCTTAGCAAGCACATCGCCGACTCGCTGTGGCAGGTGCGCCCCAACGAGGGAGTGATCATCATGGGCGACCTCAACGACGACCCGCAGGACAAATCGTGCGCCCAGGTGCTCGGCGCTGTCAAGAAAGCCGACGGCGTCGCGCCCCACGCCTTCTACAACCCCTTCTGGAGCCTGCTCGACAAGGGCATCGGCACCCTGGCCTACCGCGGCTCGTGGAACCTCTTCGACCAAATCATCGTGAGCGGCACCCTGCTGAAAGCCAACACCGGGGCCGACACGCTCCACTACCAGAAGGCGCAAGTGAACAACTACCACTTCCTGCGCAACGAGGACGGCTCGCCCCACCGCACTTTCTCGGCCGGAGTGTTCCTTAACGGCTACTCGGACCACTTCCCCACCGAGATATTCCTCGTGAAGGGACATCAGAAATAACCCCCCGGGGGAACCCCGGACAGCCGCCGGCACCGCGCCCGGCGACACCACTCACACGCCATTCACCTTCAAGCCACCCCAAATGCCCAACACCCAGACTTTCACCACCCCCGAAGAAGACCGCATGATTGACGAGGCTTTCCGCGAAGTGCTCGACGGCTATCTCGCCTCGAACCACCGCAAGAAGGTCGAAATAATCGAGCGCGCCTTCAACTTCGCCAAGGAGGCCCACAAGGGTATCAGGCGCCGCTCGGGTGAACCCTACATACTGCACCCGATCGCCGTGGCGAAAATCGCGTCGCAGGAGATAGGGCTCGGCTCCACCTCGATTTGCGCCGCCCTGCTCCACGACGTGGTGGAGGACACGGAGTACACCGTGGAGGACATCGAGCAGAATTTCGGCAAGAAGGTGGCCCAGATTGTGGAGGGGCTCACCAAAATCTCGGGCGGCATCTTCGGCGACAAGGCTTCGGCGCAGGCCGAAAACTTCCGCAAGCTGCTGCTTACCATGTCGGAGGACATAAGGGTGGTGCTCATCAAGATGGCCGACCGCCTTCACAACATGCGCACCCTGGGGTCGATGGCCCCCAACAAGCAATATAAAATCGCGGGCGAGACGCTCTACATCTACGCGCCGCTGGCCCACCGCCTGGGGTTGTTCGAAATAAAGACCGAGCTGGAAAACCTCTCGTTCAAATACGAGCACCCCGAGGCCTTCAAGCGCATCAGCGAGCAAATCGCGGCGTCGGAGGCCAAGCGCGCCAACGTGTTCGAGGACTTCTCGAAACCCATCCGCGAGAAGCTCGACAAGATGGGGCTCAAATACTCGGCCAAGGCGAGGGTGAAATCGGTCTACTCCATCTGGAACAAGATGGAAACCAAGCACATACCCTTCGAGGAGGTCTACGACCTCTACGCCGCCCGCATCATCTTCGACTGCGACGACCCGGCGCAGGAGAAGTCGCTCTGCTGGCAAATCTACTCGGCCATCACCGACCTCTACCGGCTGCACCCTGACCGCACCCGCGACTGGATTTCCAACCCCAAAGCCAACGGCTACCAGGCGCTCCACCTGACGGTGATGGGCCCCGACGGCAACTGGATCGAGGTGCAGATACGCTCGCGCCGCATGGACGAGATTGCCGAAAAGGGTTTCGCGGCCCACTGGAAATACAAGGTTGGCGAAGGCGACGAGGAGAGCGAGCTCAATGTGTGGCTCCACACCATCAAGGATATCCTCGACGACCCGGAACCCAACGCCCTCGACTTCCTTGACACGCTGAAACTCAACCTATTCTCGTCGGAGATAGTGGTGTTCACCCCCAAAGGGGAGCTGCTGACGCTCCCTGCCGACTCGACGGTGCTCGACGTGGCTTTCAACCTCCACACCCAGATCGGGTCGCACTGCATCGCGGGGAAGGTGAACCACAAGCTGGTGCCCCTGAGCCAGAAGCTCAACTCGGGCGACCAGGTGGAGGTGCTCACCTCGCAGTCGCAGCAGCCCAAGCCCGAGTGGGTCGAGTTCCTGGCCACGGCCAAGGGGAAGACGCGCCTGCGCCAGGTGCTTCGCAAGCTGCAACAGCCGGCCATCAACGCCGGGCGCGAAATTTTTGAAAAGTTCCTCCGCGAGAACGACATCAAGGACGACAACATCGCCATAACCAAGGTGGTTGGCCTCTTCAAGGCGGCCAACCGCGAGGAGTTCTACTACCTCCTTGGCAACGAGGAGATTATCCTCAACGAATATGTGGTGAAAGTGCTCAAGAAGGAGAGCTCCAAAACCAAGCGCCTGCTGCTCAAGCTCATAGGCCGTGGCAAGAAGGCCTCCGAGGAAACGCCCGAGCGCAAGCCGGCCGAAATCAACCGCAAGGAGACCTACGTTCTGCGCTACGACGAGGACGGCAACACGAATTTCCGCTTCTCGGACTGCTGCTGCCCGCTGCCGGGCGACGACGTGCTGGGCTTCATCGAGGACGACGGCCAGGTGACGGTGCACACGCTCGACTGCCCCCGCGCGGCGATGCTCAAGGCGAGCTTCGGCCCCCGCATCCTCTCGACGCGCTGGGAGGTAAACGGCGGGCGCTTCCTGGCCCATATCCGCATCGAGGGCATCGACCGCCACGGGATACTCCACGAACTCATTTCCCTGATTTCGACCCACCTGAGCCTCGACATCAGGGCGCTCGACATCCGCACGGAGAAAGAGGTGTTCCACTGCGACCTCTCGCTGCTCGTGTCGGATGCCGACGGGCTTAACGACCTCTGCGCCAAAGTGCGCCGCATCCAGGGCGTGCAAAGCGCCTCGCGCATACGATAACTATGAAAAAAAAGGTAAAAAAATACCTCATGTGGCAGGCCGCAATTTTCGTTGCCGCCTGCGCCATCGTGCTCTACTTCATGCCTCGCGACTCGTCGAGCAAATACAACTACGAGGAGAACCGCCCCTGGAGCTACGGCATCCTGACGGCGCCGTTCGACATCACCGTCTACCGCGACTCGGCCACCATCGCGGCCATGACCGACAGCATTGACCGCGAGATGGTGCCCATCTTCCGGCGCGACGCCTCGGCGCAGACCCGGGCCCAAAACGCCGTTGGGCGCGCCGAAAACCTCTCGGCCTCGACCCGCGAGCGCCTGCGGGCCACCATCGGGCGCCTCTATTCCGACGGCATCGTCGACCCGCAGACCGCGGCACTCATCTACGCCGGCAAGCTCAAGGAGGTGAAGGAGACCCACAACAACGTGAACATCGCCGTGGCCACCGACGCGATGCGCTCGCAGCGCGACGCCTACTCGCTGATCGACTCCCTTTTTCGCGACTCGCCCGACCGCGCGGCCATCCAGGGGATGGAGCTTTCGCGCCTGATCCAGCCCAACATGATTCCCGACAAGCAGGCCACGGAGCGCTACCGCGAGTCGCTGCTGCAGCCGGTGCTGGCCGGCGTGGGCGTGATCCAGCAGGGGGAGCGCATCATCGACAAGGGCGAAATCGTGAGCCCGCAGCTCTACCAGATTCTGAAAACCTACGAGGCGACGCTCGACAAGACGCAGCACGCGTCGCGCTCGAAGATGCTCAACACCCTTTCGGGCCACCTGCTCTATGTGGTGATCACCTACGCGCTGCTCTACGCCTTCCTCTCGCTCTATTACCCGGCCACGTTCGTCGACCCCAAGCGGGTGCTGGCGCTGGTGAGCCTCACGGTGTCGTTCTTCCTGCTGTCGGTGTTGCTGTCGGCCACGTTCACCGCCGGCATCTACATTGTGCCGCTGGCGATTCTGCCGATTGTGGCGATGGTGTTTTTCGACACCCGCACGGCGTTCTTCCTCCTGGTGACCACGACGCTGCTGTGCGCGGTGCTCGCCTCGTTCCCGCTGGAATTCATCTTCATGGAGCTCACAGCCGGGGCGGCGGTGCTCTTCTCGCTCAAGGAGCTGAGCCGCCGGTCGGAGCTTCTACGCTCGGCGGCGGTGGCTTTCGCGGCCTACATCTTCTCGTATCTGGCCGTCGAGCTGATGTCGACGGGCTCGGTGGGGTCGCTGTCGTGGCGCATGGTGGGCTATTTCGCCGTCAACGCCGTTCTCATCTCGTTTGCCTACATCCTGATATTCATTTTCGAAAAACTTTTCGGCATGGTGTCGGTGGTGACGCTCGTGGAGCTGTCGGACATCAACAACCCGCTACTGAGGGCGCTGTCGACCGAGTGCCCCGGCACGTTCCAGCACTCCATGTCGGTGAGCAACCTGGCATCTGAGGCGGCCCACCGCATCGGGGCCAATGTGCAGCTCGTGAGGGCCGGGGCGCTTTACCACGACATCGGGAAAATCGACAACCCGGCGTTCTTCACCGAGAACCAGCACGGCATGAACCCCCATGACCTGCTGACACCGACGCAGAGCGCGCGCATAATCATAAACCACATAACCGACGGGCTGCGCCGGGCCGAAAAGGCCAAGCTGCCGCGGCCGGTGATGGACCTGATTTCGCAGCACCACGGCCACGGAAAGGCAAAATACTTCTACATCACCGAGCAGAAGGCCCACCCCGGCGAGGAGGTCGACCCCAAGCCGTTCACCTATCCGGGTCCCAACCCGCAGTCGAAGGAGGCATCGCTGCTGATGATGGCCGACTCTGTGGAGGCGGCGTCGCGGTCGCTCACCGACCACTCTGACGCGGCAATCTCGGCCCTTGTCGACCGCATTATCGACTCGCAAGTGGCCGACGGGCTCCACGACGAGTCGCCCCTGTCGTTCCGCGACATACATATAATAAAGAGCCTGTTCAAACAGAGGCTGCGCACCATGTTCCACGCGAGGGTCTCTTATCCCGAAGCGCCCAAGAAAAAGCCGGCTGAGAAGGAATGAACACCCTCGACCCCACCTTCAAGGAGCAGCTCGCGGCATCGGGCTTCGCCCCGTTCAGGGACCTCGCCGAGGCTCTGGAAAACACAGCGCCGTCGGTGGCCGTGCGCCTCAACCCGCGGAAACCGGGAGCCGCCGTTCCGGCGGGGTCGCGCCCGGTCGCGTGGCACCCCGCGGCCTACCATCTGGCCGACCGCCCGGAGTTCACCCTCGACCCGGCGATGCACCAGGGGGCCTACTATGTGCAGGACGCTTCGTCGATGTTCGTGGCCGAGATTGTGAGGCAGCTGCTGCCCGACCTGCCACGGCATCCGCGGGTGCTCGACCTCTGCGCGGCCCCCGGGGGGAAGTCAACCGCGATTGCCGACTGCCTGGCCGACGGGTCGCTGCTCGTAAGCAATGAATATGACTTCCGGCGTGCCGAAATTCTCAAAGAGAACATCATTAAGTGGGGCTATGCGTGGAGCGTTGTGTGCCGAGGCGACACATCGCGATTCCGCAAGCTGCCCGATTTCTTCGACCTGGTGGTTGTCGACGCGCCCTGCTCGGGCGAGGGGATGATGCGCAAGGACGCCAAGGCCCGCGAACAATGGTCGCCGGCTCTTGTGAGGCAGTGCGCGGCGCTGCAAAGCGAGATTCTCGACAACGCGGCTGCCACGCTGCGCCCGGGAGGGTTCTTAGTCTACTCGACCTGCACTTTCAACACCCGTGAGAACGAATTGCAAACGGCGCGGCTCGTGGCCGAGGGTTTCGAGCCGGTGGCCATCAGGCTCCCCGAGGGCTCGCCGATTGTTTCCGCGCTCCCCTCGGTGGGCAGCGACAACGAAAACCTGTTCACCATCCCGGCTGGCAGCGGCGCGACGATGCCCTCGTTGCGCTTCCTCCCCGGCCTCGTCGAGGGGGAGGGCTACACTGTTGCCGTGCTCCGCAAACCCGCGGGAGCCGCTACACCCTGCCGCCCCCCGAAAAAGAGCAAGGGCGCGAAAACCAAGGTGGGGGCCGGGGCGGCCAAGCTCCCCGAGAAGGAGCTGCTGAAATGCGTCGACGCGGCGCTCGACCCGCGGTTTGAAACTCTGAAATCGGGCGAAATAGCGGCCATCCCGGGCGCTATCCACGCCGACTACCTCGACCTTGCGGCGCACCTCGACATCGCGCACGCCGGGATAGCGGTCGCCGAGCCCAAGGGGCGCGACCTCGTCCCCACCCAGTCGCTGGCCATGGCGGCCACCACTGCCGCTAACCGCGGCGGGGGCTTCCCGTATCCCGCCGTGGAGGTCGACACCGCGACGGCGCTCGACTACCTGCGGCGCCAGGCCATAACGCTCGCAGCCGACGCGCCCCGCGGCTACGCGCTGCTGCTCCACCGCCCCTCGCCCGAAGCCGCCCCCCTCCCTCTGGGCTTCGTGAAAAACCTCGGCAACCGCGCCAACAACCTCTACCCCGCCCCCTGGCGCATCCTCCACCTTTGACCACCC
>CAYTBH010000054.1:0-15380 GCA_964435935.1 uncultured Alistipes sp.
ACTGCAAAGTTAGCAACCTTTTTCCAATCTGCAAAATTTTTCCGCAATTTTTTCACTTCGTTGTGGAATCTACATCACAAACGAGCGCGCTATTTACCTGCGTAGAATATTCGCACAATAAAAAACACTCGCTTTAGCCAATCCGATAATCGAAATCGAAAGCGTTCTGTGGGGGTGGGCCACAGAACGCTTTCGCTATTTAGGGTGCTGTTGGCTATAGAAGGCTTTTGGGGGTAGGCTGTCGGGTGGGGGAGTGGGTGCGAAGGGAGAGGGGTTAAAGGGTGTTTTGTTTGAGTTGTTCGACAAAATGGTCGATGCGGTGGAGTTCGCCGGGGATGTCGATTTGCTGGGGGCAGTGGGGCGCGCACTGGCCACAGCCGATGCAATGGCTGGCCTGGCGCAGTTTGGGCACACTGCGGTCATAGCCGATGAGAAATGTCCGGCGGGCTTCCGCATAGTTTTCCGCCTCTTTGCTCGACGGCACTTTACCCTCGTTGACGCATTTGTTGTAGTGCTGTAGCACCGCCGGTATGTCGAGTCCGTAGGGGCATGGCATGCAATATTTGCAATCGTTGCACGGGATGGTGGGATACTGCATCATCAGGTCGGCGGTGTCGTAGAGGAATTCCACTTCGTCGTCGGTCAATGGTTTCAGCGGGCAGAAGGAGCGCAGATTGTCTTCGAGGTGTTCCTTATAGGTCATGCCGCTGAGCACTGTCAGCACATTCGGCAGGCTCCCTGCGTAGCGGAATGCCCAGGATGCCACCGAACGCTCAGGCTCTTTCTCCTTCAGGCGCGCCACAACGTGGTCGGGCACTTTTGAGAGGCGCCCACCGAGCAACGGCTCCATCACCACCACGGGTATGCCGCGCTTTTCGAGCTCGCCATAAAGATATTCGGCATCGGTGTTGCGGGCATTTCCCTCCTTGGCGTGCTTCCAATCGACCCAGTTGAGCTGGATTTGCACGAAATCCCATCGGTATTTGTCGTGCTGCGCAAGCAGATGGTCAAACACCTTTATGTCGCCGTGATATGAGAACCCGAGGTTTCTGATTCGTCCGGCATCTCTTTCGCCGACAAGAAAGTCGAGAATGCCGTTTTTGATGAAACGGTTTTCGAACTCTTCCATACCGTCGCCCATACCTATGGCGTGGAGCAGCATGTAGTCAATGTGGTCGGTCTGCAACTCCTTTAACGAGTGGTGGTACATGGCAATCGATTTCTCCCTCGGCCAAGTCGACGGGGCGAAATTCGACATTTTGGTAGCGATGAAATAGCTGTCGCGGGGGTGGCGGCTCAAAGCTACGCCCGTGGCGTGTTCCGACTGACCCTGGCAGTAGACGGGCGATGTGTCGAAATAGTTCACGCCGTGGGCTATGGCTGTGTCCACGAGGTTGTTTACGGCCTCCTGGTCGATTTCGTCTTTGTCGGCTTTCGAGCCCCCGACAACTGTCGGCCAACGCATGCAGCCGTATCCGAGAATCGATACCTTGTCGCCCGAAGTCGGATTGGTGCGATAGGTCATCTTGTCGGTCGGAATCTCGGAATTCTCTGTTCCTTCGGCCGATTGCTGTTTTTTAGCCGAGTCGCAGCCGGCCAGGGCAAGCCCCGCGGTGGAAACACCAATTCCGAAACGTTTGAGGAATGAGCGGCGTCCGATATTTGTTTTCATCAATCTACTTTTTTAGTGGGTGATTAAATGACGCGGTGGCGTTCGTGGCCTTCCACATAAATCGCGCTGAATGGACGGGCGGGGCACAGGTTTTCGCACGCTCCGCATCCGATGCACCTTTCTGTGTTGACGGCCGGAATTTTGGGCGAGGTTTCGTCGCCGGGAACCGACGGCACCATTGTGATGGCGCCAACGGGGCAGTGACGCGCGCAATTGCCGCATTCAACGCCGTCGGTCAGGGGCACGCAATTCTCCTTAACCCAAACGGCGTGGCCTATTTGTATCGACGATTTGTCAGCCTTGGAAATCTTGATAATCGCCCCCGCCGGGCATACGTTGGAGCAGCGGGTACATTCGGGGCGGCAATAACCTCGCTCGTACGACGACTCGGGCTGCATGAGCGAGTCGAGGTCGGTCGAGGGGCGAAGCACCCCGTTGGGGCAGGCCGACACGCAAAGCTGGCACGCGGTGCAATGGTAGCTGAGATGCTTGTGGCCAACAGCGCCGGGAGGCACGATTTTCATTTTGCGATTGGGTTTCTTCTTATCCTCGATCACTGTGAGGCCGCCGTCAACAATTTTCTCTTTCGCATTAAGCGCGGCGGTCGCTGTCGCGAAGGCTGCTGCTGACAGGAATTGGCGGCGCGAGTTGTTGGTGGCCGGTTTCCCGTCATCAACCTTGCGCGACGCGCGCCTTACAGAATATGATATCGCGCCTTGGTGGCATTTGTCGATGCAATCCATGCAGGCCACGCAGCGCGAGTAGTCAATCTCATGGGCTTTGCTGTTGATGCAGGCGCTTTTGCAATTCCTCGCACACAGTCCGCAGCCGTTGCATTTTGTGGTGTCAATAATCGGCTTTAGCAACGAATAGCGCGAGAGGAATCCCAGCACGGTGCCTACGGGGCAAATGGTGTTGCAATATGTGCGCCCGTTGCGCCAGGCCAGTATGGCGAGTGCCACAAGCGTAGTTGCCGCCACGGCCAGCGTCACGCCCCCTTTCATCCACGCGTCGACGGTGTAGAACGCGTAGCTGTCGTGTTGCTCAGCCCACTGGGCGAGGAGGTTATTGCCCCACACCCATATCGGTGCGAGCATGCTTTGCGCGATGCGTCCGTAAGCGCTATAAGGAGCAAGAAGCGCCACGACAAAATGAATGCCCAGAATGATGGCCAGCACCATGATGCCGAGCATCGTGTAGCGCAACGCGCTTTTGGCGCGCGAGAAACCGTATCGGTTGCGTTTTGCCTTTTTGCCGAGCCATGCGAACGCGTCTTGCATTATTCCAAGCGGGCAAATCACAGAACAATAGACGCGCCCGAGGAGAAGCGTCAGTACAATCAATGCTATAATTACACCGATGTTTAGCGCCATCACAGCCGGGAGGAACTGGATTTTGGCCATCCATCCAAACCACCTCTGGACAGTTCCTGTGAAATCAACGAAAATGGCCGTCACCATCAAAATACTGGCAATTGCCAGCACCTGGCGCAGGCGTTTTAGAGGATTATGTGAGTTGTGTTTCATTCCAATCGATTGGATTGTTTTTTTGACCGAATAAGCTGTTAATTCTCAACCACCCAGCGCATCACGTTGGCTGGCGGACGCTCGGCCGCGAGCTCCCCCTTCATGAAGTCCATGTAGGGCGCGACGTGGGCGAAAAATTTCTTGTAGCCTTCGCAAAGATAGTTCAGGCCGGGCTGACCGTCGGCGGTAAACGCGAACCGGTTCTTGGGGCACTCGCCATTGCAGGCGAAGAGCCACTGGCACCCGCGGCATTGGTCGGGGAGCGAATCGCGCTTGGCGGCTCCAAACTTCAATTGGCGGTCGCTGTACATCATTTCGACAATATTGTCGGTTCGGAGGTTGCCGAGTTTGTATTCGGGAAAAACAAAGTGGTCGCAACTGTAAACGTCGCCATTGTATTCCATAACGCCGGCGTGGCCGCATGTGGGCGCCATGGTGCAGATGCCCGGTTGCTCGCCAACCCAGTTGGCCAATGTCGCGTCAAACAGCTGGATAAAGTATTTGCCAACATCCTTCCTCACCCATTCATCGAAAATGGCGCAGAGAAAGTTGCCCCACTGCTCAGGCGTCACCGAGAAGTCGGCTAAAGGGATTTCGCCGCTGTCGGCGGGGCAGGCAAGGTAGCGGCCATCCTTTTTCGGCGCGATGCGTTCAACGATGGGAGTGAACTGGATGTAGCGGCATTCAATCTCCTTGAAAAAGTTATAGAAGTCGAGAGGATAGTCGGCGTTGAAATCGTTGACAACCGCGAGAGCGTTCCACTCCACGCCGTGCTTTTTCAGCAGCTCGATTCCCTTCATCACCTGCCGGAACGAGGGGCCTCCGGCTTTGTTGCGCCGGTATTCGTCGTGAAACTCCTGCGGGCCGTCGATTGAAACGCCCACGAGCCAGTTGTTGTCCTTGAAGAACCGGCACCAATCGTCGTTAAGGAGCGTGCCATTGGTCTGTATGCAGTTGTCAATCAAGTGGCCGCCCGCATATTTCCGTTGCAACTCCATCGCTTTCTGGTAGAACGAAAGCGGTCGCATGAGGGTTTCTCCGCCGTGCCATGTGAAGAGCACCTCAGGCATAGTCTGGGCGGCGATATAGTCCTTGACAAATTTTTCAAGGAGTTCGTCGGTCATGGTGAAACGCTTCTGCGGGTCGCTGTCGCGATAGAGCTTGGTCTTTTCGAGATAGTAGCAATATTCGCAGGCGAGGTTGCACCTCGAGCTGGCCGGTTTGGCCATCACATATAGCGGTCGGGCGAATGGCGAGTTGATTGGTTGCATGCGATTGGTTTGAGTCGGGGAGTAGTGTGCGCCGCGACAATGTTGTGCTTACAAAATTAACTAATTTTCTGTTTGCGAACCCGCGCCATTGCGTTAAAATGCCTAAAAGCGCACGGCTCCGCGCCATTTTAACGTTCTTCTTGCGTCAAAAAATCCCCCAAATGTCGGGCTTTTTCGCTAAATTCGCGTTAGAATAATTATTTACCCTAAATCTTGACTGTGAAATGTCTATGAATAAGTTCATTCTCGCATGCGCCATGGCCGCGGTGGCCACCCCGGCGTTTGCGGTAGAAAACCTCGACCGCGGGGTTGTGGCCATGTATGCCAGTCCGGGTGTGTTCGTTTCCTGGCGCAGCCTTGAAACCGATGCCCCAAAAATGACCTTCGACGTATTCCGCAACGGCGTGAAGGTTAACGACGAGCCCATCACCGGGGGCACCAACATCCTCGACAGCAAGGGCAACGCTACCTCGACTTATGTTGTCAAGGCATACGTCAACGGCGAACTCGTTGAAGAAACAGCCCCAGCGAAAGTGCCCGGAAAAGCTTTGCGCATTAAGCTCGACCGCCCGGAAGGGGGCAAGATTGCCGGCAACAGCAAATTTTCAACTTCCGACGCCCCGCTGACCGACGAATACACCTACACCCCCAACGACTGCTCGGTGGGCGATGTCGATGGCGACGGCCAGTATGAAATCTTTGTGAAGTGGGATCCCAGCAACTCACGCGACAACTCCCAGAAAGGTTACACGGGCAACGTCTACATCGATTGCTACAAGCTCGACGGCACCAAATTGTGGCGCGTCGACCTTGGCAAGAACATTCGCGCCGGTGCCCACTACACCCAGTTCATGGTTTATGACTTCGACGGCGACGGGAAGGCCGAAATGGCGTGCAAAACCGCTCCCGGCACCATCGACGGCAAAGGGAAAGCCGTGCTGATGGGCTCGGATAAAGTCGATGCCGACTATCGTACCTCTGAGGGTCTGATTATGTCGGGATCTGAATACCTCACAATGTTCTCAGGCTTGACCGGCGAGGCTCTCAGCACCGTGGCCTACGAACCGGGCCGCGGAGTCCGCACAAACAGCCAGTGGGGTGACTCATACGGCAACCGAAGCGAGCGCTATCTTGCCGGCGTTGCCTATCTCGACGGCACCAACCCCTCGCTGATTATGTGCCGCGGCTACTATACCGCTTCATATCTTTGCGCATGGGACTTCAAAAACGGCAAGCTCACCCAGCGCTGGCTCCACAAGAGCGAGGATAAAGGGAAAGGCGCTTACGGCGAAGGCGCTCACTCGCTGACCATTGGAGACTGTGACGGCGACGGATTTGATGAAATCGTCTACGGCTCGGCTGCAATCGACCACGACGGCTCGCTCCTTTACCGCACAGGCGGCGGCCATGGCGACGCTCTGCACCTGGGTGATCTCGACCCCGACCGCGAAGGCCTGGAGGTGTTCATGGTCCACGAGGAAAAGAGCTCGTCCTATCCTTTCGACGCTGACTTCCGCGATGCCAAAACCGGCGAGATTATATGGAAAATCAAGCAGTCGGGCAACGACATCGGCCGCGGGTTGGTTGCCGACCTCAGCGACGACTGGCGCGGCTATGAGTGCTGGCCCAGCGCGTATTTCGTGAACGGCACATCGACTCAGGCTACTTTCGACTGCCGCGGCAACATCGTCGCAGAAAAGCGCGCTTCGACTAACTTCCGCATCTACTGGGACGGCGACCTGCTCGACGAGCTTTTCGATGGCAAATACGACAAAACCACCGGCAATGCAAGCCCGGCCATCACAAAGCGCAATCACACCCTTACCTCCGATGCCGCCAACTGGGACTTCAGCGTTTACAAGGCACAGACCTGTAACACCACGAAGGCTACCCCCTGCTTGCAAGCCGACATCCTTGGCGACTGGCGCGAGGAGCTTGTGCTTTGGGACGGCAGCAACTCGTCAGACCTTCTGATCTTCACAACCACCGAGCCCACCAAGTATCGTGTGCCCTGTCTGATGCAGGACCATAACTATCGTCTCGCCGTGGCATGGCAGAACACCGCCTACAACCAGCCGCCTCACCTTGGCTACTATCTGCCTGACCGCTTCAGCAGCGACGCCCGTCTCGTGATTACTTCAGGCCGCCTTGACCAGAGTGTCGAAGTCGGCTATCCGATCGCGGCTCTCGAAGGCACCGCTACCTACACCACCTCAATGACCGCTAAGGGGCTTCCCGAGGGTGTCGAGCTCGCATTCGACGCAAACGCGGAAACATTCTCCGTGTCGGGTACTCCCGCCCAAGCCGGTGTTTACCACTACACTCTCAAAGCTGTGGGCGATGCTTCCGAGGCTACCCTTGAAGGCACAATCACCGTGACTAACGCCGTTGTTCTTGAAAAACTCGCTTACTTCCCCTTCGATGCCCTTAACGGCTCTACGATGAAGAACGAGGTTCAAGGTATGGCCGATGTCAAAGGTAGCCCCACTATTGTCGAAGGCAAGGTCGACAAGGCTATCAACCTCAACGGCACTTCTGACTACCTCACCCAGGAGGCTTATCCGGCCATTCAGTTCGGTGAAAACGACTTCACCATCGAAACCTGGTTCAACTCGACCGATGATGCCGCTTACCTCTTCCACAAAGGCTCGATGGCTGCCAACGCTTCCACAGGCGCGAGCGGCAAGTGGGTCGGCATTGAGTTGAAGAATGGCTTGCTCAAATTCTCAGTCGACGACGACGTCAACAAGTCGGAATCCAACTTCGAGGCCAAGAGCTTCTTCGACGGCAACTGGCACCACCTTGTTTGCGTTCGCGAAAGCGCTACAAGCCGCCTCAAAATCTATGTTGACGGCACCCTGATGGCCGACGCTCCCGACTCCACCGGCGATATCTCCGACAACAACGAGCTGATGGTTATCGGTAACGTCAACACCAGCTTCAACAACTATTATAAAGGCGCGTTCGACGATTTCGCAATCTACTCTGGAGCTATGAGCGCCAACAAGGTTGCCGAGCGTTTCAGCGGCGAAGAGCACAGCGCTATTGTGACCGTCAGCGCCGATGCCGATGAATCTTCTATGCCCAAGCAGCTCACCCTCATCGACGCTACTAACGGCATGATTGTCGCAACCGGCGTGGGCGAGCCTGAAAACGTCACCGCCTCTGCCGCTCCCGGCGTTTACATCCTTGTGATTCAGCAGGGTCGCACCCGCTACATCTCGAAGGAAATCATCAAGTAATCGATCCTTTACAATCAAACTTTGCTGACCCCTGGGCCAATCTGGCCTCCAGGGGTCAGCTTATGTTTACGAATGTGGATGTTGGCAGAGTTGGGGCGTGATAGAAGTGAGTTGATGCACAACCTAAAGTTGTGCTGCTATTTAAGGCTGGTAGTGTGACTGCGATCTGTGGCTGGAAGTAGGGCTGCGATTTGGGGCCGGAGCGTGGCTTCTCAGAAAACCCTCAGACGGCATATACAGGCGGTTCGCCCGATGCAGTAGCTCCCCATTGCAAGGTGACGAACTAAAGAGTAATGAGGCTCTAAGGAGCCTCTAAGGCGCAATTATTTGAAGCGTAAATGTGGCTGTTTTAGATTGGCAATTTAGCGTATTTGAACATCTATCCAATGTGTCATAAAAAAGCAAACGCGCTATGCTCGCGGGGGAGCATAGCGCGTTTGGTATGGTTGTAAAAAGTGGATTAGCGTATTTTGAGCTTCTTGCCAGGAGTCAGTTTCGATTTGGTGGTGAGGCCGTTGAGCTGGCAGAGCTGACGGACTGATACGCCGTTGCGCGAAGCGATGCGGCTTAGCGTGTCGCCGCGGCGTATGGTGTAGGTCGAGTTTGTCGATTTAGCGCTACCCTTTGATGTCGACGATGCTGCTTTGTGGGAACTCTGCGACGCAAGGAACTCCTTGGCATATTCCTGATTGGCGGCGGGGTCGAAGTTGCGGGCCTGGGTATAGGTGCGCTTGTCGAAAGTGTATTGGTCGGTGTGAACCGTCTGGTTAGCGAAGTCGAAAATTGCAGAGGGGTTGATGGGGTAGCCCATGAATCGAGTCTCGAAGTGCAGGTGGGCGCCAAACGAACGACCTGTGTTGCCTCCGAGGGCGATCGGGTCGCCGGCTTTGACATATTGGTCGGGCTTCACGAGGAACTTCGAAAGGTGGCCATACACGGTTTCAAGTCCATTCGGGTGACGTATGATGGTGTAGTAGCCATAACCGCGGCGCTCGAAGTTTGTGAGGCGCACTCGGCCATCGAACGCGGCGCGCACCGTGTCGCCGATTTGCAGTTTAAGGTCAACGCCCTTGTGCTGGCGTTTGAAGCGCTTGCGGTAGCCGTAGGGCGAGGTGACATAGCCGGGAGTGGGCATGTGGAAGTTGCTCACATCGATAACCTTGGTCGAAGGAACGTCAGACTCCTTGAAAGGGTTGACGCGCTGCGATTCCCAGCCTTCGGTGTAGATATCCATTTCCGGTTCCTCCTCTTCTTTGAAGAGCTGGTCGAGAAACTGCTGGGTGTCTTTGACTGAAATTTGGTTTCCTATGTTTTCCTGACGGGCGATGAGGTCGGAGTGCTCTGCCTTGTGAGCCGAGGGGAGCTTGTAGCTCTGTGCCCAGGCTGTGGCTGCTGTCAGGGCTGCTGCTGCTGTAAAGGTTAATTTAAGGATTGTTTTCTGAAGCATGGGAGAAGATCGGGGAGGAGAGGATATGTGGGTTCGATAAGTTCTATTGGTCGGTTGGAGATTCCTTTTGTTTTGGTTAAAAACTGTGGAGATTCACTCGTGGGAGATTATGCGCCTTTCTCGTCGGGGTTGTAGATTGCCGCGATGGTGCAAGGCTCGTAATCGAAAATTTCGTCTTTTTCAAAGAAGCGGTTGACTTCTATTGCCGCGTTCTCAGGGGAGTCTGAGGCGTGAACGATGTTTTCCTGGCCGCTCATACCGAAATCGCCGCGTATGGTGCCGGGGAGGGCGAGCCGCGAATTGGTGACGCCGGTCATCTGACGCACTACGCTCACCGCGTCAACACCGCGAAGGGCGAGGCAAACAACGGGAGTGGCCATCATGGAGCGCTCAAGCGAGGGGAAAAATGGACGGTCAACGAGGTGCGCGTAGTGCTCGCGAAGAATCTGCGAGTCGAGTTTGCGCAACTTCATGCCAACGACAATTAGCCCTTTGCGTTCAAATCTCTTGATGATTTCGCCAATGAGGCCGCGTTGCACGCCCGAAGGCTTGATAAGAACCAATGTCGTTTCCATCGTTTACGAATTTAGGTTTGTGAGTGAGGGGGGAGGAGCCATTTCTCCTTCCGTTGCCAAAGTTACAAAAAAAAACGTTTCGGAAAAACTTTTTACACCTTAAATATTGCTAATTATCATTTATTTATGAGTTTTTAATAGAAACGTCCGGCCGCAATTAGCTGTGAATTAGCTCTTTGCGTGAAGTGGAAAAATCATGCGCCTGTCGAAGCTGTTTCTCGCTATAATTCAGCATATTGCACAATCGGCAAGCGTCTGCGCGGTTTTTCCGCGGAGTCTAACTGATGCGGCTTAAGTCGACCGGACGGGGATAAAGCAAGCGCAATTCGGCGGCTTGAACTGGATGGTTGGCGAGTGTTTCATCTGCTTCGAGCAGACTCTCGGCGCAGTCGCGGGCCAACTGGACGAGCTGCCCATCGGTGGCAAGATTGGCGATGTGCAGGTCAAAGGGGATGCCGCTCTGCATGGTGCCTTCGAGGTCGCCGGGACCGCGCATTTTCAGGTCGGCTTCAGCGATTTCAAAACCATCGGTGGTCCTGGTCATCAATTCGAGCCTTTTGCGGGTGTCAGCTCCGATTTTGCGTTTGCTCATCAGCACGCAGTAGCTCTGGGCAGCTCCGCGCCCCACGCGGCCGCGGAGCTGGTGAAGTTGCGATAGCCCGAAACGCTCGGCGTTCTCAATGACCATTGTCGACGCGTTGGGAACATTCACGCCCACTTCGATCACCGTGGTAGAAACCAGGATTTGCGCTTTGTTTTCGGCAAAGAGCTTCATTTGGAAATCTTTCTCGGCGGGCTTCATTTTGCCATGAACGTAGGTCACGCGATACGACGGAAAGGTTTCCCGGATAAGGTCGAACCCCTCTTCGAGGCTGCGTAAATCGGTTTTTTCGCTCTCGCTGATCAGCGGATAGACAATGTAAACCTGGTGGCCCATTGCCAATTGGCGCCCAATGGAGCGGTAGACTGTCTGCCGCTGGTCGTCGTAGCGCAGCAGGGTGGTGACCGGCTTGCGGCCCGGGGGAAGCTCGTCGATAACGGAGACATCGAGGTCGCCGTAGACCGTCATTGCCAGCGTGCGGGGGATAGGCGTGGCGGTCATCACGAGCACATGCGGCGGCGTGTCGGCATTCTTCCCCCACAGGCGTGCGCGCTGCACAACCCCGAAGCGGTGTTGCTCGTCGATAATCGCGAGCCCGAGCCTTTTGAAGCTGACATTCTCCTCGATGACGGCGTGAGTGCCGACCAGTATGTGCAGCGTCCCGGCCATCAGTTCTGCCGCGATAATTTCGCGGTCCTTTTTCTTGGTAGAGCCAGTGAGCAGTCTCACGTTGATGCCGAGCGGGGCTGCCATGGCGCGCATACTCTCGTAGTGTTGCGTGGCGAGGATTTCAGTGGGGGCCATGATGCACGCCTGGGTGCCGTTGTCGAGCGCTATCAGCATTGTCATGAGGGCCACAATGGTCTTCCCGGAGCCGACATCGCCCTGGAGCAGGCGGTTCATTTGCCTCCCGGAGCCGAGATCGGCCCTGATTTCGCGAAGCACCCTCTTCTGCGCCCCGGTGAGAGGGAAGGGGAGCATTTCGTTGTAGAAGCTGTTGAAGAAATGGCCGATGCGCGGGAACGGGATGCCGCGGACAGCGCCTTTGCGTTTCGAAGAGTAGCGCTGGATATTGAGCTGGAGATAGAAAAGCTCCTCGAATTTGAGCCACTCCCGGGCTTTGCGCAGAGTGTCGGCATCGGTGGGTTTGTGCACAATCTGGATTGCCTCCCGGGCACTCATCAGGCGGTAGCGGCTGAGCAGCTCCGGGGGGAACGTCTCCTGTATTGACGCGCAATATACCGCCAAAGCGTTTTGAACCCATTGGAACATCATCCGCGATGTGACCCCGCGGTTGCGCAGTTTCTCGGTCAACGGATAGATGCCGCGGAACTCGGCCTGCGCCTGGCTGGAATTAACCGGGTCAACTTCTGGGTGAACCATGCTCCAGCGCCCGTTAAACTCCTGTGGTTTACCGAAAACGATGTACTCGTTGCCGGTTTTGTAGAGTTCTCGGAGTTGCTTGATGCGTTTGAACCAAACGATTTCGATGTTTGAGGTGCCGTCGGTAAAGAGGCCGACAAGCCGGGTTTTCGCCCCTTCACCTACCACTGAAAAGGTGATGAAACGGCCCCGGAGTTGCACCGAGGGCATTTCGCCCTCGAAATTCTTGATTTGGTAGACGTTGCTGCGGTCGAGATAGTGCGACGGGTAGTTTCGCAAAAGGTCGTGGACGGTTTTCAAGCCAAGCTCCTCGCTTAGGAGTTTGGCTCGTGCCGGGCCGATCCCTTTCACATACATCAGCTCTATGTCGCGCAGTGTCTTCAATGCGTTTTGCCTACAATGTCAATGGGTTTGGGGTTTCTGCTTCCGGCGTGCGAGAAGCAGTCGCGCCACTTCGAGGTCGAAAGGATTAGTAATCTTCATATTTTCGGAATCGCCCTCAACCAACACTTGGTTTTCGAATCCGGCTTCGGCGAGAACAGAGGCATCGTCAGTAAATGCGTCGGAGTAGGGGAGGGTGTAGGCCTCGCGCATGCGCCAGAGGGCGAATCCTTGCGGGGTCTGCACTGACCGATATTCAGCTCGGTTTACAGGTTCCGAGAGGGGGCCGCCTTCGGTGAGGAGCTTTCTAAGCGAATCGGTGACAGGGATGGCGGGTATGGCGCCGTCGGTATTTCTGGCTGCCGCGCGAACACGCTTCACAACTTCGGGGGTTACCAACGGACGGGCACCGTCGTGAACGAGGACAATGGCGCCTTTTGACGCGGTTTCGGGGATGGCATTGAGGGAACTCTTTACCGATTCCCATCGACTTTGGCCCCCGCGGACGCATATCGGGCACTCGATGCCATATTCCAAGCAAGCATCGACGATAAGCGATTTCCAATGATCAAAGTCGTTCCCGGGAAGGGCCACAATCACAACCCCTCCGGGGAGGGTGTGGGTGAAAGTTCGGATGCTATGGCACACCACTGGAAGCCCGTCGAGGTCGAGGAATTGCTTTGGAATATCCGAACCGAAACGGCTGCCGCTTCCGGCCGCCACGATGATTGTTACGTCGCGTATTGTCGTGCCTATAGAAGCGCAATCTGAGTCGCCGCACGCGTGGCGCTTTATCTGAGGGTGGCACATGGAGTGAAAGTCCATATTGTGATATCTTAGTGGTTTTAGCTGGCTGTTTCATCAGTCCGCACTACCGCAAAGTTACAAAAAAATCGCCACTCTTTCCAAAAACAGGCGCGGCCCCGGGGATGCCGGAGCCGCGCTATTGTCAATTGGTGAATATGCGGGATATTACTGCTGGAGTTTGAAGTTGATCGGGAGGGTGTACCATACGGCAACGGCCTGACCATTCATCTTACCAGGGATAAACTTGGGAAGGGTCTTAACCACGCGCTGAGCCTCTTTGTCGAGGTCCGGGTCGCGGCCGCGAAGCACAACCACGTCGCCTACCTGGCCATCTTTCTTCACAACGAATTTCACTACTACGCGGCCCTGGATGTTGTTCTCGGCTGCCATAGTGGGATATTTGATGTGGGTTGCGATGTACTTAAGCAGTTCTGCGTCGCCGCCGGGGAACTGGGGCATCTGTTCAACCGCGGTGAAGACTTCCTCCTTAACGGGTTCTTTCTTCTCCTCGACGATGATCTCTTCCTTGTGCTCGCGCACAACGTTGAGGTCGTCGGTACCTTGGTCGAAGGTCGATGCGCCTGCGGCAGCGGTTGACTCGGCGACTTCGTCCTTAGAGGTGATGTCCTCGGTCACTTCGTTGTCCTCGGCGATAGCGATTTCTGTATCCTTAATGGTGTTGAGGATTTCCTCGGGGAGGGCTTCCTCTTGAACGGGCTCTTCTACTGCCTGCTGTACCTCTTCCTCGGGCTGCTCCTCAGTCTGCTCTTCCATAGCAGCGAGCTGCTGTTCGAGCTGGGCCTGGAGTTCGAGTTCCTTTTGTTCGCGGCGGTAGTCGCTGTACATGCCCCAGAAGAAACCACCAATGAGCACTACGATCACACCGATAATCACGATGAGCATGGCGCGGTTGTGGCGGCGGTCACTCTGAGTGCGGAGTTGATAGGCACCGAATTCTTTGTTTTTGCCTTCAAAGATTATGTCGGTCCACTCTCTCGATGAAAGATCTACATCTTTTGCCATGTTGATTCTTCTTTTTACGGTTAATAAATATAGACTGTCATCGATTACTCCTTATGGGCTTTCTTGAACTCGTCGGTGCTGAATACCATAGCCTTGTCGACATCGGTCATGGTGCCGATCTGGTAGCGCGAAATCTGGTTGATCTGCATCTCGTCGAGTGCCGAGATGACGCTTTCCCAAGATGCTTCGGGCATAGGCTTGATGATTACAACGGGACGGGTCAGCTGGTCGTTGTTACGGATCTTCTTGGCTGCTTCCTGGAACTGCTCCTCGGTGATTTTTTTGTCGCGCCAGAGCTGTTTCTGCTCCTCAACCTGCTTGAGCACCTCTTTGTTGCGCTCGTTGAGGATTTTGCGGATGCCGCGGGGCGTGATGCCCTCGTTGCCTTCGAAGTGGGTCACCTCGATGTTGGAGCTTACAAGCTGGTCGCCGTTGAACTCTGTGGTTGGTTTACCAAAGTAGTAGTAAACGGTGTTGCCTTTCACTCCTCCGTTGTCGTCGTAAACGGTATCGAGAATCATAGTGATAGCTTCGGATTCCTTAGCCTTCTGAAGTTCTGTCTGCTCGAGCTTCTCGTTGGTGGGGAGCGCGATTGACAGAGTCTGGGACTTAATCATGGTGGTACACAGCATGAAGAACGTGATCAGAAGCATGTTCATGTCAACCATCGGCGTGAAGTCGACGTGGATTGACATTTTTTTCTGGGCACCTTTCTTTTTCTTGCCCTTGTCGGATTGTTCTATCTGTGCCATAACTTAGTCTGCTTCAGTTTTAAGGGCAGTCATGACGGAGAATTTGTTCATCTTGATGGTCTGGAGGTTGTCGAGAACCTTGTGAATGGTTTCGAACTTCGTGCCGCGGTCAGACTTGACAGCGATACCCTCGCCCTTTTGGATGGCGTCATGAATGTTGGGGTTCGAAGAATTGTAGATAGCACGCATCCAAATTTGGAACTCGTTCGTGGTGAGCTGGTTCCCGTTCTGGTCGGTGTATCGGATATCCTCAAAGGGGATGCCGGTGTCCTTGCGTTCCATGTCGCCGAGCCACTCGTCCTGCTTGCCCTGGTCGAGCATCAGGAATTCGTGCATCTTCGACAGGGGCACGCCGAACGAAGCGTTCTTTGCAAACTTTTCCAGGTCGAGCTGGGTGATGCCGGTTTTCTTCCCGGTGTAGGCCTCGTAGTTGGCAGCTGCGGTTTTCAGTGCCTCCTTGCGAAGCGCTTCGGAGCCCCACTCGTCGGCGTTGTCAGGGTCGGCATCGCCGAGGAGGGAAAGGAACACCTTTCCTTGCGGAGCGACCAGAACCTGGGCAACGTTGGCTGTGGGAACCTTGATTTCAGAAACCGATGACGGGGTGATTACCGTCACGGGCTCTTTCTGAAGGAAGGTCGAAGTCAGCATGAAGAAAGTAAGCAAAAGAACGGTAACGTCACTCATCGCGGTCATGTCGATG
>CAYTBH010000055.1:0-9929 GCA_964435935.1 uncultured Alistipes sp.
CATCATCATTGTGGCCACGGTGGTGCCCTGCCTCCTTGTGGGCAAGCTCGCCAACGTCTATATGATTCTGATGCTCGTGGCCACGGTGTGGCTCGGCTCCCTCGGCTTTGCCGACGACTATCTGAAAATCAAGCGCCACAACAAGGATGGCATGAGCGGCAAGTTCAAAATCGTTGGGCAGGTAGGTCTGGGCCTTATCGTGGGGCTCACCATGTTCCTGTCGCCCGACGTTGTCATTCGTCAGAACCGCGAGGTAGTCAATGTCGAGTCAAATGAAATCGAGGAGGTTGTCTACGAGTCGAACAACATCAAGGCCACCCAGACCACCATACCGTTTGTCAAGGAGAACAACTTCGACTACGCGTGGCTCACGGGGTGGATGGGCGAAAAACACGCCCAGACAGGCGGTTGGATTCTCTTCATCCTTGTCACCATCTTCCTCGTTACAGCGACCTCGAACGGCGCCAACCTCACCGACGGCCTCGACGGCCTCGCGACGGGATGCTCGGCAATAATTGCCGTGGCGCTTGCCATAATGGCCTATCTCGGCGGCTCCATCATCTATTCGAGCTATCTGAACATAATGTATATTCCCGGAAGCGAGGAGCTTGCCGTGTTCTCGGCAGCGTTCATAGGCGCTCTTGTGGGCTTCCTGTGGTACAATGCCTACCCGGCCCAAGTGTTCATGGGCGACACCGGGTCGCTCACTATCGGCGGCATCATTGCCGTGCTCGCCATTTTGATTCACAAGGAGCTGCTCCTCCCCCTGCTTTGTGCCGTGTTCTATGTCGAGGACCTCTCGGTGATGATTCAGGTGGCCTATTTCAAGTACACCAAGAAGCGAAGCGGCACGGGGCGGCGCGTGTTCAAGATGACACCCCTCCACCATCACTATCAGAAGGAGGGCAACTCCGGCATTGATGCCTTGATTCAAAAGCCTTTGCAGGCAATCCCCGAGCCGAAAATCGTCACCCGTTTCTGGATTGTGACGCTGTTTCTGGCCGTGATTACTTTCGTAACTTTGAAGATTCGATAAATGTCAAGCAATATGGACAATAAGAAGCGCCTGGTGGTGCTCGGCGGTGGCGAAAGCGGCGTTGGTGCCGCCATTCTCGGTAAAGCAAAGGGGATGGACGTGTTCCTCTCCGACGCGGGCACGATAGCGCCCCGCTATGTCGCCGAGCTCGAAAGCCGCGGCATACCCTTCGAGCAGGGGGGCCACACCCCCGAGTTGGTGCTGAACGCCGACGAGGTTGTGAAGTCGCCAGGCATCCCCCCGACGGCGCCCCTGGTGAAGCAGCTCGTTGAAAAAGGCACCCCGGTGATTTCCGAAATCGAATTCGGAGGCCGCTACACCGATGCCAAGATGGTGTGCATCACCGGCTCCAACGGCAAAACCACCACCACGATGCTCATCTACCACATCCTCCGCGAGGCCGGGCTCAATGCCGGGCTCGCCGGCAACGTGGGGCGCTCGCTCGCATGGCAGGTGGCCGAGGAGCAGCACGACGTGTATGTCGTTGAGCTCAGTTCGTTCCAGCTGGAAAACATGTACGAGTTCCGGGCCAACATCGCCGTGTTGATGAACATCACGCCCGACCATCTCGACCGCTACGACTATAAGATGCAGAACTACATCAACGCCAAATTCCGCATCTTGCAGAACCAGACCCCCCGCGACGCGTTCATTTTCTGGGAAGACGACCCCGTGATACGCCGCCAGCTGGAGCAGATAACCACCGAGGCCAAGCTCTACCCCTTTGCCGAGCATCGCGAGGAGGGGGCTGCCGCCTGGGTCGACGACGATGGCGAGCTCGTGCTCGACACTGAGGAGCAAAAGCTGCGCATGCCCCGTCGCGAACTTGCCCTGCGCGGGCTCCACAACCTTTTCAACTCCATGGCTGCCGGTCTCAGTGCCTGCCTGATGGATGTGAAAAACGAGGACATACGCCGCGCCCTGGCCGACTTCGAAGGGGTTGAACACCGCCTTGAACCTGCAGGCGTTGTCGACGGGGTGCGTTGGATCAACGACTCGAAGGCCACCAACGTCAACTCGTGTTGGTACGCGCTCGAAAGCATGCCTGCCGAAAAGCAGACGGTGCTGATTCTTGGCGGAAAGGACAAGGGGAACGACTACTCCGAGATTCTCCCCCTCGTGCGCCAGAAAGTGAAAGGCATTGTCGCGATGGGCAAGGACAATGCCAAAATCGTCGAGTTCTTCGGAAAAGAGGTGCCCGTGCTCCGCGACACCCACTCGCTCGCCGAGGCCGTCGAGGCCGCCCGCGAAATCGCCTCGGAAGGCGATGTGGTGCTCCTCTCGCCCTGCTGCGCGAGCTTCGACCTCTTCTCGAGCTACGAGGACCGCGGTCGCCAGTTCAAGGACGCCGTAAAAAATCTCTCTTAATTCACTCTCCAATCTCTCTCAAAAAAAACATCTCTGACAATGGAAGCCAATATGCAACAGGAGATGGTAGGGCAGACCTCCTCGAAGGGGTTTGCCGCCGATTCCCGCAAAGCCGACAAATACATCTGGGCAATCTATATTGCCCTGATTGTGGTGTCGGTCGTTGAGCTTTACAGCGCTTCGTCGCGCGAGGTGCAAGCCTCCAACGTGTTCGGCCCGCTGCTTCGCCACGGCAAAATGCTGCTGCTTGGCGCGGGCATCACCGTGGGCCTCTCGCGCCTTAAGTTCAAGTGGATCATCAATCTCACGCCGGTGTTCGCCCTATTCAGTCTGCTCATAGGGTTCTATGTGTTCTTCAACGGCCAGATTATCAACGGCGCGCGCCGTTCGATGAATTTCCTGGGAATCCAACTGCAGTCGGCCGAGCTGCTGAAACTGGCGGTGGTGCTGTTCATTGCCTATATAATGACGCGCAAAACGAGTGCCAGCCGCGGTGTGAAGAATGTGGGCATTGTGGCCAGCGCGCTCTATGTGCTCATCTGCGGCGGACTGCTTGTGACCCAGGGTCTTACCAACACTCTGCTGCTCATGGGGGTGTCGTTCGCGATGATGCTCATCGCCGGCGTGGACCTGAAGCGCATCTTCCTTGTGTTCGCTACTTATTGCGTGCTCGGCGGAGCGGCCATGGTCATCATGCCCGACAAGCACTCGGGCGCTGAGAAGGAGGCGGCAACCCTGGCCCAGGCCGATGGCGCGACCGCCGAGCGCAAGCCCATAAGCCGCTTTGAAACCTGGCAGAAACGCGTGACGCGCTGGGGCGGCGACTCAATCAAGAAGTACGACCCCGAATACAAAATCGACGCGAAAAACCGCCAGGAAATGTATTCCTATTTCGCCCAGGCCAATGGCGGCGTGCACGGGGTGCTCCCCGGCAACTCGCGCGAAACGGCCCGACTCCCCCTGGCGTTTTCCGACTATATCTATGCCATCATCGTCGAGGACTGGGGCTTCATCGGGGGCATTCTGCTCCTGGCGCTCTACCTCGGCCTCCTCGGGCGCGCCGGCGTGATCGCCTCGAGGTGCTCCCATGTGTTCCCGGCGCTCCTCGTCATGGGCATGGCGGTGATGGTGGTGTTGCAGGCCCTGTTCCACATGGCCATCGTCACCGGGGTGTTCCCCGTTTCCGGGCAGCCGTTGCCAATGATTTCAAAGGGAGGCACGTCGATTATCGCCACCTCAATCGCTTTCGGGCTGATGCTTGCCGTGAGCCGCTATGCCTCGCAGAGCAACAAAAAGAAAGAGATTATGGAGGCAGCCCTCGAGCTCCCCGACGATATGGATGCCGTGAATCCCGGCAAGATTAAGTGAATCTTATTGAACGCTAAACGTATATGAGAGTACTGATTTCCGGTGGTGGCACCGGCGGACATATTTTCCCGGCCCTGGCAATTGCCGGAGCGGTGAAGCGCATCGACCCGAAGGCCGAAATCCTTTTCGTGGGCGCGCTGGGGCGCATGGAGATGGAGCGCGTTCCCGCCGCCGGCTACCGCATCATCGGCCTCCCGGTGGCCGGATTCAACCGCCGCAAGCTCTGGAAGAACTTCTCAGTGCTGGCAAAGCTCTACAAAAGCATCCGCATGGCCGGCAAGATTCTCAACGAGTTCAAGCCCGATGTCTGCGTCGGGGTAGGGGGCTATGCCTCAGGCCCGATGCTGAAAGCCGCGCAGAAAAGGGGCATCCCCACTCTCATCCAAGAGCAGAATTCCTACCCGGGGGTTACCAACAAGCTCCTGGCCAAAAAGGCCGAGGCCATTTGCGTGGCCTACGACGGGCTGGAACGGTTTTTCCCCGCTGAAAAAATTGAAAAAACCGGCAATCCCGTCAGGGCCGGAATCACCGACTCGCCCCTCCGCCCCGAAGAGGCGAAAGCGGCGCTCGGATTCCCTGCCGACGCCCCGCTGGTGGCCGTTGTTGGCGGCAGCCTTGGCGCCCGCACCATTAACGACTCTATGAAAGGCGCCCTCGAGGCTATCATGGCCGCCGGGGCATCGGTGCTGTGGCAGACGGGCAAACTCTACGACGCGGAGTGCCAGGCTTTCGCAGCCGATTTCCTCGCCAAGCACCCCGAAGCGGCACCCCGGCTGCAGGTCAAGCCGTTCATCGACCGCATGGACCTCGTCTATGCCGGGGCCGACGTGATGGTTTCCCGTGCCGGGGCATCCACTATTTCCGAGATTCAGATCGCGGGGATGGTGTCGGTGCTCGTGCCGTCGCCCAATGTGGCCGAGGACCATCAGCGCCACAACGCCGAAGCGCTCGCCGACCGGGGCGCCGCCGTGATGGTGCTCGACTGCGACTGTCGCGAAAAGCTGGCCCCGGTGGTTGTCGACCTTCTTGAATCGCCCCAGACACGGGCTTCGATTTCGAGGGAAGCGCGCGCCATGGCCCTCCCCGGGGCCGACGACCTCATAGCCGAGCGGTTGCTCTACATCGTGAATAATTAATCTACGACTCAAATGGAGAAAAAGAATATATATTTCGTGGGCGCGGGCGGCATTGGAATGGCCGCTCTCGAACGCTATTTCCTTGTCAAGGGGTTCAATGTGGCCGGTTACGACCGCACTCCGTCGGAGCTGACCGACGACCTCGCAGCCGAGGGAGTGAAGATTACCTTTGTCGACGACGTGGCCGAAATTCCCGCCGAATTCCGCGACCCGGCCACCACCCTGGTGGTCTACACCCCGGCAGTCCCCGCCGACAACAATATCCTCAGCTACTTCCGCGATAACGGCTTTGAAGTGGTTAAGCGCGCTCGCCTGCTTGGCGAGGTTACCCGCCAGAGCAAGAGCCTCTGCTTCGCCGGCACTCACGGCAAAACCACCACCTCGTCGATGGCGGCCCACATTCTCCAGAACCAGGGCACAGGCTGCAACGCCTTCCTCGGAGGGGTTTTGCGCAACTATGGCACAAACTTCCTGCTCCACAACAGTTCGCCCTTCTCGGTAATCGAGGCCGACGAGTACGACCGCTCGTTCCACCAGCTCAACCCCTACATCGCGGTGATCACATCAACCGACCCCGATCATCTCGACATATATGGCGATGAGGAGGGGTATCTCGAAGGGTTCGCGCGCTTTACCGAGCTTGTTCGTCCCGACGGTGCCCTGCTTCTCCATGAAGGGCTTAAGCTGAAGCCGCGGCCCGCCGACGGGGTGCGCGTGTTCACCTATTCGAAAGAGTCGGGCGACTTCCACGCATCCTACATACGCCGCGGCCACGGGGTCATTACCTTCGACTTCGTTTTCCCCGGCGGCAAGGTGCGCGACATCTCGCTGGGAGTGCCCGTGGAGGTCAACATCGAAAACGCCGTGGCTGCCCTGGCCGCCGTGTGGCTCACCGACCAGTTTGATGCCGTCAAGGCCCGCGAGGCAATCGCCACCTTCAAGGGCGCCAAGCGCCGCTTCGAGTTCTGGCTCCGCGAGCCGGGGAACGACGGCCGCGTGATTATCGACGACTATGCCCACCACCCCGACGAGCTCCGCGCCTCAATCACCTCGGTCAAGGCGCTATACCCGGACCGCGAACTGACAGTGGCCTTCCAGCCCCACCTCTACACCCGCACCCGCGACTTTGCCGACGGGTTTGCCGAGGCGCTCTCGCTGGCCGACCGCGTGTGGCTCCTGCCAATTTACCCGGCCCGCGAGGAGCCCATCCCCGGAGTTGATTCCGAGATGATTCTTTCAAAAATCACATGCCCCGATAAGGAGTTAATTCCTTATCACGGCTTGATAAATAAAATAAAAAGCGCTAACTTTGACATTCTATTGACAGCCGGTGCCGGCGACATCGCCAACCTCCTGCCCGGAATTGCCGAAGCTGCCGCCCAAACCGCCCGAAAGGCTTAACCAACGTGACCAAAACCGGAGTTATACGCTGCCTGTTGTCGGTGATTCTCGCCGTCTACCTCGGCTTCGCTCTCGTCCTGGCCGACGATATGTCGGCCCGCGAGAAGTGTGCCGGGGTCGAGGTCGTTGTCAACGGCGACGACAACGCCGGGCGCGACGTCAGGGCCGAGGTCGAGCGCATGCTCAGGGGCTGGGGCATACCCGGCGGCGAGAAGCCGCTTTCGAGGGTCAACACCCAGTGGATTGAGGACCGCTTGCGCCGCCTGCAGTTCACCGAGGAGGTGGAGGTAGAGCGCCTGCCCGACAACCGGCTGCGCGTCACGGTCACCCCGATGATTCCCGTTGCCCGCGTGTTTTGCGACGGTGGCGGCTCATACTACATAAACCGCGACGGCAAGCGCGCCAAGGCCGACATCACCTATCGCCGTGACGTGCCGTTGCTCTTCGGCGAGTTCGACTCGATACACCCGGCAACCGAGTTGCTCCCCGTGCTCGACTACGTTGGCTCGCACGAGCGGTGGAAGCACCTGATCGGGCAATACCGCGTGATGCCCCGCTCGCGCGACATAATCCTGGTGCCGATGATTCGCGGCCATGTGATCAACATCGGCGACACCGCGCAGCTCGCGTCGAAGCTCGACAGGGTGGCGGCCTTCTACGATAAGGTGCTCCCCCTCAAAGGCTGGGAGTTCTACGACACCCTCAGCGTCAAGTGGGGCGGCCAGATTGTGGCCTCGCGTCGCGAAAAACCGCTCCCCGAGCCGGCGATTCTCTTCGACCAGGAGGGGGAGGCCGAGGAGGAGGACGTTAACTCGATGCTCGTGGCCACAGCCTCTGACACCTGCGCCGTCAAGCAACCAAAATTTTGAATCAGCAACAAGAACAATTCTAAAATACAACAGCATAAATGTCTGACAGATATATAGCCGCAATCGAAATCGGCAGTTCCAAAATCCGCGGTGGGGTGGGGCTCGTCGACTCTCTCGGCCACCTCGACGTTGTGGCAGTGGAAGAGGAAAAACTCACCGGGCGCGTGCGCTACGGCTGCATCCAGAATGTTGACGTGAGCAACACCATCCAGCGCATCATCGAGCGCCTCGAAGGTTATCAGCGCGTGGAGCCCCGGAAAATCGTCGGGGTCTACGTTTCGCTCGGAGGTCGCTCCATGGTCAGCGAGCAAGCCGAGGTTTCGGCTTCATTCTCGTCGGAAATTGAAATCACCGAGGAGATTATCGACGACCTCAAGCGCCAGGCTGCCGAAATGGCTCCCGAGGGCTATGATGTCGCCGAGGTGGTGCCCGTGAAGTTCACCATCGACAACAAGACCGTGCCCAACCCGGTCGGCTCCTACGGCACCACAATCAACGCCACGATGCTCGTCATCGTGTGCGCGACTTCGGTCAAGCGCATGATTCGCCGCGTGATCAACGAGCGCCTCGGACTCGACATTTGCGACTATGTCAACCGCCCCACAGCCGAGGCATCACTGGTGCTCACCGAGGAGGAGAAACGCCTCGGGTGCATGATGGTGGATTTCGGCGCCGAAACAACCACCGTGGCAATCTACAAGGATGGAGCGCCGCTCTATGTGGCAACCCTGCCGATGGGCTCGCGCAACATCTCGCTCGACCTCGTGGCGCTCAACCACACCGAGGAGCGAGCCGAGGAGATTAAGAAGGTGAGCGGCAACGCCATGCTGCTCGACAGCCAGCGCCGCAACGGCGCCGACGGCATCGACTACTCGGAAATCAACAACTACATCCACGCCCGAGCCGCGGAAATCGTTTCAAACATCCTGGCCCAGATTGAGTATGCCGACCTCAAACCGCAGGCCCTTCCCAAAGGCATCGTGCTCATCGGTGCCGGCGCTCGCCTCAAAGGGTTCTCCGAACTCCTGGGGCAGCACTCCAAAATGAAGGTGCGCCAGGGCGCGCCCTCGAGCGCGGTGAGCATCTCCGACGGCCAGATTCATTCGACCGACAACACCGACATAATCTCGATTCTCGCCGGCGCGGCCAAGCTCCCCGCCAAAGATTGCTTCGAGCCCTCGGGCGAAATCGACAGCTACGCCGACGCCGACCCAAGCGGTCAGGCCAACTACGACAGCCTCTATGGCAGCGAGGATGGCGACCGCGGAGGCGAGTCCTTTGCCGACGAGCCTGCCGATGAGCAGCCCAAGAAGAAGCGCTCCATATTCCAGCTCCTCACCGACCGTCTCTCACACACCTTCGGCGGCGAGGGCGACACCTTCGACGAGGAATAACCCATTAAAGACTCACCACACAGACAGCTATGACAAGCGACGACATAAACAACCTCTCCAACTTCCTCGAACCCTCCACCGAGAATGTCATCATCAAGGCAATCGGCGTGGGGGGCGGCGGCAACAACGCCGTCAACCACATGTTCGAGCAGAACATCGACAAAGTTTCGTTCGCGGTGTGCAACACCGACCGCCAGGCGCTCAATAACTCGCCTGTGCCCAACCGCGTGCTGCTCGGCCCCAACACCACCGGCGGCCTCGGAGCCGGAAGCGACCCCGAGATTGCCCGCCTCGCCGCCGAGGAGAGCGCCGACGATATCGCGGCCCTCTTTGACGACGGCACCAAGATGGTGTTCATCACCGCCGGCATGGGTGGCGGCACCGGCACCGGCGCGGCTCCCGTGGTGGCCAAAATCGCCCGCGAGCGCGGCCTGCTCACAATCGGCATCGTCACCATCCCCTTCCTCTTCGAAGGGGAGCGCAAAATCATGAAGGCCCTCGACGGCGCCGAGGAGCTGAGCAAGCATGTCGACTCCCTCCTGGTGGTCAACAACGAGCAGCTTACCGAGATTTACCCTGAACTCGACTGGATCAACGCCTTCAGCAAGGCCGATGACACCCTTTCCAACGCCGCGCGCTCAATCTCGGAGCTGATTACCTGCATGGGCCACATCAACCTCGACTTCAAGGACGTGAACAAGACCCTCCGCAACGGCGGCGCCGCGATTATCTCCACCGGTTACGGCGAGGGGGAACACCGCGTCACCAAGGCCATCGACGACGCCCTCAACTCGCCCCTGCTGAAAAACCGCGACGTGATGGGCTCGAAGCACCTCCTGTTCAACCTCTATTTCTCGCGCCAGGCCGACTGCCCCTTCGCAATGGGCGAGGCTGCCGAGCTCACCTCCTTCATCTCGCAGATCGACAAGAACGTGGAGGTAATCTATGGTATCGCCTTCGACGACACCCTCGGCAACAAAATCAAAATCACCATCCTTGCCTCCGGCTTCCCGCTCGTCATCAAGGGCGACCGCAAGCTCAAGGTCGACAACGACAGTCCCAAGGGGTGGAAAGGGAGAAGCAGCGCCGATGTTCTCGAACCCGAAGCTGCCGAGGTGCTTTCCGAGGCCTACGGCAAGGACAAAATCGACAAGCTCAACCAGGAGCGCGAAACGCTGCGCTACGTCATTCTGCGCCCCGTACAGTTCAACGACGACGCCGTGATCGAGAAGTTTGAGCGCACCCCGGCCTACAACCGCGACCGCAAGCTCACCGACGAGCTGCGCAACGAGCGGTCGGCAGTGCGTAGCGAGTCGGCCGGCCTGGCTTCCGAATCGCCAGCCGCCCCGGCGGAGAC
>CAYTBH010000055.1:10029-15311 GCA_964435935.1 uncultured Alistipes sp.
GTGGTTAACACCTTTTAACCAAAAAGTAGCCCGCTACTTGTCAGAAAGATTGTAATTTTGCAGAGTCGATTCTGTATGGCATCGGCAATCCGTTCCCCACGGATTCTTAAACTCGAAGATTGTTAGACGAAAAGAATATATACTTGAATTTTGGTTATGAGGGAGGAGTCAATCTGTGAAGATTGACTCTTTTCGCATATATACCCCCGCCCTGTCAGGGGCGGAAGAAGTGCCAGATGGCGATGGCGGTGGAAACCGACACGTTGAGGGAGTGCTTGGTGCCCTCCTGGGGAATTTCCAGGCAGAGGTCCGACGCATCGACAACCTGTTGCTGCACCCCGTTAACCTCGTGGCCGGCGACTATGGCGTAGCGCCGCCCGGCTTCCGGCTTGAATTTTTCGAGCGAGATGCTGTCGTGGGCAAGCTCGAGGGCGCACACAGTAGCCCCCTCCTCGCGGAGGCGCCTGATAGCGTCCATTGTGTCTGCATAGTATTCCCAGGCCACTGTTTCCTCGGCCCCGAGGGCTGTCTTGTGAATCTCGGGCGACGGGGGCGTGGCCGAGATGCCGCAGAGCATTAAGCGCTCCACGCGAAACGCGTCGCAGGTGCGGAATATCGATCCTATGTTGTTGAGGCTCCTCACATTGTCGAGCACCACCGTGAGCGGCAGCTTTTCCGCCGCGCGATACTCTTCGGGGGTGGCGCGCCCCATTTCCCAGATGGTCTTTTTCTGCATAGGTGCTTATATTTGAGCGCGAAGTTACTTATTTTGCGCCTTTTTCTATAACTTTGTGAATATTTAATGCGTTATATAGTCAGTGGCGGCAATCAACGCCACCCCAACTATTTTCATCATAAACTCAACATTATGGAATCAACACGTCAAGCAAAAATATCACGTCTGATACAGAAAGAATTAAGCGAAATCCTGCGCCGCGAAACCGCTAAAACCCAGGGGGTGCTCGTGTCGGTGTCGGCTGTGAGAATCAGCCCCGACCTTTCGATAGCCAAAGTCTATCTGTCGATTTTCCCCTCGGCTCAGGCCAAGCAAATTCTGGAAAACATCGAGCGCAACGCGCGCACCATACGCTACGACCTTGGCACCAAGGTGCGTTTCCAGCTGCGCAAAATCCCCGAACTCGCGTTCTATCTCGACGACTCGCTCGACTATATCGAAAACATCGATAATCTGCTTAAAGAGGGCGAGGCCTGATGCTGTCGCTCAGGGTCGCGCTCCGCTACCTCTTCTCGCGCAAGAGCCACGGGGCGGTCAACATCATTTCGGCGGTGTCGGTGGGCGGAGTCGCCGTCGCCGCCGCCGCTATGATTGTGGTCATGTCGGTGTTCAACGGATTCAGCCAGCTGGCCGAGTCGAAGTTGGCGCGCATCGACCCCGACCTCGCCGTTGTGCCAGTCCGTGGTAAGGTGTTTGCCGGTTCTGACTCGCTCGCGGCGCTCCTCAGGGGCGTGCCCGGCGTTGCGTCAGCCGAGCCGGTGCTTGTCGAGCAGGCCTTCGCCTCGGTCGGCGAGAAGCAGATGCCGGTGACGCTGCGTGGCGTGACTCCCGCGGGAATGACCGATTCCGGCATGGGCGACGCCGTGATTGACGGCGTGATGGTGCCTGCCGACAGTTCGTTGGCGCTCCTTTCGGTAGGGGTGGCCATGGGGCTGAACATACGCCCTGGCGACAACCTCCCGATCAAGATTTTCGAGCCGCGCCGCCTTGGCCGCGTCAACCCCTCGAATCCCGCGACGGCCTTCCGGGCCGACTCGCTCGCCGTTGGGGGCGTGCTGCAGATTGAGCAGGAGGAATACGACCGCGACCTACTCGTGGCCCCCCTCCCGATGGTTCGCCGGCTACTCGACTATTACGATGGCGAGGCATCTATGCTGGCCGTGATGGTCGCTCCCGGGGCGGATGTGAAGACGGTGAGAGCGGCGATTGGTCCCCTCCTGCCCCCCTCGCTGACCGCGCTCGACCGCCGCGAGCAGCAGGCCGACGCTTTCCGCATGATCGAGGTTGAAAAATGGATCACCTTCGTAATGCTCGCCTTCATCCTCGCCGTCGCGTCGTTTAACATCGTCAGCACCCTTTCGATGCTCGTTATCGAGAAAGAGCCAAACATGGCTGTGATGAAGGCGATGGGTGGCAGCCGCCGCTTTGTCAGCTCGATTTTCGCCAACCAGGGGTGGCTCGTGACCCTCGCAGGCGGGGCTATCGGACTGTTCCTGGGGAGTGTACTTGTGCTCTGCCAGGAGCATTTCGGATGGGTGAAATTGCAAGCTGCCGACCCCTCGCTGCTCGCGATCGACGCGTATCCCGTTTGTCTCGATTTCGGTGATGTCGCGCTCAGCGCCTGCGCCATCTGCCTCGGGGCAATAATAATGGCGGCCATAGCCGGAGCCATAGCCGCCAAAAAATTCAAATAATCCTTTTTTAGAACGAGGGCGCCACGTTTTAGAACGAGGGCACCACGCGCGACACATCGTCGTCGGCTTCGTCGCCCTTCGCGATGGTGTTTGCCATCACCACGGCCTTTGAGATGTGGTCGCAGATGTTGGCCGACCCGATCATCTTGTCGATGCCGGCGTGCACCAGGGTTTCCTGCACCTGGGGCTGCACGCCCGACAGCACTACGGAAATCCCCTCGAGTTGCGACGACTTGATGAGGATTTCGAGGTTGTGGATGGCTGTGGAGTCGATGAACGGCACCTTGCGCATGCGCAGGATGCGCACTTTGGGCTTCGCTCCGGGGGTCGAGCGCATCAGTTCGTCGAATTTCGTGGCCACTCCGAAGAAGAACGGGCCGTCGATTTCGTAGACTTCCACGCCGGGAACAACGTCGAGCACCTCGTGGTGCGAGTAGTCGAGGTCGGTGCCCTCGGCCACGTCGAGCTGCTCGGAGTAGACGCGGATCTGCGTGTTCTCCGTCACGCGGCGCAGGAACAGCACCATGGCCAGCAGCAGGCCTATCTCAATCGCGATTGTGAGGTCGAAAATCACCGTCAGCAGGAATGTCACGGCCATCACCGACACATCGCCCTTCGGGTTCTTGAGCAGTGCGGCGATGGTGCGCCAGCCGCTCATATTGTAGGCCACCATCACCAGCACTGCGGCGAGGCACGCCATGGGCACATAGCTGATGAGCGGCATGGCGAAGATGAAGATGAGCAGCAACGTGATGGCGTGGATGATGCCCGCCACCGGGGTGCGACCGCCGTTGGTGATATTGGTCATTGTGCGGGCGATAGCGCCGGTCACGGGGATGCCGCCGAAGAAGGGCACCACGGCGTTGGCGATGCCCTGGCCTATGAGCTCGGTGTTGGTGTTGGTTCGCGAGCCGGTGATACCGTCGGCCACGGTTGCCGAGAGCAGCGACTCGATGGCGCCCAGCACGGCGATGGTGAATGCCGAGGGGAGCAGCTGGTTGATGGTCGCCATGTCGAATGTGAAGCCGTGGAACTCCGGCATCGTGGCGCGCAGCTGACCGAAGCGGTCGCCGATGGTGGTCACCTCAAACGAGGGGATGAACCAGCGCAGGAGAGCCACGCCGGCTGTCACAACCACGATTGCCGCCAGCGCGCCCGGAAGACGCTTCGAGATTTTCGGCATCATGATTATGATGAGCAGCGACACCACCGACACTGCCAGGGTCGGGAGGTTGATGTGCCCGAGGTTGGTGAGATAGACACCCCATTTGGGCAGAAATTCCGATGGAATGTTGCTGAGGCCGAGGCCCAGGAAATCGTTAATCTGGGTGGAAAAAATCGTGAGCGCGATGCCGGCGGTGAATCCCACAACGATGGGGTAGGGGATGAACTTGATCACAGTGCCGAGCCTGAACACGCCCATCAGTATCAAAATAAGGCCTGCCATGAAAGTGGCCATAGCAAGGCCGCCGAGCCCGAAGCGGGCTATGATGCCGAACACGATGACGATGAAGGCTCCCGTGGGGCCGCCGATCTGCACCGAGTTGCCCCCGAACATCGACACCAGCAAGCCGCCGATTATGGCGGTGATGAGGCCGGTTGTGGGGCTCACACCCGAGGCGATGCCGAACGCGATTGCCAGCGGCAGGGCCACGATGCCCACAACGATGCCCGCCGTGAGGTCGGCTTGGAACTTCTTAGCGTTGTAATGTTTGAGCGCCGACCACAATTTGGGCCGGAAATCAATTTTACCTGAAAAATTCATTTAATTGTACCTAAAATAGTATTGTAACCTTAGAGAGCGCGAAGTTACAAAATTATTCTAAATGTTTTTTAACAGGCCGTAATAATATTTAATCAGCCGCCCGAGCAAATCGAGCCGCGCGATTGTTTTTTTGTTGTCGATTCACTAACTTTGAGGATTGAACTAACGAAGTTTTAGTAATAGATTCACGATATGAAAATTGTAAATTTCGCTGAGCAGAATTCGCTGGTCAGCCAGTATATGGCCGAGCTCCGCGATGTCGATGTGCAGGGCGACATGCTCCGCTTCCGCACCAACCTGCGCCGCATCGGCCAGATTATGGCTTACGAAATCAGCCGCACCCTCAGCTATGGCAAAAAGGAGATCCAGACCCCCTTGGCCGCCACGCAGGCCGACGTGATTGACACTCCCCTGGTGCTGGCCACCATTTTCCGCGCCGGCGTGCCGTTCCACCAAGGGTTCCTCGACTATTTCGACCATGCCGAGAATGCCTTTGTGTCGGCCTACCGCAAGTATAAGGAGAAGGAGAATTTCGATGTCTGCATCGAGTATCTTGCTTCGCCGCGTATCGATGGCAAGACTCTTATCCTTGCCGACCCCATGCTTGCCACCGGCGCCTCGATGGAGCTGAGCTACCGTGCGTTGCTCACCAAGGGCACTCCGGCTGAAATCCATGTGGCCTCCGTGATTGCCTCGCAGAAGGCGGTCGACTATGTCGCCGAGCACTTCCCCGCCGACAAGACTACCCTGTGGGTTGGCGCGATCGATCCTCATATCAACGACCACTCCTACATAGTCCCCGGTCTCGGCGATGCCGGCGACCTCGCCTACGGCACAAAGGACTGACGGTCAATTATTCCTCGTCGCTTTCACGTCGCAATACTCACCCAGGGCTTTTTTCCGTTAAGGTGCATTGCATAATAGCTTTGTTGAGCTGTAATACAAATTGATTTGACTAACAAGAAGAAGGGCGCCCCGCGATTGCGGAGCGCCCTGAGTTTTTTTGTTGTCGGAGCGGTGATTAGAGAGCCACTTTGGTGGTCTTGTTGCCCTGACGACGGATGTACATGCCGTTGGTGGGTTCAGC
>CAYTBH010000056.1:0-1272 GCA_964435935.1 uncultured Alistipes sp.
ACGCTTTTGGCGTATACACGCTTTCCAGGCGTGCCTCTTCAGCCACTCGAGCATCGCTCCATTTGTAAAGTCGGGGCCTCAACAGCCCGCTTTAGTTCTTTACGGCTGCAAAGGTAGTGATTTTGTTTGGGCGAGGCAAATGTTTTTGATTAAAAAATTCCTGGCAAATATTTGGAGGATTGTAAATGGAGATATAACTTTGCGTTAACAATGTTGTTAAACCGCCTTGTTAATCGCGCTTTTCCCTGCTCGGTTGCCATCTGATGAGGCTTCGGTGTAGATAAGCTGTTGATTGATGGAAGATGCGCAAATATTGAATGATAATGCAAAATACGGAACAGAAAATACTCGCGGCGGCCGAGAAGGAGTTCTTGAAGAAGGGATTCCTCGCGGCGCGTACCACGGCGATTGCCGAGGCCGCGGGGGTGACCCACGCCATGCTCCATTATTATTTCCGCTCGAAAGAGCGGCTGTTTGAGAGGATTATGAGCGGGAAGATGTCGCTTGTGCGCGACTTGATGGTCGCGTCGCTCGACGACCCTGGTTTGCCGTTGCTCGAAAAAATAGCCAAAGCTGTTGGGCGGCATTTCGATTTCGTGGCCGCGAATCCCGACTTCCCCCATTTTTTCATCGGAGAGATGTATCGTCAGCCTGAAATGATGCGGGTGTTCTCGGCGGTGATGCGCGATCAGGTGGCGCTGATGATCGCTACCCTGCAGGAGGAGATTGATGCTGCTGCAGAGCGCGGCGAGTGCCGGCGTGTCGATGCCAGGATGCTGTTGCTCGACCTTGTGTCGCTCAATATTTTCTCGTTTATGGCGGCGCCGCTTGTCGACGAGCTGCTGAGCGACATGGTTGCCGACCGCGAGCGCTTCCTGGAAATGAGGCGGAAAGAGAACATCGAAACGATTCTGAATAAGTTGAGGCCATGAAGAAATTGTTGTTGTTTGTGGCGGTTCTGTGGGCCGCGTGGTTGGGCGCGCAAGCGCAAGTCACGCTCGACGAGTGCCTGCGCCGCGCGGAGGAAAACTATCCGCTGATTAAGAAGTTTGGCCTGGTGGGCAGCACCCGGCAACTCGACCTGGACGAAATTAACCGGGGCTGGTTGCCGAGAGTCGGCGTTTACGCCCAGGCTACTGTTCAAAACGCGGTGCCGGCCTATCCCGAGGCGCTCACAGCGGTGCTCAACCAGCTCGGTCGCGAAGTCGAGGGGCTGGGCCGCTTTCAGTATAAGGCCGGCATCGAGGTATCGCAGACTATTTGGGATGGTGG
>CAYTBH010000056.1:1372-3564 GCA_964435935.1 uncultured Alistipes sp.
CCGAATCGAACCGCCCCGAACTTGCCCTGTTTGATAAAAGGCTCAGCCTGAACAAGGCGCGCGAGGATGCCGTGGGCGCGACCCTTATGCCCCGTGTCGGGTTCTTCGGGCAGGTTTACTACGGTTATCCCGGGTTCAACACCTTCGAGAGCATGATGAAGCGCGACCTCTCGTTCAACGCGCTTGCCGGGGTCAAGGTTTCGTGGAACATCGACGCGCTCTACACCCGTTCGCTTTCGAAGCGCAAGCTCGCCGCCGCCTCCGACATGGCGCTTGCCGACCGCGAGCTCTTCCTCTTCAACAATGATCTCCAAGCCACCAGCGAACGCGCCGCCATAAAGGGGGTGCTCGATGTGATGGCCGACGATGCCCGCATCGTGGAGTTGCGGTCGAATGTGCGCCGCAGTGCCGAATCGCAGCTTGAAAACGGGGTAATCGACACGACAACGCTCCTAGCGAAAATCACCGATGAAAACCAAGCGCGCCTTAATGCCGCATACCACGAAATCCAGTATCTCCAATATATCCACCAACTCAAAAACACTCTGAACAAATGAAACCCTCATATCCACTCGCCGCGGCTGCCTCCCTGCTCCTTCTTGCCGGTTGCGCGAGCAAGCCTAACTACGATGCCACGGGCATTTTTGAAGCAACAACAGTGACCTTGTCAGCCGAGACAACCGGAAAAATATTGGAGTTCCCCCCGATCGAGGGTGACACCCTCGCCGCCGGCCAATTCGTGGCGCTTGTCGACACCGCGGTCCTCTCGCTGGAGCGGAAGCAGATTGTCAGCCAGCAGCAGTCTGCCGAGTCTATGTCGCCCGACATAGCGGCGCAGGTAGCGGCCCTGCGCTCGCAAATAGCCCACCAGCAACACGAAACCGAGCGCCAGGAGCGTCTGTTGGCCGACGGTGCCACGACACAGAAACACTACGACGACGCTGTCGCGCAGCTCAACACCCTGCGCGACCAACTCGCGGCCCAACTTTCGACCCTCGGAAAGAACCGCAGTTCCATAGCCGATAACGCCGCCTCCCTGCAATACCGCCGCGAACAAATCGAGGACCAGATTGGGCGCGGCGTGGTGAAGTCGCCCATCTCGGCAACCGTGCTGGTGAAATATGCCCAGGCGGGGGAGTTTGCCACCCCCGGCAAACCCCTCGCGAAGCTCGCCAACCTCAACGACATATATTTGCGGGCCTATTTCACAGCGTCGCAGCTGGCCGACATCAAGCTGGGGCAGAAAGTCACCGTGATTGCCGATTTTGGTGGCGACGAGCAGTTTGAATATCCCGGCACAATCACCTGGATCGCACAAGAGAGCGAGTTCACCCCCAAGTCAATTCAGACCCGCGACACCCGCGCCAACCTGGTTTATGCCGCGAAAATCGCAGTGAAAAACGATGGCCGGCTGAAACTCGGGCAGTATGGGGAGGTGAGGTTATGACTCCCGCTATCGAGGTCACAGACCTTTGCAAAAGCTACGGGGCGGTGAAGGCTGTCGACAAAGTGAGCTTCGCGGTCAACCCGGGAGAGATGTTCGGCCTCATCGGACCAGACGGAGCGGGCAAAAGCACCATCTACCGCGTCCTTGCCACCCTCGTTGCTCCCGACTCTGGCACCGCCAGAGTGCTGGGACTCGACACTGTGGCCGACTACAGGGCATTGCGGTCGAAAATCGGCTATATGCCCGAGCGGTTTTCGCTCTACCCGGATCTTACCGTGGCTGAGAACCTCAACTTTTTCGCGACCCTTTTCGGCGTGACGGTAAGGCAGAATTTCGATCTGATAGCCCCTATTTTCGGGCAGCTCGAGAAATTCTTGGACCGCCCGGCGGGGAAACTCTCGGGTGGAATGAAGCAGAAGCTGGCGCTGAGCTGTGCCCTCATCCACCGACCACCGCTGCTGTTGCTCGACGAGCCCACGACGGGGGTCGACGCGGTTTCGCGAAGCGAGTTTTGGGAGATGCTCGCGACCCTGCGCGAGCGCGACATAACCATCCTTGTGTCAACTTCCTACATGGACGAGGCGGGCCGCTGCGACCGCATCGCGATGATTGATAGCGGCCACATCCTCGAATTGAACACTCCAGCCGCGCTCCTTGCCGGGAACCGCGAGCGGCTTTTCAACGCCCGCTCAGCCGATATGTTCCGCCTCCTGGCGGGGTTGAGGGCGATGCCCGAGGTTGCCGA
>CAYTBH010000056.1:3664-9982 GCA_964435935.1 uncultured Alistipes sp.
GGTTTCTTGGGGGCCAACGGAGCCGGGAAAACCACCGCCATGCGCATGCTCTGCGGCCTCAGTTATCCCACCGCCGGCACCGGAACGGTGGCAGGATTCGACATTAACACCCAGGGTGAGGAAATCAAGCGGCATATAGGTTATATGAGCCAGAAATTCTCGCTTTACGGGTCGCTTACCGTCAGCGAGAATCTGCGGTTGTTTTCGACAATCTACGGTATGTCGGATGCCGAGATAAAGCGCGGCATGGCGGCGGTGATGAGCCAACTCGATATGCTCGACATGGCTGGCACGCCCGTGAGCGAGATTCCCGTCGGGTGGCGGCAGAAGTTGGCATTCGCGACCGCCACAATCCACAAACCGCAAATCGTGTTTCTCGACGAGCCTACCGGGGGCGTCGACCCCGTGACGCGTCGCAAATTCTGGGAGCTTATTTACCGCGCGTCGTCCGAGGGAATGACCATCTTCGTCACCACCCATTATCTCGACGAGGCCGAATATTGCAACCGGGTGTCGATTATGGTCGACGGACGCATTGCCGCGCTCGACACCCCGGCAGCGTTAAAGGAAAAGTATGGCGCTTCGACCATGGACGGAGTTTTCCGCATAGTGGCCAGGGATGCCAAAAGAGCTGAATGATATGGCGATACTGAAATCACTGATCAAAAAGGAGGCGCTGCACATCGTGCGCGACAGGCGCACGATGCTCGTGACGCTGATTATGCCCCTGGTGTTGCTGCTCCTCTTCGGCTTCGCGATTTCCACGGAGGTCAATAATGTGAGGGTCGCTGTGGTTGTCGACCGCCACACCGACGCTACCCGCGACATCGTGGAGCGCCTTTCGCACAATGAGTATTTCGATTTCCGCGGCATGGCCTCCGAAACCGACATTGAGCCACTGTTGCGCCGCGGCGAAATTGAGGCCGCGTTGCTGTTGAGAACCGATGCCGGGCAGCTCAAGTCGCAGGTTATCGTCGACGCGTCGAACCCCACTGTCGGGCAGGCCGCGGCGGCCTATATTGGCAGTGTGGTCGCCGGGACGGGAGCGCCGTCGCCCGTCGTAACCCGCACTCTCTACAATCCGCAGATGAAGAGTGCCTATAACTTCGTGCCGGGCATCATGGGCATGATTTTCATCCTCATTTGTGCCATAATGACCTCTGTGTCAATTGTGCGCGAAAAGGAGAGCGGAACCATGGACCTCCTGCTCGTGTCGCCCGTGAGGCCTATTTCGATAATCCTCGGCAAGCTGATTCCCTATTTCCTGCTTTCCTGCGCCATCCTGGCGGTTATGCTGCTGATAGCATATACGTTGCTTGGCCTGCCGGTGTCGTCGACCATCGTCAGCGTGGTGGCGGTGACGCTCCTCTACATCATCCTGTCGCTATCGGTGGGACTGCTCGTGTCGACCCTCGTTGATAACCAGGTGTCGGCTCTCATCGTGTCGGCCATGCTGTTTATGGTGCCGGTGATAATGCTGTCGGGGATGCTGTTCCCCATCGACAATATGCCGGTGGCGTTGCAGTGGGTTTCGTGCGCGATTCCGGCCCGGTGGTACATCGCGGCGATGCGCAAACTCATGGTTCAGCAGCTCGAGTTCCGGTATGTGGCCAAAGAGGTGGCCATACTTCTCGCTATGACCGCCGCATTCCTCGCGGCGCAGCTCGGGCGTTTTAACTCCAAGAAATAGCCTAAACGATGAATTTCAGAATATTAAAGGCCCTGCTCCGAAAGGAGGTGCTGATGATGAAGCGCAATCCGCTGATTCCGCGCATCATTTTCGCAATGCCGCTGATGGTGCTCCTCGTCATTCCGCTGGTCGCGAATTTCGACGTAAAGAACGTTGGCATCGCGGTGGTCGACAACGACCGCAGCCAGCTTTCGCGTAGAATGATTTCAGATATCGACGCGACGGGCGAGCTCCACGTCCGTGCCGTCTACCCATCGCGCGCCGAGGCTCTGTCGGCTATTGAAAAGGGCGATGCCGACGTGCTCCTGACAATTCCGCCCGACTATTCGCGCACCCTCGCGCCGCTCGATGTCGAGGCCAACGGCGTGAACGCGACCAAAGGGATGCTGGGTATGCAGTATGTCGTCGGCTCTATCTCGCACACCCTGGGGGAGTGGCGTGCGGAACAGGGACTCCCGCAGGCGCAAGCCGCGACAAGCGTGATCGACCGCTATAACCCGACGCTCACTTTCCGCAACTACATGATTCCGGCACTGATGGTGTTCCTCATAATAATCATTTGCGGATTCCTGCCTACACTCAACCTCGTGAGCGAAAAAGAGAGCGGCACAATCGAGGCCATGAATGTGACCCCGGTTGGCCGTCTGACGTTCGTGCTTTCAAAGCTCATCCCGTTTTGGGTGGTGGGGATGCTGGTGGTCACCATCGGCATCATCGTCGGGTGGGCTGTCTACGGGCTCTATCCTTTGGGGAGCCTCGGGGCCATTTACCTGGCTGCCGTTTTTCTTAGCCTTGTGATGTCGGGGCTCGGCGTGGCGGTTGCCAACAAGTCGGCGACGATTCTGCAGAGCATCTTCGTGATGTTCGCCATTATAATGATATTCCAGCTGATGGGAGGGCTGTTTACGCCCATCGGCTCCATGCCCGGGTGGGCGCAATGGATCACATACGCGGTGCCACCCCGCTATTTCAATGAAATAATGCGCGCGGTCTATCTCAAGGGCACCACCGTCGGCGAGCTATGGATGCAATACCTCCTGCTCGGCATCTCGGCTGTAGCGGCTCTCGCTATGGCCGCGGCGACCTATCGCAAGCGATCGTAGGGGCAACCTCTGTCGCGGCGACGCGCTTAGTCGTCGAAGCGGAGAAACTTTCCCTGGGTGTCGAATTTCATTTCCACGCCGTTTGAAAGCTCCACGTCGTAGCCCGAGCGCTCTTTGTCGATCCCGATAATGCGCTGTCCAGGCTGCGCCGTGTTGACGTATTTGGTAATCGCGTCGGGCACCAGGGCCGCGGGCACGGCTCCATGAACGGTTGTCTCGATATCTTTCCAATTGCCCGAGCGGTCGAAAGTGATTTCGGTGCCGTCGGTGAGCACCACGTCGTAGTCCGAAATGATGCCGAGCTCCTTGTCGATTTTTATGGTGTTGACTTTCGCCTTGAAATTGTTTTCAAGCGTGGTTTGCGCGGTTTTAGGTAACACCTTCACGTCGCGGGTATATTTGTCGATGGCCACGGCTGCCGACGAAATGCCGATGATGGCGACCACGACGAGCATAATTTTCTTGAACATGTTGTTGAGCGTTTTAATGATACATCCTTTAGTTATCATTAAAACGCTGCCAGTCACCGCTTAGTTCACGGAGAGCCAACGGCTTTCGGCCGCGGGTCAGAAATAAGGGATGGTGGCGGTGTCGAATATTATTTGGGCGCTGGTCACCGGGGCGGCCAGGAAGTAGCCCAGGGCCAGAGGTCCCGAGAACAGCAGCGGGCCGGTGCTGTCGGCGCCAATGGCTTCGAGGTAGTCGTGCATGGAGCGGGATGTCGGGGTGATGGTCACGGTGAGCACATCGCCGTCGACAAGCACGGTGTCGTCCTCCTCTTCGGAAAGGTCCTGGCGGGTGGTCATGAACACCTCGTCGATTATGCCGTTCGCGTCGGTGGCGCCACCGCTGACGGCGCGCCACATATATGCCTCTCCGTTGCGGTAGACGCGCACCCAGTAGCATTGCTCTGCATCGCCTTCGAAACGCACTTGCAGCACTGCCACATGGTCGTAGGGCATACTGATCCATGCCAGCGACAGTTGGGGCTCGGCGACAGGGGCAGGCATTACGCACTCGGCTGTGTTTGGCTCGTTGCCGCCGGGTCGTAGAACGGAGAGGCGGTAGGTATGCCCCTCGATGCCTGATATGGCCGCTGTGTAGGGTCCTCCGTCGGGCGATTGGGCGAGGATGGCCACGTCGCCGTTGTCGAGGTCGGTGATGCTCACAGTGGCCCCGTCGACCTGGCGGGTGTTCATAGGCTCGTCCATGGGAGTTGTCTCGGTGAGGCTCACCACCGCGCCCTCTGCCGTGAGAGCGCCCTCGATTACAAGAATGGGATCTATGTCGCGGTATTTGAAGTCGATTTCCTTCTCACAAGCGACAAGGAGCAACGACATGACCGGGAGAAGTTTCAAAAGGAGTTCGCGCATTGCCGTAGGTCAGAATTTGAGAGTGTAGGAAACGGAGGGGACGAGGCCGAAGAGGGCGCGCTGCACGGCGCGGGTGCCCGAGGGCTTTTCGGGGTCGTCGGTGAAATAGACTATATATGGGTTGTAGCGGCAGTAGGCATTGTAAATGCCGAAGGCCCATTGAGTGGTGAATCGCTTTCCTCTACGGGTCCAGGTGGCCGAGAGGTCGAGGCGGTGGGTGGGGGGCACGCGGTAGCCGTTGCGCCTCGAATAATAGTAAATCGTCGTGCCGTCGAGTTCGTATTTCGCGTCCGGGGCGGTTATAGGGTTGCCCGACGAGAAAATCCATGAAGCCGAGGCTGTCCAGCGGTCGTTGAAGCGGTAGATCGCGGCCACCGAGATGTCGTGTCGGTGGTCGTTTGACGCGTCATACCATCTGCCGCCGTTGATGCCGGGGATTCGGCTTTCGGTGCGCGACAGCGTGTAGGCAACCCATCCTGTGAGCGGCCCGGAGTTTTTGCGCAGCATCAATTCCGCGCCATAGCTGCGGCCCCGGCCCCGCTTTATGATGCTCTCGAGATTTATGCGCGAGAACATCGTCATGCCGTCGGCGTAGTCGTAGACATTACGCAGATCTTTGTAATAGACCTCGGCCGACCAGTCGAGAACACCGTCGCCGGTCATTCCGGCGTAACCTACAGCTCCCTGAAGGGCTCTCTCGGGGCGCACGTTGGGCGATGTGATGGCATAGCGGTCGAATGGAAAACTGGTTGACGACGACCTCACGGCATGCAGGTTCTGCGTCGCCGAGCCGGCTCCGAGTTTCAGATTGTGGTTGGGGCTGACAGAATATTTTATGCTCACGCGCGGCTCGACATCAACGTATGTTTTGGCCGAGAAGTCGGGCGCCGTTTCCCCGACGGCGAAGAACTCGTGATAGCGTTTCCCCGACATTGCCGAGAATATCGAGAGCCTCGCGCCGGCTGAAACGCCCCAGCGTTCGCTTAGCGTCCCGTCGTAGCTTACCCATGCGGCGTTCTGCCATCCCGAGCGAATCTCCTTTTGGCTGACGCCCCGCATATTCATCTCTGCCGACTTCACCCGCAGGAGTTGCGACCGCGCGCCGAATTCCAGGGTATGCCCCTCGGCCACGTCCCAAAGCGCTTTTTCGCCAAGGGAGAAGTCGCGCACATATTGGGTCATCTCCTGGTCGATGTGCATCATTGTCATCGACATTTTGGGGGTGTAGCTCGTGATTGCGCCAGAGGTGACGAATGTGAGGCGGTCGCTGGCCCGGGCAGTCCAGTTAATCGAGCCGCCGAGGTTGCCCCAGTACATCCCCATCAGCCGGTCGATGGCCATGTTGTCGCGGCTTACGATGAACGATGCGTCAAGGATGTCGCCCTGGCGGGGAATGTAGCGCACCTTAGCCGTGATGTCGTAGAAGTTCATCACGGTTCCGCGGTATTGCGGCACCATCTGCAAAAAAGCGTCGACGTAGGAGCGACGCGCTGTGACAGCAACCGATAGCCGTTCCTTAACCACCGGCCCCTCGGCTTTGGCTTTTGCGGCGAGGATGCCGATTGTGCCCGCGGCGTGCCAGCGCTCCATGTCGCCGGGAGCGAGCGATGTTTCGAGCACCGAGGCCGTAGCGCCTCCGAACTGCGCCGGAAACGGGCCCTTGAACAGCGTGGCGCGCCCCAGAGCGTTGTCGTTGAAGGTCGAGAAGATGCCCATCACATGCGTCGGGTTGTAGAGCGTTATGCCGTCGAGGGTTATGAGGTTTTGCGAGGCTGTGCCGCCGCGCACTTCGAAGCCGCCTCCGCCGTCCCCCTCGCCGCGCACACCGGGCATGAGGGCAATCGATTTTATGATGTCGTTTTCGCCGAATAGCTGCGGCACCTGGGCCAGTTTGGCCAGCTCGAGATTCTCCACCCCGATGCGCGGCGCGTCGATGCGTTGGCGTGCCGACTGCCCGGTGACGACAACCTCGTCGAGTCGCGCGTCACCGATGCTGTCGAGCGCCTCAATGCCACCCGGCTGGTTCGCTCCAAATGCCGAGACGCTGCCGCACAGCAATAACGCCGCGCGGGCTAAAGCCCGGCGCAGGCTCATTTTTGCTAAACGAGGCAAATTCGTTCGGATGTTTTTCACGCCGCGAAATTACGAAAAA
>CAYTBH010000056.1:10082-15244 GCA_964435935.1 uncultured Alistipes sp.
AAAGTCTTGGCGATTTTGCGATTTGGGCGGGAAGTTTGCGATTTTGAATTATTATGCTTAGATTTGTGGCATAAATATTGGCTTATACGCATAAATATTAAAAAATTATATATTTTATGAATAATCAGCCCCGCAATAATCGCCCTGACGCCGACAAGCGCAAGCGCTATTTGCTGCCCGAAGAAGAAATTCCCCGCCAGTGGTACAACATCCAGGCCGAGATGCCCAACAAGCCGTTGCCGCCAATCCACCCGGCCACCAAGGAGCCTCTGAAGGCCGAAGACCTCTATCCGATCTTCGCCGAGGAGCTGTCGCGCCAGGAGTTAAACCAGACCGATGTGTGGATCGACATCCCCGAGAAGGTGCGCGAGATGTACAAGTTCTATCGTAGCACTCCATTGGTGCGGGCTTACGCGCTGGAAGAGGCTCTCGGAACTCCGGCCCATATTTATTTTAAAAACGAGAGTGTCAGCCCGATGGGCTCCCACAAGCTCAATTCTGCTATCCCGCAGGCTTATTACTGCAAACTCGAGGGGGTGAAAAATGTCACCACTGAAACGGGTGCCGGGCAGTGGGGAGCGTCGCTGGCCTACGCCGCGAAGATGTTCGGCCTCGAGGCGGCTGTTTACCAGGTGAAGATTTCCTACGAGCAGAAGCCATATCGCAAAAGCATTATGCAGACTTTCGGCGCGCAGGTAACCCCCTCACCGTCGATGTCGACTCGCGCCGGAAAGGATATACTGACGCGCACTCCCAACCATCAGGGCTCGCTGGGGACGGCGATTTCCGAGGCGGTCGAGCTTGCCACAACGACCCCCGACTGCAAATACACCCTCGGATCGGTGCTGAGCCACGTTTCGCTCCATCAGACCATCATTGGGCTTGAGGCTGAAAAGCAGATGGCGATGGCGGGCGAGTATCCCGACGTGGTGATTGCCTGTTTCGGGGGCGGCTCGAACTTTGGCGGAATAGCCTTCCCCTTCATGCGCCACAATTTCACCGGCGAGCGTTCGACCCGCTTCGTGGCGGCCGAACCCGCGTCGTGCCCCAAACTGACGAGAGGCAAGTTCCAATATGATTTCGGCGACGAGGCTGGCTACACGCCGCTGCTGCCGATGTTCACCCTCGGCCACAACTTCCGCCCCGCCAATATCCACGCCGGCGGACTCCGTTACCACGGCGCTGGGGTGATTGTGTCACAGCTGCTTAAGGATAACCTGATGGAAGCGGTCGACATCCCCCAGCTCGAATCCTTTGAAGCCGGCTTGCTTTTCGCCCGCACCGAGGGCATCATTCCCGCGCCCGAGTCGTGCCACGCCATCGCCGCCACCATCCGCGAAGCGCTCCGCTGCAAGGAAACCGGCAAGGAGGAGGTCATCCTGTTCAATCTGTCGGGCCACGGGCTGATTGACATGGCGTCGTACGACAAATATCTTGCCGGCGACCTCCAGGACTACGACCTGCCCGACTCTGTGATTGAGCAAAATCTCGAAGAGGTGCGCGACCTCGATAAAAAGCAATGAGCCATGAAGGAACTTGATATAGAATTTTCGCCCGAAATCGCCGCCGCGGCGCCTCAGCTCATCGTGGTGCGACTGTCGGCAGATGTTGTCAATGGCCCGACAGACCCGGCCCTGCGGGAAGAGCTCGAAACTGTTGCCGGACGCGTGAAGGAGTCATACGAACTGGCCGACATTAACAAGCGCCCCGCCATCGCCGCCACCCGTGCGGCCTACAAGGCGCTCGGCAAGGACCCCAACCGCTACCGCCCCTCGCAGGAACAGCTCATGCGCCGCATTGTCAACGATAAAGGGCTCTACTACATTGACAACCTGGTGGATGTGTGCAATCTCGTTTCCATTGTTTGCGGTTGCTCGATAGGTGCGTTTGACACTGACAAAATCGTTGGCGACAAGCTGACACTCGGTGTGGGGCGTGCCGGAGAGCCATACGAGGGGATTGGCCGCGGGACGCTCAACATCGAGGGGATGCCTGTCTACCGCGACGAGGTGGGAGGCGTGGGCACTCCCACGAGCGACAACGAGCGCACGAAAGTATCCGACACGACCCGCCACCTCATGGTGTGCGTCAACGCCTACGGCCAGGAGATGCCCCCCGAAGCTATCGCCGAGATGTATGCCGGCTATCTGCGCAAGTATTGCGGCGCCACCGCGGTGTCGGTGGCATATTATAAACCTCCGCGAGGCTGAGCCGCCCGGCGGAGGTCAAAAAACTATGGACGCGCCTTGCGGCACCCGGCATTACCAGGTGTACGGGGCGCGCTCTATATCCTCTTCGACGAGATTGGTGCCCTGCTGCACCTCGATGAAGGTGAGCGAGGTCGTGGCGCGCATGGTGTGCCACTGGCCGCGCTTTATCGCGATTACGTCGCCGCGGCCCACTTCGCGGCGGTCGCCGTCGGTGACGATTTCGCCATCGCCGTCGATGATGGTCCACACCTCGTCGCGGCAATTATGGCGCTGATAGCTCAGCGAGCAGCCCGGGTTGATGGTGAGTTGCTTTGTCAGAGCGCAATGGCCGTCGGGAAACTCGACCATGTCGATTACTTTGTAGGAGCCCCATCGGCGCTCTTCGTACATGGGCCGTTTGCCCAGTCCCCCCACAAGGTGCTTGAGGTTGGCGCTCAGCGAGCGCTCCGAAACGAGGATGCCGTCGGGTGTGGCCGCGACAACGAAATCCTTGGCTCCGATGCACACCACGGGAATCTCCAGCTCGTTTATGACATAGGTCGAATCGCAGTCGTCGGTGATTACGTTCCCATGGGTAAGTTCGGTGAGCTCGTCGGTCAGCGTCGACCATGTGCCCAGGTCGCGCCAGTCGCCAGCGTATGGAATCACTGCTGCCGAGTTCGCTTTTTCAACCACCTCGTAGTCGAAACTTTTGCGCGGCAAGCTCGCATAGTTGGCGCGGAGGGTGGCGTAGTCGGCTCCGGGCAGATAGCGGTTGGTGATTTCCGTGAGGTACCCGAGGCGGAAGGCGAACACGCCGCCGTTCCACAACGCCCCCTCGTTGATGAGCTTTTCAGCCGTGGCGAGGTCAGGTTTCTCGGTGAACCGGGCCACGGGGGTTGGCTCGCCGTCGGTAGGAGGCATAGCCGGCACAATGTAGCCATATTTTATGGAGGGGAATATGGGGCGCACGCCCATCAGCAGCAGGTCCGCCACCCCTTCCTCGACCCCCTTGGCCAGAAGCGCCAGGGTTGAAAAATAGTGGTTCTCGGTGTAGGAGTCGCAAGGCATCACGATGACCGGCTCGTCGGCGGGGGTGCCTTCCGAGCGCAGGTAGGCGCAGGCCAGCGCGATAGCCGGGAAGGTGTCGCGGCGCTCGGGCTCAGTGACCACCCGGGTGTCTTTCCCCAGCTGAATGCCGATCGCGTCGATCTGGTTGGCGCCTGTGGCCACCAGGATGTCGTCGCTGAGTCCGGCTTCGCGAATTTGGCGCACGACGCGCTGAATCATCGACTCTTTTGAGCCATCGGGGCGCTTCAACACTCTGAGAAACTGCTTTGAACGCGAGTTGTTCGACAGCGGCCAAAGTCTTTGGCCCGATCCGCCCGACAGGAGTATTATTTTCATTTGAATGGTCGTTTAATGTTGGAGCCTCAGCGCTCGGCGCGCATAGGGTTGTTGAGGAAGTCGTCGTAGCTCAGGCGGATGCCGTCGGCCAGTTCGGTTGAGTAGCTCCAGCCGAGGGCCTTCGCCTTGCTCACGTCGAGCAGCTTGCGCGGAGTGCCGTTGGGTCGCGACGCATCCCAAAGAATCTGCCCCTCGTAGCCCACGGTGGCGGCCACGAGCTCGGCGAGCTCCTTGATGGTCAGTTCCTTGCCTGTGCCGGCATTCACGGTTTCGTTGCCCGAATAGTTGTTCATCAGGAACACGCAGAGGTTGGCCAGGTCGTCGACGTAGAGAAATTCGCGCAGCGGCGAGCCGTCGCCCCAGCAGGTGACCGTAGGCTCGCCGGCGACCTTGGCCTCGTGGAAGCGGCGTATCAGCGCCGGGAGCACATGGGAGTGTTCGGGATGGTAGTTATCGTTGGGCCCGTAGAGGTTGGTGGGCATCACCGAGATGAAGTCCGTGCCATATTGCCGGTTGAGGAACTCGCAATATTTCAAGCCCGAAATTTTGGCCAGCGCGTAGGCTTCGTTGGTTTTCTCGAGCTCGGAGGTGAGCAGGCACGATTCGGGCATCGGCTGCGGCGCGAGCCGCGGATAGATGCACGACGAGCCGAGGAATTCCAGCTTTCGGCAGCCATTTTTCCATGCCGCGTGGATCACGTTCATCTCCAGCATCATGTTCTCATACATAAAGTCGGCCAATGCCGCGGCGTTGGCCGCGATGCCCCCCACCTTGGCCGCCGCGAGAAACACATACTCCGGGCGCTCCGCGGCGAAAAATTCATTGACGGCGCGCTGGTCGGTGAGGTCGAGCTCGGCGTGGGTGCGGGTCACGATGTTTTCGTAGCCTTGGCGGCGCAGTTCGCGCACGATGGCCGAGCCCACCATTCCGCGGTGGCCGGCGACGTAGATTTTTGCTTCTTTCCTCATCATTTCACGATGCCTTTTTCAAGATACTCGGCAAGGTTGGTGCGCACATGCTCGCCGGCGCGCTCAACGGCCACCTTGGCCATGTCGGCATCAACCATGAGGTTGACCAGCTGCTCGAACGAGGTTTTCTTCGAGGGGTCCCAGCCGAGTTTTTCCTTGGCCTTTGTGGGGTCGCCCCAGAGGTTTACAACGTCGGTGGGTCGGTAGAAGTCGGGCGAAACCTCCACGAGCACTTTGCCGGTGGCCTTGTCGATGCCCTTTTCGTGCTCGTTCTCCCCCTCCCAGCGCAGCTCGATGCCGGCGCGGCGGAACGCGAGCTCGCAAAATTCGCGCACCGAGTGCTGCTCGCCGGTGGCTATCACGAAGTCCTCGGGCTTGTCGTTTTGCAGGATCAGCCACATGCACTCCACATAGTCCTTGGCATAGCCCCAGTCGCGGAGGCTGGAGAGGTTGCCGAGATAGAGCTTGTCCTGCTTTCCCTGGGCTATGCGCGCCGCTGCCAGGGTGATTTTGCGGGTGACGAAAGTCTCGCCGCGACGCTCCGACTCGTGGTTGAACAGGATGCCCGAGCAGCAGTACATGCCGTAGGCCTCGCGGT
>CAYTBH010000057.1:0-14802 GCA_964435935.1 uncultured Alistipes sp.
GACTCTTCGAGCTGACGGGGATTTCCGCCGGGAAAGTTCGTCAGGCCGGGACCATGTTCGTAGAGAGTGTCGCCAACAAAGGCTGCCGATGCCTCGGGAGCATAGTAAGTGACTGAGCCGGGAGTGTGTCCGGGGGTGTGGATTACCTTCAGATAAAACCCCGAATTGGCCTTCAGACGGATGATTTCACCATCGTACAATTCCTCATAGTGGGGCACCACAATGGCTTGCGGCGAATTCTCGCTCAGATTCAAATATGTGTCGTTGAGATATTTGGCATCCGAGGGGTAAATATAAATCGGGGCTACAAGTTTTTCCCGCAGAATCTCGGCAGCGCCAAAGTGGTCGAAGTGGCCGTGGGTCAGAAGAATTTTTTCAATCTTCCAGCCATTGCTCACCACGGCATCGTAGATCAACCCGGGCTGAGCGCCCGGGTCGATAATAAAGCCGGCCTTGGTGGCATCGTCGATGAAAAAATAGCAGTTTTCGGCGAAAACGCCTCTGACAGTTAGCTCTTTAATCATAACGCATGGTCTGATGAGGTTGATTACAGAAGTCGGCATCCGTCGGGCCCGCAGGCGTGAGGCCGCTCGGCGGGTTTCTCCTCGGCTTTGTCGGCCTGCTTTGAAAGCTCGCGCTTCAGGGCCGATTTGAAGCTGTCGATTGACATGGCGCCCGGAACGGCGAAACCGCCGTTGAACACGATGTAGGGCACACCGTGGACTCCGCGCATGCCGGCTTCGCGCTCGTCGAAACGCACTTCGTCGTCATACTTGTCTGACTCCAGCACTTCGCGCACCTGCGCTTCGTCCATCCCTGCGGCAACTGCCTTGTCGAGAAGCACTTTGTGGTCAGAGAGGACGAGGTTCTCGGTGAAGTATGCTGCGAAAAGAGCCTCGTTGAGGCGGCCGACGGTGGCGCGGTCATATTTTTCCTCGGCCAGTTTCATGAGTCGATGGGCATCGCGTGTGTTGGAGTATTGAGTCGTCATATACTTGAAATCGATGCCGAGTTCCCTGCCGAGCTCCGAGATATGCTCGATTTGCTGCTTGGCAGCCTCAAGGGGGAGGCGATATTTCATAGCGAAGCGCTGGGGGGTAGTCGTGGTAACCTCTTTCGGCGCGGTGGGGTCTAACTCGAACGCACGGAAATCGATTTGAACATCATTTTGCAGTCCGAGTTCTTCGATGGCCCGCTGAAGGCGGGTTTCACCAATGTAGCAATAAGGGCAAGCGAAATCGCTCCAAATTGTCAAGTTAATCATAGCTGTTTTTTCTCCTTGTTAGTTCGATATTAAAAACAGCGATTGGGGCGAGAAAGTTGATATGAAGGCAGCAGCTCCGCGGCGAGCATCACAGGGTAACGACTATTTTACCTATCTGCCCCCGTTGCTCGGCGAGGAGATGGGCGTCGGCGATTTGGGGGAACGAGAACCGGCGGGCGATTATGGGTTGGATATTATGCCGATTGATAATCGACATCATAGCGTTGATTTGTCCCTGAGTGGGGTGTTTGCTGTAGAATCCTGTGAGATATACCCCGGATGGAATATCTTTTATCGGGTCGAATGATTTGAGCCCGTAGACACCACCAAGAAGGCCGGTTTGGCAAACTATGCCGTGAAGGGCGGTAATGCGCAAGGATTCCTCGAGAGTGCTCGCGCCAATCAGTTCGAGAACTTTGGTGGCTCCCGTAGGGAACTCGGATAAGAAGCGCTTGGCGAACCCTTCGCCTTCGAGCACAACATGGTCGGCGCCATTGGCCAAAAGTGTTTTTGCTTTATCCGACGAGCGCGTGGTGGACACAACTGTGGCACCCGCGGCTTTGGCAAGTTGCAAGGCCGCCAACCCGACGGTCGACGACCCTCCGCGGATGAGCAACAGGTCGTCGGCTTCAAGCCGCAAGGAAACAAACAATGAGCCGTAGGCGGTGTAGAATGTTTCGGGAATCGCCGCCAATTCGGCCCAGCCGAGATTGCTTTCAACGGCGAAGGAGTGGCTTGCCGGCGCTAACACATACTCGGCGTAACTTCCGTTGAAGCTACGCCCCATGCCTCCCATAAGGGCCATGACACGTTGACCCTTGCGAAACGGGGTATCTGACGGGTCAACCACTTCGCCAACACACTCAATGCCGGGGATTATTGGCTTATTGATGTAGGGTTGCGCAACTTCGAACTGCCGCAGCAGTACTTCGGAATGGTTTATGCCGAACGCTTTGACTTTGATCAGCACCCAACCTGGGCGCGTGGCCGGGATAGGGACTTCGGCGAGCGCCAATTCACCGGCCTGGCATGGTTCGCTTAATACGATGGCTTTCATATCTCTTTCCAACATTGAGGATCGGGCGCATAGAATGAGTGGTGATAACCGTAGGCAACCGCCGGGCAGCCGCGGCAGAAACGCAGTAATTCGCATTTCGCGCATTTCTCAAATTTTTCAAACTGGCGATACTTGTTCATCTCCTCGCCATTCCATAAATCATGGATAGGTTTGCGGAAAAGATTGCCTACCACGCTGTCGAAGCGTCGGCAAGCCATGGTGTCGCCGTTTGGCAAAATCGTGAAATGGCAATCGCCGCAGTGGCATCCATCATAAATTGCATCGGGGTCGCTATCCACGGGAATCTTGAACAGCCCTTTCTCGTAAAGGAAAAGGGTCCAGAGATGGTCCTTGAGATTGAAAATCGTTTCAGAATCTTTGTGCTGCTCAAATTTATGCCATATCAGATTCAGGAAGTCGCGGTATTCTTCGGGTGAGATGTGGGTGGATTTCTCTTCGGATGTTGGGCAATAGCGCCCGAAAGCAAACACGTTGACCTTTTTGGCGACCACCAAGTCAATGATGTCGGGAATCTCACTGATGTTTGTGCCGGAAACGGTTGTCATAATCGCTACCCTTATGCCATTACGTTTCAGCACGTCAATTTTGTCAATCGTGGTGTCGAAAGAGCCGGGCTTGCGAATCGAGTCGTGGGTTTCGCGCATGCCATCGATTGACAGCTGGTATTTCTCACATCCCATCTCCTTGAGGCGGGCGCAAACGTCATCAGTGAGGTGGAAGGGATTGCCGAGAATCGTGAACGGAATGTCGCGCTCCTTAAGCATTGCCGCGATTTTCCAGAAATCACGGTGAAGGATTGGGTCTCCCCCGGTGATGTAGAAATATGGCAGCCGCCCCATGCGGCGGCACATATCCTCGCATTGCGCTATAACCTCTTTCGCACGGTCGAGCGGCATCTCAATTAAATGCGGGTGGCCTTCGGAGAAGATGTAGCAGTCCTCACATCGTTGGTCGCAGCTATCGGTGATGTGCCATTGAAAGGCGAAATAATCCATGTGCTTATTTTAAAGGGTATTAACAAGTTAGCTCCGATGCTAAATAAACCTTGCCATCGGAGCTAACAAAAATGATGTAGTGGGCTTACTTTTCACCAGCGCCACAAGCTGAACCGCAAGCGGCGGGTTTGGGCTGGGGCTTTTCGTCGCCGGCGCCGCATGCCGAGCCGCAAGCTCCAGCGGGCTTTTCAGTGTCTTTGTTGGCGCACAGGTAAGCCTGGGCGGTGTGCTTTACAGCGTTGTTCTCGATTCTGTTCATAATTGTAGCTTTTTAGGTGTTTAATTCATCTTTCTATGCAAAGATAGCGCTATAAATGTCACCCGTCAAGAGGTTATATAATTGTCGCATAGTAACAAATATATCGCTTTTGCTATTTGCCAGCGGGTTACGGACACACCGAAAATTTGATATTTTTTTGTGATGCCAGCGGAGTTGTGTATTTTGCGATAATGTAGTTACTTTGCATCCACAAGTTATCGAATATGAGAAAGAAAGAGCAGCTTAACTCAATTATTGAAATATGCCCAGTGAGAAACGTCGTGGCGCGGTTCGGAAACAAGTGGGCGTTGTTGGTGATACTTGTGTTGAGCGAAAATGAGCCGATACGCTATAACGAACTCGGGCGGAAGATTCCCGATATTTCATCGAGAGTGTTGTCGGCCACGCTGCGCACGCTCGAAGCTGACGGACTGGTTTCGCGGCAATCGTATCAGGAGGTGCCACCCCGGGTGGAATACTCGCTCACGGAGAGCGGCAAGTCGCTCGTCCCGATAATACTGCAGCTCACCGAGTGGGCCCAGAACAATATGAAGTCGATTATTGCCCATCGCGAAAAATATCAAGCCGCGCTGGCTGACTGACAAACACCTTGCGTGCGGTGTAGGATTTCAAAAGGTTTATTGCAACAATTTGAGGGCTATCGCCGCGCAAGCCTCGGCATCGGCCAGGGCATGGTGATGGTTCTCCATATCGAAGCCGCAAGCGGCGGCGGATATGTGTAGCTGATGACTCGGCAGGGATAGGCAGTGGCGCGAAGCCGCGAGAGTGCAATAGAATCTGTAATTAGGGTAGGGCATGCCGTAGGCCTCGAAGACAGCCTTCAGGCACCCTTCGTCGAAAGGTTTGTTATGGGCCACGAGAGGAAGGTCGGCTATGCGCTCCTGGACCTTCGCCCATACTTCGGGAAAGGTGGGTTGGCCGTCAGTGTCGGCCCTCGTCAGGCCGTGCACGGCGGTGGTCCACTGGGTGTAGTAGTTTGGCGCGGGCTGTATGAGGCTGTAGAATCTGTCGACGATTTCGCCATTGCGCACTACAACGACCCCTACACTGCAGACGCTTGACCGCTGCCCGTTGGCAGTTTCAAAGTCAATAGCGGCGAAATTGCCATTTAAATGCGGGCACTCCCATCTCGAACGGGAGCGCGAGCCATAACGATTATTATAGAAGCCGGGCATTGGAATCGGAAATTTTGAGGTGGAGCGGATGGCCCCGAACTGGCGGGGATTGTGCCGAAAATCCATCCTGCACCGCAAAATTAGCGAAAAAGTTCCATTAAGGCTTCGTTTTGACCACGCTTTGTTTTGTGGCAACCTTGTGTGTGGCGGCTTACTCTGCGATGGGTCTGATGCCGAATGCTTCCACGCGGGCATCATCAGGGGTTTTGTGGGTAATCGGGCTGTCGTTAACCAGAATCAGGGCAATCGCCTCGGTGTTGTTGGCGTGCGAGGTCCAAAGCTCGGTCATCGAGGCACCGTTGCTGCTGACGGTTTCCGAGCCGGTTTTACCTGAACGATAGCCGAGGGCGGGGAACTGGATAGTAGTGCCGTCGTCAGTATTGGCGAAGTGGAACATTGCCGGGTTAGCGTAGTCAGAATAGGGAGTGAAACTGAACGCGCTGGTCGCGACATCGCGGAATGCGAGGAATTCGTTGCCCGGCACTCTGAATCCGACGGGGCACGGATCATAAACAGTCTTTACCGGCTTCGCGGTGGTGCCGACGTTCCATTGGTTCGTATAGCTGTAGCGGGGAGAGTTCCCTACCGACCATATCCACAGAGTTTGAGGTGTTTTGATGAGTTCGGCTTCGAATTCATTCCCCAAGTTGCCCGTAGCTGTGATTTGCCGGGTTTCAATGGCTTCTATTTCGGTGTGGTCGGCATAGTACCACTCCTTGATGCCGGAAATCATAGGGTCTTTTCGGCCCCACTGGTAGAAGCTGTGGCAATCGGGAGTAATTACATGCTTGCCGGTCTGCTGAACCTTGATGGTGACTGATTTTCCCGCGGAGCCGTCGGCCGGTTTCTGCGTGAAGCGCACCAGCGCCTCGCTCGAAGCGAAATCGGTTTCGTCGCCTCCGACAAGATTGCCGAGGTTCACAGGCATTATGTGGAATTGCTTTCCGCTGTATGTCATTGTGTGCATGTCGGTTCCGGGGACGTAGTCGGTGACCCAGAGCTGCCAGCTCCACATGATGTTGCCCGACTTGTCGCGCAAGCCAACAACCGCGTTCCCCTGGCGGATGGATGCCGCAGGGATGTCAAACACGATGCTTTTGCGGTCGGCAGAGAGGCGCACGTCGCGCACCATGTTGAGTCGGCCTTCCCATACGAGAACGGCGTCTTTCAAGTCAGAACAACCGGCGTTGTCGTAGATGTAGGGGTGCTGGATACGGTTGCCAAGGTGGTTGACAAACGGAGATGACGAGCGAGTGCCACCGTATGCCGCAGAGTTTTCCGCGCCGTTTTTAATGGCGTTTCCGTAGACCAGCGGGAGGCTGTAAGTGCCCGGCGCATTTATAATGTAGCAGTTGGCTGTGTTCTCGACAGTCGCGGCGCCAGTTGAGTTGGAGAGGTTGTAGGGGGATTCAGCGGAACCCACCTCGCTCATCGAGCGGAGTTTGCGTGTTTGCTCGCTCATCCTCACAAATTCGGGCTCAACCATCTGGGTGGCAGCCTCGTAGTCGGCGGTGCCGTTGCCAGACTTCGCGAAGGAGGTAATCCACGCCGGAGTCTCAATGACGTTGCCGTCGTTGTCGACAAACTCCGCAATCCAGGGTACTTCTTCGGTAGTGAGCACTCCGTTGACCAGTTTTTCGTGGAGGCTGGTGACATTGAAGCTCTTTGTGCCGCCGGTGTAATTGAACGAGAGAGGAGAGGTGGCTGTCAGCACGAATCGGTCGAGTTCGGGATTGGCCGATAGACGGTAGGTATAGGTGTTGCCAGCGGCCCAGGTCTGCCCGGCAAGCGAGGCTGTGAACACCGACTCTGCTCCGTTTGACTCGATTGTCAGAGTGACGCTTGCTTCTTCGCCAAGTGTTTGTGGCATAAGCATGAACGTGTGGTCATCATCTGTAATAGCGGTGCCTTCGGCAACAGTGTTCGAGCCCTCGGCAGCTGCAAGTTCCACATCGAGTGTGGCAGTGTAGTCACTCGTCCCGTCGATGTCGGCCCATTCGCCAGTTTCGATGTTGAGGGTGCCGCTGCCGGCCACATTGGAAATCGTGATGCTCTTGATTGTGCACGCGGCCAAATCGGCCCCGGCAACAAACCGAATGCCGGCCAGTGCGTGGTTGAATGTGAGCAAGCAGGGCGATGTGGAGGCGTTTTGCGGGGTGGCCCACATCAAATCGAACTGCTTGGTCACATCCTGCGGCACAATGAAAGAGATTGAGGGTGACTCGGCAGGGTTGGCCGACGGCAATGTGGTTATGCCTCCGTCTGTCGCTGATGCGGCTTCAGGGCAGTAGGGCGACAGCGCGTTAATGTGGAGCGAGCCGCTGCCGGGCCATTGATATTCTTTAATCGGGGCCCATGAGTTGGTTTTTGTGACCTCGACATTCTCCATATAATAAGCGTCGGCCTGCGCGTCGGCGATAGCCGCATATACCCCGAAGGATGTAATTGTGGATTTGTCGACTGTGTTTGCGCGCGATGTTGCGGCGTGAACGCTTGTGGCTGAAGCTGTTTTGCTCACTTCCGGAATAAGATAGAGCTTTTGGCTGTCGTTGTTGAGGGTCAACGTTGAGAGAGAGCCTTCGCTTTGCGCCATTAGGCCATTACCCGAGCGGCTCCAGGTGTCGTTTTCGGAAATCGCGAAGGTGATGTTCTGATTGCTGCCGATGGAGTCGAACTCGTCGTCGGAGCAAGCCGCGAGGGTGACGAGCAGGCAAATTCCGGTTGCCTGCAAGCACTTGTTGATTATGGAATTATAATGGCGCATTGAGCAAAAGTTTTGATTTGTTTCGGGGGCGGTATCATCAGCCCCCCTTAGGGGCTGCAAGGGGAACATTTAACCCCTTGCAGTCAAAATGGTATTATCGTTTTCGAATTCTGTCGCAACCTATATTATTTGGTTGTCATAGGGAGGTCAGAGGGGGTGTCGACCCAGTCGACAACATCGACAGTGAACTTGATGGGGCCACCGAGAACGGGTGTGCCGGGTTCAGGATCGTGGGGGTCAACATAGCCTGCGCCGTGGGTCAGGTCGAGGGTATAGATATATTTTTTACCTGCTTCCCAGTTGGTGTCGATAGGTATCGCAGCCCACTGGCAGTCGCCGTCAGAGGGGAAGGGGTAGACCTGGACACCTGTTTCAGTGGTGCTGATTTGCAGCTTAACAGAAAGGTAAGCACCGGCTGCTGTGTTCGACGCGTCGTTCTGAGGATCCCATGCGGTGAGCTGCTGGGGGAGAATCATAGCGTTGCCACCTTCGCCCATTACAGACACAGCGTCGGGGGTAAGGGTTTTGGCGTCGGCATAAGTCTCGGTGTAGATAGCTTTGTCAGAAGCGAGGGTCCAGTCGGATTTCTCGAAATCAAATGAGCCCTTCGAAACGGGTTCGCCGATGCGCACGCCGCTGATTTTATATGTGTAGACATCGTTGCTGGTTTTAGCACGCACCTCGATCTGAACAAGCTGGTGGTTGAAGGTGAGGGGAACTCCAGCAGTTTCGTTGGCGTCCTTGGTGCCGGTGGCGTTCGCGGTCACGAAGTCAATCTGGTCGGCCATGGTAGCCGCGGGCGAGAAGTCGGTCATGGTTTTCTCGTCGGCATTGATGGTCACCGTGCCGCCGGGATTCTGGGGAGCGAAAGCATAGAATGTCAGCTGGCTGTTGTCGCCGGGCCAGTAGTACTCGGTGGTGGAGGTGAAGAAACCATCGGTTCCCTTTGTGTAGTTCATCACAGGGAAGAAGAGCTGGTTGCCCAGGAACGCGGCCACATTAATGTCGGTGAGGTTGGCGTTGTTTGTTTCCGTGGCTCGCGAGTCCATAGCTGCGCGGAAATCGATTGCGCGACCATGGTTTACGTTGACGGGCTCGTCTTCGGAACACGATGTAAGAGCCAGGGCTGCGATGGCAATTGCCATAAGCGGAGTTTTAGAAGTTCTCATGTTGATGTGAATTATTGAGTTATTAAATATATTCCTTTGAGTGTGTTACATTTGAAGGTCGATTTGAATGTCGTTCCATTCATTGACATCGGGGACGAAGCCGCCACCGCCTGAGATGGGTTGTGGCAAGTCGAGCCCTTCGATTATTATATGCACATGTTTTGGGTCGAGAGCCCCGGCGACCTGCTGGGTGACATCGAAGGTGTGATACCATTTCGTGCCGTCAACTAAGTACATGTACACCGTGAGTTGGTGAGGCACCTTGTTTGTGTCGCATTCACCGAAAGTGAGGAACTCGCCGTGGAGCGACGCGCTTTCAGCCGACGGTGTGAGCGTGAACGGCATCGTGACAGCCACATCGGTGGTTTTGCGCTGGCCGTGGAGGTAGCCCTCGGCCATTCCCGAGAGTGTGGCGTCGACATTGCTGCCATGGAGGTTGCCGATGTTCTTAACGTCGTAAATGTCGACCGTGTAGTGGCAAACCGTTTCCTCGGGGTAAAAACGGATGTATTGGTCGCCCTCGGCATCGGCTTTGAGCAGAATGTTGTCTTGTCGGTCGCTCCACACCATTCCGGGGGTCATTGCAATTCGTTCGGTTTCGGCGCCTTTGGCACGCGGGAGCGAACGGGTCTGCAGTCCGTAGCCGCGGAGTTGCTCGGCATCCTTGGTGTAGAGCTCAAACCGTGCTGGGTCGTCGGTGTTGCGCAGGCCGCCCCAATAAGTGTTGTCGCCGCTGATGCTGATCGCGCTGTAGCTTCCGAACGGGAGGCTGATTTCGCCCCCGTCGCGTCCGGCGAACGTGTAGGTGAGCACTTCGCCCTGCGAAGGAAAGTAGTAGGTGAGCATCGACGTGGGGTCGGCATCGGGAGCGTTGCGCCAGTCAAATTCTTCGTAGACTGTCACACGATGGCTGTGGTCGAAACACAAATCTTTGTGCAGGCACGAACTGAGCGACACGGCGGCAACGGCAAGCAACGAAGCTTTCATCGAGATATTCAGCGCTTTCATTTGATGCCTCCTTTCCGATTATAGTTGTCGCAGCCAATGAGCCATACCAGTGAGATTTCGGCTTTTGTCGGGCCAAACCAGTGGCGTTGTTTTGTTTCCTGCCACACATAGTGATTGTCCTTCGGAGTGTATTCAAGATATTTGCCACCCATGTAGCCGATTCCGATTGTGAAGTCGATGTTAATCCGGCGCCCTACGGGGAGCGAATAGCCGTATTCGATGCCGCCAAGGTAGTTGCAGCGGTCCCAGAGCGAGCGGTGGGGTAGGCCGCCCATGTAGCCTTTGCCGCCTAACTCAAAGTCGTAGGTGACAACCCCGGCGTAGAGTCCGATGTGGTGGCCGGTGAGCGGTTTTTCTTCGGCTCGCTTGCCAAACCAGCGGCGCACGTTGATGTCGCCACCGTAAGCTCGCCAATAGCGGTGCTTGCTGTCGTTGTCCCACCATCCATACATCCAGTTGGCTCCTACCGACCAGTTTTTGCCGACGTAGAATTCCGCTCCTATCGAGGGGATGGCGAGCGCGTCGTAGAGCAGGTTGGTTTTGAGCCCCATGTAGAACGGACGGCATTGAATCACCGGGTCGATTTCCACGATTTCAACTTCCTGGACTTCGACGGGGACCACGGGCTCGACTGTGGGCACCGCGACGGTGTCGACATCGAGTGCCGGATGTATAGGGCGGGTGTATTCAATGTAGAGTTTCGACTCGCGGAGCTGGGGGAAGACGTTGGTGAAGAGGTAGCGGTAGGGCACCCCGCCGCGGAGGGCGCGGAGGCGCGCCAGAGCCGTGTTTGATGCGCTTGCCGCGATGGGCTGCGACGCTGTTACTTCATCGAGCAGCTCGAGCACTTCGGAACGATAGGGAACGCGGGTGTCAAACTCGACAAGGTCGCGCAGTCCGATCCAGTCGCGGCCCAGGAACGTGAAAGTTGCCACGGAGTCGGGCATCGCCTCGCGGGTCGCGAAATAGTTGAAAATGCTTGCCGCGCGTTCGCGTGAGAGGCGTTCGTTGATTTTAATGCTCCCTTCTGGCGACGCGCCACCGACAACCCGCACCCGGCTCAGGGTAAACGCCGAGTCGGCGTTGTTGTGGATACGCATAAAGTCGGACAGTCGCTCCAATTCCTGACGGTTGTTGCCAATCGACAGGTCGAGAGTCGGGCTTGCCAGGCGGAAGTGTATCGAAGCGGAGTCGCTCACCTCTTCAACCTCTTCGGCATAGGTGAGCGCCCACACTGACGAAATCATTGACAGGAGAGCCAACACGCAGAAACGCCTCCATGCGGAAATCGCAGGGGTGGCGGCATAAACTGATTTACAAGCGGCTGTTGGCATAAGTGATATGTTTTGAAAACTTTGTGTTATCGCCGGCTCGAAATCAGGGTCGGTGGTAAGTTTCTTATATCTTGAAAACGCTGCCATCGGCGATAATGTTCACCCTATGGGGTGTTAAATGCGGTCTTCGATAGTGTTAAATTTCGGCTGATGTGTTAAAAAGAGCGAGGCCGGGAAGACGCTCCCCGGCCTCGCTCGGTATGTTTGGTTTTCAGCGGATGTTTTCGATGGCTTTGTAGGCCGACTGGCTGCCATATCCGGCTGCCTGGCGTAGGTGGTGGAGCGCCTTGGCGTTGTCGGCTTTCGTGCCTTTACCTTCGCTGTAGATTTTGGCGAGGCGTTCGTGAACAAGGGCGAGCACATTCTTGGGCAGTTTCCCGTTTTGCGCTATCGGCTCGTAGTAGTGGAGAACCTGGGCGTAATTTTGGTTGAGGAAGTCACCGTTGAAGTTCATGCTGCCCAGGTAGAAGCGGGCCCAGTCGTCGCCACGCTCGGCGGCCTGCTCGCGCTCTTTGAGGCTGGGGAGGAATCCCTGTTTGTAGATCGGCTCGTTTTGAATTTTCTTGCCGGTTTGCGCGGCCTCGATGAACTGGAGCGCTGTCAATGCCTTTTGCCCGGTTTCCGAGTCGCCGCGTGCTTCGCCGCGCCGATTCAGGTAGAGGGCTGTGCGGGCGGTGTCATCGCCAAGGTCGCCGGCCACATAGAGCCAGAAGAATGAGTCGGGATAGTTTACCGGGCCTCCCCCGGTGGCGCGGAGGTTGAATCCGTAGAGTGCCGCTCCGCGCGGATAGCCTAGGAGGGCTGCCTGATGGAAGTTTTCGCGGGCTTTGGTCAAATCGGTTTTCACACCTGCGCCCGAGGTGTACATGCTCCCTAACGCCGTGAAACCGACACCATATTTCATCGGGCGGCACGCGTCGAAGTAGGTTTTCGCCTTTTTGTAGTCTTTATGGTTGAAATAGTAAAGCCCGAGATAGCAGTTGGCCTCGTTTTGGCCGGCCTTGGCTGCTTCCTGGAGCAACTTGACACCGCTATCGGCATTTTTCGCGTATGCGGGCGTGAAGGCATAGATGGCGCCGAGCTCCATCGCGGCGCGGGGGTTGCTGCCGGCCACCAACTGAAGGCAGCGGGCGGCTAATTCGGGATTTGCCGCTTTATGATATAGGGCGAGGTTCACAACGCTGTCGGCCGACACGCGGCCTTTGGCGTACTGCTGACGCACCGACTCGTAGGTCGCGTCGTCACCCGACGCGGCTTTCTTGGCGTTGATAGTTGCTGTTTTGTTGGTTCGGTTTCTAAAGAGCTGGCTGCCGGTTGTGGTGAATTGGGCGCTCGCAGCGATTACCAGTCCGCAAGCGAGAATCAGTGATTTCTTCATTATAGACCTGTTTATTTGTATCTTTTAAAATGTTAACAAATCTAACAGGCCACTTGTTCCCGGCATTGCGAATTATTGAATTATGGTGTTTGGCCAAGCTGCACGATTATCGACTGGCCATTGTATGTTACAGCGGTTCCCTTGGCGGCGTGCGAGCCCTCTACGGGAGTTTCCTTGTCGATGAGCACCACGTTGAAATCGCGGCTTTCCGACATCTCGGCGAAGCTCCCTTGGCGGTCGCCGATGGTCAGTGTGCGGTTCTTGTCGTTGTAGCTCAGCGGCGTTACCGCGTATTCGCCTTTCTCGTAGTCGTAGTTGGTGCCTTCGTCTTCATAGAGCTTGAAGGTGCCGTCGTTGCCGGCGTATACGAGTATTGTAATTGGCTCGGCGGATGGTTGCGTGGCATATTCGATGTCGCCGCCCATCGGCACGATCGAGCCTCCGCGCACAAACAGCGGCATCCGCTCGTAAGGCGCTTCAACGGTTAGCAGCCCGCTGCCATCGACGGCCCTCCCGGTGTAGAAGTCATACCACACTTCGTTTTCGGGGAAATAGACCGCTCGGCTTCTGGCACCATATTTATATATCGGTGCCGCGAGGAATGCGGGGCCGAACATGTATTGGTCCTTGATGTCGCGGGTGGCAGCGTCGTTGGCGAAGTCCATCACCATCGGGCGCATTATCGTGTAGTCGTCGAAATATGTCATCCCTGCCAGCGAGTAGAAGTAGGGCATCAGGTTGTAGCGCAGCTTCGTGTAGCCGACGATTGATTTGTAGGCCGGATGATCTTCATGGGCAATGTTGTAGACCTCGCGGAAGGGCCATTGACCATGGGCGCGAAACAGAGGCACGAAAGCCCCAAACTGATACCAGCGGGCATTCAGCTCGCGCCACTCCTTTAGGTCGGCGTTCTCGATGCCGGTTTTGTTGAACTCCTTTTGGGCTTTGACATATCGGTCCTCGACGCAGAAGCCGCCGATGTCCATGGTCCAGTAGGGGATGCCGCTCATGGCAAAGTTCAGCCCGGCGGCGATTTGCGCTTCCATATCCTCCCAACGGGTCGCGATGTCGCCGCTCCATGTCGCGGTGGAGTAGCGCTGCAATCCGGCGAAGCCCGAGCGCGTAAGCAGGAAGACGCGCCGGTCGGGGTCCGCGCCTCGCTGACCGTCGTAGATTGCCTCGGCGTTCATCAGCGCGTAGGCGTTAAAATATTTGGCCGAGGGGCCGAGCGCCGTGGGAGTCATCAGTTCTTTGCGATATTGGATGTCGGTGCAGTCGCGGATATTTGGCTCGCTTGCGTCCATCCACCAGGCATCGATGCCGAGGGGCACATAGTGGTCGTTGAGCTGGCTCCAGAACAGTTTGCGCGCTTCGGGGTGGTAGGCGTCGTAGAATGAGCCGACGTACCCCGGGCCGACCCAGTCCTTGATGCTGTCGCGAATCGCGCCGCGGTACATCCATCCGTTGCGGTCAAACTCTTTGAAATGCTCGGTGGAGGCATAGAACTTGGGCCAAACCGACACCATCACGCGGGCGTTCATCGCGTGGATTGAGTCGACCATCCCTTTCGGGTCGGGGAAGCGGGCCGGGTCAAATTCGTGGCTCCCCCACGCGTCCTGGGGCCAGTGGAGCCAGTCAATCACGATGTTGTCGAGCGGGATGCCACGGCGGCGGAATTCGGCCACGGTCGCGAGAACCTCCTCCCGGGTGTTGTATTTTTCGCGGCTCTGCCAGTAGCCGATGGCCCACTTGGGCATGATGGGCGACTTGCCCGTGAGCGTGCGGTAGCCGGCCACGACATCGTCCATACTGTCGCCATGGATGAAGTAGTAGTCGATCATATCCTGCATCTCGCCCCACCACGACATCTGGCGCCGCGTCGCCGGGTCGGCGGGAGGGTAAACGCGCAAGCCGCAGTAGGCCACGCTGCCGTTCGGCTCCCATTCGATTCTCAGCGGCACCCTTTCGCCTTTCTCGAGGTTGACGGTGAATTTGTAGCTATTGGGATTCCACGCTGTGCGCCATCGGGTGTCGACCACCTTTTCGTTGCCAATGTAAACCGTTTGATAGCCTGAGTAGTAGAGGCGGAACTCAAACTCGCCCGTCTCCCCGGCTTCGATTTCGCCCTCGAAGGTCACTCGGGCGCCGCGGAAGTTGAAATCGCTCGGGAGATTGACTACATGGTCGAGGTCGCCCCGTTTCAGATGCTCAAAATAAATTTTGAATTCGCGGCGCTCGAGCGTAGTGCCGTCCGCGGCGGTATATGTGCCGGTCAGCGCTCCCGGGATGCCGTATTTGTCGTAGAGGGTGAACACCTCGCCAAGCTGGCTGTAATCCTCGGGTCGCCCCCAGCGGCA
>CAYTBH010000058.1:0-14556 GCA_964435935.1 uncultured Alistipes sp.
ACTACCTTGCCGTCGATTTCCTGGACGGCGACGTTGAAGTTGCGTATTCCGGGGAACTCGCCTTCCATTTCGTTGAGTTCGTGGTAGTGGGTGGCGAAGAGGGTTTTGGGGCGCTCGGGCGACTGGCTTAGATACTCGACGATGGCCCGGGCGATTGAGATGCCGTCGTAGGTGGAGGTGCCGCGGCCGAGTTCGTCGAAAAGTATGAGCGAGCGGCGGCTCATGTTGTTGAGTATCGAGGCGGCTTCGTTCATCTCGACCATGAAGGTTGACTCGCCGAGGGAGATGTTGTCGGAGGCTCCGACGCGGGTGAAGATTTTGTCGACCACGCCTACGCGGGCCGAGTCGGCGGCGACGTAGGAGCCGATTTGTGCCAGGAGGACGTTGAGGGCCACGGAGCGGAGGAGGGCCGATTTGCCGCTCATGTTCGGGCCGGTGATCATCATCACCTGGGTGTCGTCGTTGTCGAGGTGGATGTCGTTGGCGATGTAAGGGACCCCGATTGGGAGCTGGCGCTCGATGACGGGGTGGCGGGCTGCGCGGAGGTCGAGGACGAGGGAGTCGTCGACTACGGGGCGGTTGTAGTGGTTTTCGGCGGCGACGCGGGTGAGCGAGATGTGGCAGTCGAGGCGAGCGAGGACTCGAGCGTCGAGCTGGATTGCGGCCACATACTCGGCGAGGTGGTTCACGAGGTCGTTGTAGAGGCGCGTCTCGATGATGGCGATGCGCTCCTCGGCGGTGAGGATTTTCTCCTCGTATTCTTTGAGTTCCTGGGTGATGTAGCGCTCGGCGTTGACGAGGGTCTGCTTGCGGGTCCACTCGGGAGGCACCTTTTCCTTGTGTGTGTTGGTGACCTCGATGTAGTAGCCGAAAACGTTGTTGTAGCCGACTTTAAGCGAAGAGATTCCGGTGGCCTCGCTTTCGCGGCGCTGAATGGCGAGGAGGGTTTCCTTGCCGTGGGTGGAGATGTCGCGGAGCTCGTCGAGCTCGGGGTCGACGCCGGGTTTTATGACGGCGGTTCCGCGGTTTAGGGCGTTGGGGGCGTCGTCGGCGATGGTTTGGGCGATGCGGCGCGCGAGGGCGGGGCATGGGTTGAGCTGCTCGGCCATGATGCGCAGGGGTTCGGAGCCTGAGTTCTCGAGGTGGGCCTTGATTTCGGCGGCCGCTTCGAGGGCGCGGCGAATCTGGATTACCTCGCGGGGTGTGACGCGCCCTACGGAGACTTTGGAGATGAGGCGCTCGAGGTCGCCGACCTGCTCGAGCATCGAGCGGAGGGTCTCGCGGCTGTCGGGCTGCCGGAAGAAGTGGTCGACGGCGTCGAGACGGCGGTTGATGGCGGCGGGGTCCTTGAGGGGGAACGACACCCACCGGCGCAACATCCTGGCGCCCATGGGGCTGACGGTGCGGTCGATTACGTCGAGGAGGCTTTTGCCCTCTTCGGAGAGTGGCTGGAGGAGTTCGAGGTTGCGGGCCGTGAAGCGGTCGAGGCGCACGAACTGCTCCTCCTCGATGCGTGCCAGGCGGGTGATGTGGCCGATGCGGGTGTGCTTGGTGATGTCGAGGTAGTGGAGCACGGCCCCGGCGGCTGTGACGGCGGCGTGCATGTTTCCGAGACCGAATCCTTTGAGCGACGCGGTCTGGAACTGCTTCAGGAGGCGGTCGTTGGCTGCCTGGTCGGTGAAAATCCAGTCGTCGAGCTCGAAGGCGAGGTATCGGGCCTGGAAGGCGGTTTCGAGCCGCTGGCGCAGTCCGCGCTCGATGAGCACCTCCTTCGGGGAGAAGTTGCCCAGGAGCTTCTCGACGTATGACGCGGGCCCTTCGCCGGCGAGGAACTCGCCGGTTGAGATGTCGAGAAAGGCCACTCCGATTATGTCGCGCGAGAAGTGGACGGCGGCAAGGAAGTTGTTTTCGCGGTGGGAGAGGACGTTGTCGTTGAGGGCGACGCCGGGAGTGACGAGCTCGGTGATGCCGCGCTTGACGAGCTTGTTTTTGACGGTTTTGGGGTCCTCGAGCTGCTCGCAGATGGCCACGCGCTTTCCGGCGCGGATGAGGCGTGGGAGGTATGTGTCGAGGGCGTGGTGGGGGAATCCGGCCAGCTCGATTGAAGAGGCTGAGCCATTGGCGCGGCGCGTGAGGGTGATTCCGAGGATTTCGGAGGCGGCGATGGCGTCGTCGGAGAAAGTTTCATAGAAGTCGCCGACGCGAAACAGGAGCACCGCGTCGGGGTGCTTCTGTTTCATTTCGGCGTATTGCTTCATGAGGGGCGTTTCAACGATTTTCTTTGCCATGGCCGTCGAGGGAGGGGGGGATTATTCGGAGGTTGTCACTCGTTCGAGCCACTTGACCATGCCGAGCATGATGCCCATGGAGATGAGGCAGACGGCGAGGAACACGGCCCAAGCGACCCAGATGGGGTAGCGGTTGTAGATGAGCGGGCCGATCCAGAGCATGAGGTTGCCGACTGCGGTCGCGCCGAGCCAAAGGCCCTGACAGAGGCCCTGGAGATGCTTGGGAGCTACTTTCGAGACGAACGACAGGCCCAGGGGCGAGATGAAGAGCTCGGCCACGGTCATGAAGAAGTAGTAGACGATGAGCACCCACCAGCCGGCTTTCGCGAGCTCGGTTCCGGCGGCCTCCATGGCGCGGTATTCGGTGCCCGAGGGGTAGCCCTGGGCGAGGGAGTAGAGCACCAGGAAGAGGTAGGCGATGCCGGCCACGCCCATGCCGATGGCGATTTTGCGGGGAGTTGAAATCTCCTTGCCCTTGGCGGCGAGCGAGCCGAAGATGAACATGATCACCGGGGTGAGCACGATGACGAAGAAGGGGTTGACGGCCTGCCATATCTCGGGCGCTATGGCCGAGGTGTCGACAAAGTCGCGGGCGAAGAGCGACATCGAGGTGCCGTTCTGGTGGAACGAGAACCAGAAGAAAATCGCGATGCCGAGCACGGCGAAGAGGGCATACATGCGCTGCTTGATTTCCTTGGCCATACGGGCTTTCTCCTCGGGGGTGTAGTTGACCGACTGGGCGGCTTCCTTCTTGGGAGGGTTGGGGAGGCCTTTCTTGGTGCAGAGGAAGATGGAGAGGGAGATGAGCATGGCGGCCACGGAGGCGATGAACGAGTAGTGGACGCCGGTGTTGAACACGTTGAGGTATTCGGTGCAGAAGTCGTGGAGGCTCTGGCCGGCGTGGGCGCCCACGGCCGAGGCCATGGCCATCAGCTCGTTGATGTTCTCAAGGTTCTCGGAGTCGGTGACCGAGAGGAACTGGTGGCACATCGCGGGGAACTGGGCGTTGTAGACCATCCCGTTGACATCGAGCCACCATGAGCGGAGCATCGGGGCCACGAAGGGGGCCACGAGGCCGCCGACGTTGATGAAGACGTAGAAAATCTGGAAACCCGAGTCGCGCTGGGCGGCGTAGCGGGGGTTGTCGTAGAGCTGGCCGACGATGGCCTGCAGGTTGCCTTTGAAGAGGCCGTTGCCGAAGGCGATGAAGAAGAGGGCGGCGCAGGTTAGCGTCAGGAGCCAGGCGGTGTTTTCGGGGGTGGCGAGCACCGGAATCGAGAGCACGATGTAGCCGAGGGTCATGATGCAGAGGCCCTGCACGATGGTGCGCTTGTAGTTCTGGGTTTTGTCGGCAATGTAGCCGCCCACGAGGCTGAGCACGTAGATGCCGGCGTAGAATACAGAGTAGATGAGGGTGCTTGTTTCCTCGGAGAGCCCGAATTTCGAGCATAGGAAGAGGACCAGCACGGCGTTCATGATGTAGTAGCCGAAGCGCTCGCCCATATTGCTCAGGGCGGCGGGAATCAGTCCCTTCGGATGGCTTGCAAACATAGTGGGGTAGTTCTATAAAGTGTTAGGAAAAAACGATGGTTCGGGGGCTCATTGCTTGGCCGAGAAAGCCAGGGCGTAGGCCTTAATCTGCTTCAGCATTGCCAGCAGGCCGTTTGAGCGGGTGGGGGAGAGGTGTTCCGAGAGGCCTATGCGGTCGATGAAGTAGAGGTCGGCGTCGAGGATTTCGCGGGGAGTGTGGCCCGAGAGCACGTCGACGAGCATGGAGATAATCCCCTTGACGATGAGCGCGTCGGAGTCGGCCGAGAATTCGAGCTTTCCGTCGGGGGTCATCTCGGCGTTGAGCCACACGCGGCTCTGGCACCCCTCGATGAGGTTTTGCGGGGTGCGGTGTTTTTCATCGAGCGGGGGGAGCTGGTTGCCCAGGTCGATGATGTAGGCATATCGGTCCATCCAGTCGTCGAGTGGCTCGAGGTCGTCGATAATCTGGTCTTGTCGTTCGTTGATGGTCATTGCTGCTGTTCGTTATAAATGACGTTGGCCACCACCTGTGCCACGACTCGCATGGTCTCGCTGTCGAGGTTTTGCAGGTTGTCGGCCATGGTGTGCCAAGTGGGGTTGAACGAGTCGGTCTCGGGGTTGAGCGACTCGATGATGTCGACGCAGGGAATCCCGGCGCGGTTTATGTGGAGGTGGTCGTCGACCACCGAGCCTCCGGGAGCGTTGGGAAACCGGTCGGCGTGGCCGGCGCGGCTGGCGGCTGCCCAGATTTTGTCGACCACCGGGCGGGCCAGGCGGTCGGAGAAGTATTCGCGGTGGAAGCGCGCCCCGCGCCCCCCGACCATGTCGAGCAGAATCGCGAACCGGGGCATGTCGCTGCCGGCGTAGGGGAGCTCCTCGACCCATTTCTGGGTGCCCAGACACCAGGAAAGTTCCGAGTCGGGGCCGCCGCTGACGCCTGAGTCCTCGGCGTCGACAAAGAGGAGGTCGACCCCCAGGGAGTCGGGCCGTTGCAGCCCCATGACGCGGGCAAGCTCCAGGAGCACCGCGGCGCCCGAAGCGCCGTCGTTGGCGCCGTCGATGGGCTTGGCGTGGTTCGCCGGGTCGGGGTCCTGGTCGGCCCATGGGCGCGAGTCGTAGTGGGCCAGCAGGAGGATGCGTTTCGCGGCGCCGGGGTTAAAGCGGCCCATGACGTTGCGGGCTGTGGCCCGCGAACCGTCGGCGAAGGTCACTTCCGCCTCCTGGATGGCGACGGTGTCGGCCCCGAACTCGCGCAGGGTCGAGGCGAAGAGGGCGGCGCAGCGCCCAGCGGCCTCCGAGCCGGGCACGCGGGGACCCAGGGCCACCTGGCGCGACGCGAATGCGAGGAGCGAGTCGGCGTTGACCGAGGGAGCCTCGATGGCAGCGGGCGGGTTCTCCGAGGCTTTTGCCTCAGAGCCCTTGTTGCCGGCGCACCCCGCGAAGAGGAGCGCGGCGACGGCTATGGCGCAGATGTACTTTCCCATTTAAGTGACAAAGGTAGTTATAAAATCGCGGAATCAGCGGCTTGGATGCCATTTTTTTGAAAAGCAAAAGCCCCGGAGTCGGGGCTTTGATGCTTAGGGCACGAGGACGCGGCGGGCGAAGTCGCGGACTGTGACAATCAGCAGCCCCGAGCCGGTGGCCGAGCGCGGCAGCGCTGTCTCGCCGGCCGGGAGGGTGCCCGAGTAGCGCGGGGTGCCGTCGATCGAGTACACCGTGAAGTGGTTCTCGCCCGGCGCCTCGTTTTCGATGAGCAGCTCGCCGTCGCGGCAGTAAGCGTCCCAGGTGTGGTATTCGGCCGCGGGGTCGGCCAGGCGCTCGTCGACCGACGAGGCTTCGTAGTTGGTGATCGAGAGGTCGTCGATGAGGCAGCGCCCACCGGCCACCGGCTCGAGGCGTATGCGGCACTGGTTGCCGGGGAGGTTCACCGGCAGGGTGTACTCCTTGAACACGTTGCCGTCGGCCTGGTGGAGGATGTCGACGCGGCCCGCCTCGGTCCATGTCGCCCCGCCGTTGTCGCTCACAGAGACGGCGATTGTCACATCGTTGGTTTCAGCGCTCCACACGCGGCCCCAGAAGATTACGTTGCCGATGCCGCGGGTTTTGTTGTCGAGCATGGTCATGCTGCGGGCGGCGCTCGCCTTGTTGAAGCGGGCGGCAAACGAGCCCGAATGCGAGGGGTCGCTGGCTGTGCCAAGATAAACGCCCTCCATTTCCCACAGGCACGCCGAACCCTGGTAGGTCATCTTGGAGTAGGTCGATGCCGAGGGCTTCGGTTCGAAGTCCTCCACGAAGTCGGCCGCCGCGGTCGAAATCACCCCTTCGACCGAATAGTCGTCGTTGAGGTAACCGTCGGCCGAAATCACGATGGTTGAGGTGAAGGTGCCCTGGAGTGAGCCGTTGAGCCGCAGGTAGAAGCGGTCCTCGCCCGGGGCGAGGCTCACCGAGCTGCCCCACGCGGCCTTGTCCTTGCTGAGTTCGAAGGGGGAGCCGACGCTGAAGGTCACGTCGCCGGGGATGTTATCAATGTCGGCAATCAGTTCGGCGGGGGCCGAGGGCACGCCGGGGTTGGTGCGGAAATGCCATTCGCCGTCGTAAAGAATACCCACCGAGGGCTGGGGCGCGGGAGTGGTGACGCTCACCGCCTCCGAGGTCTGTGTCGGCGAGGCGAGCCACAGGCTGTAGGTGGTTTCGGGCTCCAGGCCGGTGATTTCGGCGCGCTCAACCGATGCCGTCACCGCCTTCGGGTAGCCGGCCAAGGGGGTGCCGCTGTCGGCTCGGACTATGTTGATGGTGTAGAGGGTCGAGGGGAGGTCGATGTCGGTCCACTGGATGGAGATGGCGTTTTCCGATATTTCGGTCACCCTTGGTGCCGGAAGCCCGTCGACGGCCCGCGCCTCGAGGGGCACCTCGGCGCGGAGCGAGCCGGCGGTGAGCACCAGCGTGGCGCTGGAGGTACCGGCGCTCTTGGGGGTGTAGGTGAGGGTGACGCTCGTCCCGGCGTTAGCCTCGCTGGCCGTAATGGTCGAGGGGGCCACGGCGAACTCCGAGCCCGTCACTGCCAGCGAAACGCTCTCCGAAAGGTTGATGGCGCGCACCGCCAGGGTGGCCGTGCGGGGAACTCCGACAGCCGTCACGTCAAACTCAACCCGGGTGCCGCTTGCCGGGAGCACTATCGCGGGCTCGTTGGAAGCGCCCTCGTGCCAGGGAACCCCCTGCTTGTTGCCCCAGATGTATTCGGCCATCTCGGGGTTGTCGATGAAGGGGTTGCGGTTGTGCTGGTGCTTCTCCACGGCGTCGTTGCGCGCCCGTTCCTTCTCGCTGACGGGGTCTTGGCGATGCCATTTCAGCAGCAGGTTCACCGCCCAGGTGGTGTAGGCCGGGTAGCTGTTCCCGGCAAGCATCGGCGACGACCAGTTGGCTATTTTCGAGTTGTAGGCTGCCGCCATATAGAAATAGGTGCGGGCAAAGTCGCCCTTATATTCGTCAACCGGCTCGAAAACCACCCCGCTGTAGCCCGGGAAGGTGGAGCTTCCGAGCTTGCCCAGCGCCTTGACATCACCGTTGGAGGGGAGCGTGGTGCCCGAGGCGCACTCGCCGTAGGGGTTGTTGGAGCGCTGGCCGTTCACCTTGCCGTCGGTGGGATAGACGTGGAACGCGTCCGACTTCATCGGCTGCCCCTCGCTGAACCAGCTCTTTGGCATCGAGTGCTCGCGGTTGTAGCAGTCGCCCACCAGTTTGTAGTTGCCGCACTGCGCCGAGCCGAATTTCCAGTGCTTCGTCGAGTACATATCCCAGATTGTTCCGTCCTCGGGGCGCTCGTCAGAGTCCTTGTAGACGTTCCACAGCCCGTCGTAGCCCACATTGGTGTGAGGCCCGACGACGGTTTCAAGCTGCGTGAGGAGCGCGCGGCCCGTTTTCCCCTCGCATGATGAGTAGTAGCCTTTGGTGGCCTCGGCCGAAGTGCTGAGCACCGCGGCCGAGAATAAAGCGATAACAGAAGTAACGCGTAGTGGATTCATGGTTGTTAGTTTTCAGTTAAAACTACGATTGAAGCCGAGGCTGTGGCGTAGCGCAGCCCGTTGTGCAGATAGGCCGTGGCGGTGTACACGCCGTCGGCCACCCGGTTGCCGTCTTTGTCGGCAAGGTCCCAGCGGTAGGGGAATGTGGCCGCGGTGTTGTGCGCCACGGTGTTGCCCTTCGAGTCGGTGACCACCAGGTGGCAGTCGGGGGTGTGGGCGAAGTCGTGCTCCAGCTCGAGGGTGGCCTCGTTGACAGCCGTCGTCTCCAGGGTCGAGAGCGAGGCTTTGGCCGGAGTGCTGATCACGGTGAAGTTAATCGATTTCGAAGCCTCGCCCCCGGCGTTGCCCCTCGCTGTGAGGGTGAGCCGGTGGGGGCCGTCGACAAGCCCGCTCACCGGGAGCGCCAGCGTGGCGTCGCCCGCGACGTCGGTCGAGAGCCATGCCGCGGCCCCGGAGATGTTTTTCGAGTCGTCGAGCGAAACCGTCAGCGACTTGCCGAAGAGCGAGCTCACGCCAATCACGCCCGAGGGGTCTGAAATCGAGGCGCGGAGTGTGAAGTCGGGCCCCGTCACCTGCCCAGAGACAAAGTCGGGCGAGTCGATGTAGAGCTCCGAAATCACCGGCGGCTGCGGTTCTGGCAGCTCGTTGGGGTCGGTGTCGGCAACCCGCAGGTTGTTGAAAGCCCCGTTGGCGTGTTCAAACCCGTTTTCGCTCATCGCGTAGAGCGACACCGTGTTCGACATTCCCGGGCGGGCCGGCATCGGCAGGGTGGCCTCTGTCGCGAAGCGCCCCCGGGTAACGTTGGCTTTCACGTTGAGTATGGGGTATTGGTTGGTGGCTATGTCGAGCGGTTTGGGGCGGTTGCTCACATCCTTCACATTTCGCGGCGAGTCGTAGACCATGATTATGGCCTCACCGTTGAAGTCGGTGTCAACCTCCCCGGCGGCGTTTGTCACAACCCCCTCGAAAGCCACGGGGCGCAGCGGTAGCACCTCGATTGCGTCGTTTCCGGCAACCTGCGTGCCGTTGACCGCCTCGAGGCGCGCCGAGTGGGTCGGGGCGTACGACGGAATTTCCGGGTCGCCCACGAACGTGTACGACCGCGTGTTGATAATCAGCGCCGTGTCGACGGCCAGCACAATGGTCGACCCCGGATTCGCGGCGTTGAATTCCTCCTGTTTCAGGCGGTTGCGCTCGGCCTGCAGGTCGGCGTTGGAGTTAACGGCCTGGCGGAAGATTTCGCCCAGCGTGGTGTTGGGCTCCGCCGAGAAGTATTTGCGCGTCACAGCCTCCACGATGTCGAAGTTATAGTTCATGTAGACCTCGCGCTGCGCCCCGATTACTCCGATCGAGCCGCCGTTTTTGTTGATGAACATCCACGACCCCACGCAGTCGGGCGAAAGGTCGATCGAGAGCGGCGAGCAGGTGCCCAGCACCGTCAGCGGCGGCACGGGGTACATCGTGTTCCTCGCCAGCGTCGAGTTCCACAGCCCCGAGACGCCGAAGCCCCCCGCCGACCCGTGGCCGAAGTACGTCATGAAGCAGGCCCCCTCCTGCAGGGTGGCCGTCACGAAGTTCTGGTAGTGCGTCGCGCCGTCGTTGGTGTGGGGGTAGAGGTCGTCGTAGGCCTTGTAGAGCATCGTCGAGGGTTTCTCCTCGGCCACAATCTGGGCCAGCATCTCGGCCTGGTTCACAAAGTTGTTGTCGCCGTCGGAGTCGGCCATGAGCAGCGCGCGGTTGGTCGAGCCGGTCGACGGCGGGTTTTTGAGGTATTTCTCAATCTTGTCGACCATGTCGTTGGCCTGCTCGGCGTTCTGGGCCGGAAGGCGCCCGACGGCGATATCCATCTTGGGCCACACGGCGTTGTGAATCGAGAACTCGTCGGATAGAACCCCGTAGAAGATGTCCGAGGCGTAGCTCAGCGAGTGGTGGCCGCTGATCGACATGTGGGGGCACTCGTAGATGGGCACGAAGCGGTCGCGCCAACCCTCCTCGCGGAGCACGACGCCCCGGTTGTCGGAGTTGGCATAGCCGAATACCAGCAGCGAGCGGAACCGGCTTCCCCGGTCGCGGAGCATCCGCGCGAAGCGGCGTATGGCCTCGTGGGTGCGGGTTCCCGATGAAAATTCGTTGAACACATCCTCCTGGCACACGGCCACCGCGTCGGTGCCGCGCAGCTCGCGGTGAATCTCCGCAAGGCGTTGGGCCTGGGGCATGAACTCGCGGGCGGCCACAATGAGCATCTCCGGGGCGTTCATCGCGTGCAGGTTGGTGTTGGCCACCTCCCCGGCATACTCAACCTTGTTGAGCGTCAGCGCCGGGTCGAACACCAGGAACGCCGGCGAGGTGCCGTCGGCGGCAAGCCCCGTGCGCCCGAGGGTCACTGCGTCGGGCGCGTCGGCATCGGCTGAGGCGGCTCCGCGTGCCAGCTGACGGGGGCCCAAGGGGTCGGTCACGTCCCACACCGCCAGCGTTGCCGAGGCCCCGCGCAGCTTCAGTTGCTGCGCCGGGTTGGTAAGCGAGGTGAAGGTAACCATCTGCTGCGCTACCGGCGCCGAGAAGTCGTCGGACCGCAGATAGGTCAGCGTGTAGTGCTCCAGCGCCCCGTATTGCAGCTGCGAGGCCGTCGCGTTGCTGTTGTCGCCGATGTAGAGCTTCAGGCGGTAGATGTCGTCGGGGGTCTTGGCCGTGTTCTCCATCCCGAAGAACGAGAGGTCGCGGTAGTTCTGCAACACGAGGTCGGCCACGCGCGACTTGGTGGCGCAGATGTTGCCCGAAGGCATCACCCAGTTCACCATCAGCGCCGTGAGCGACTTGATGCCCACCACCCCGTCGAGGTGGATGCCGCGGTTGTACTCCTGCGAAATCGTCGTGCCGGCGTAGCGCAGCCCCGGCAGATAGTTGTCGAATGTCTGCGGGCCGGTTTCCTTGAGGTCGTCGCCGAAGAAGTTGGCCCCGAGGTTGCCGTTGCGGTTCTTCATCGGCGCGTTGTACACGAATCCCCAGGTGGTGTTCTCAACCGAGGGTGCTCCCGACGCGTCGGCGCGGGCCACCATTTCGGGGGCCTGCGGGGCCACCGCGTCGGTCAGGAAATAGGAGCCGGTCAGCGAGTAGTAGTTCCTCACCACGTTGCCGCGCCAGCGGCCTCGTCCAGCCGTCAGCGGTTCGCGGTAGGGGCGGAAACGGTCGCCCGCCTCGCCATAGAACACCAGCTTGCCATTGGCGACAACCGACGGCACCGGGCTCACGGCGTCGGGTATGGCGTCGTCAAACTGCTGCTTTCCAAGCATCGCGCCGCCGTAGCCGCACACGGCCACTTTCGCCGGGTCGTCGAAACCCATAGAGGCCAGTTCCTCGGCGGTGATTTCCTGCATGCCGGTGGCCGACACGTTGATTTTCACCCACCGGCCCGACGACAAGGGGGTGCTTTTGGCGAAATATCCCGTTGAAAGAGCCCGCCCGGGGAGCGCCGCGGCAACCATGGCCGCCACCATTATGGCTTTAAAGAGAGAGTTATGTGGAAACTTCATTGAGGTTGGTTTATCGTTTTTTGCGAGTGTCGCGGTCGGGAACCTGCCGCCGCCTGAGTGAAATAACGGAATTTCGCCCCGCTTTATTATCGCCCGCGGGGCCTATTTCAGGCGCGCCTCCAGCCCGGGAGCCCCTTCAGCCCCTCCGGGGAGGCTCAGCGCGGCCCTCAGCGTGGTGTCGATTTCGGCCTCGATGGCCGCGGGAAACATCGCCGGCACTATTATGTCGCCGCTTTTGATGGTGGTCGAGCGGCTGATCAGAGCCAGGATTTCGGCCCCCCGCAGGCTGGCCGCGTCAAAGGCGAGCGGCTCGCTGGTGGCCGACGTCGTCAGCGCGCACTGCCCGCACGCGAGCCGCGAGAAGTCAATCGGTTGGAACACCCCGGGGCTGATAGCTCCGTCGAATATCGGCAGCCACGGCGCCGAGTGGTCGGCGGGGCGCAGAAGCCCGGCGAGGGCCACGGCGTCGAAATAGCGGTGGGCAAACCGCGGCTCGATCCATTTTCCGAGCCGCCCGACGCGCAGCGCCGGGGCCAGGCGCAGCTCCCATCCGCGGCGGGCGAAGTCGGGGATGAAGGTGGGGAATCCGGGGCGCACGAGCGCCGAGTCGGCCCCGACAATCACCGGCAACAGCGCCGGGTCGGGCGCGGCATCGGCGAGGAGCGCCTCGTCCCATTCGCGCTGCCAGCGCTCAAGGGTGCGGTCTACGATAAAGATTTTCATTCGGCCTTCCGCCCCCCGGCTTCCATGCGGTTATACATCACTGCCAGGTGGGCGTAAATCGAGGTGTTGGTCAGCACAACGCCGTCGGGGGCGCTCAGCCTTATGGGGGTGAAGTTCCATAGCGCCTTCACGCCGGCATCCACAAGGAGGTCGGCCGTGGCCTGGGCGTGCTCCACCGGCACCGTTATTATCCCCACTGTCGCTCCCGTCTGCCCCACGCGCTGCTTTAGCTCGCAAAGGGGGTACACCGGGATGCCGTTGAGGGCGTTCCCCGCGACCTCGCGGCTTACGTCGAACGCTGCCACGATGTTCAGCCCGTAGCGGTTCAGGCCCGAGTCCTGCATCAGCGCCCCGCCGAGGCTGCCAGCCCCGACGACAACGGCGCGGTGCGAGCGCCGGAACCCTAAAAACTCCTCCAGCTTGTGCTCCAGAAGCGGCACCTCGTAGCCTATCCGCGTCTTCCCGCGGATGTCGAGAAACGACAGGTCCTTCGCTATTTGCGACGCGTCGACCTTCAGCTCGCGGGAGATTTGCGTGGAACTGACATACTCGTCGCCCCTCTCGCGCAGAAGGGTGACGTAGGCCAGATACCAGGGCAACCGCCTCAGGGCCGGCTCCGGGATTAGTTCTCGGTGCAAGTCGTTCATAGTGCGTCGCGAAGATACGAAAAATTCCGCAATCGCCGCCCCGGGGGGTGAATTTAGTCGGAAAAACACCTATTTATAGTTGGAATCCGCGCGCAAGCCAGCGATTTTATCGCGATATGTTGTCGACTTTCACAAAAAAAGTGGTACTTTTGCGTTGGAAATTTCGTCCTCGCCGCAGGGCGCCATGAAAGATACTACAACACAATCATTTCACTATAAGTCAAGTTATGAGCAAAGAGAAAAAATTCTTGACGTGTGACGGTAACCAGGCCGCCGCCCATATCTCCTATATGTTCTCGGAGGTTGCGGCCATTTACCCCATCACACCATCATCCACTATGGCCGAGTATGTCGACGAATGGGCGGCTGCCGGTCGTAAAAACATCTTCGGCGAAACCGTGCTTGTGCAGGAAATGCAGTCCGAGGGTGGCGCTGCCGGCGCCGTCCACGGCTCGCTCCAGGCTGGCGCTCTCACCACCACCTACACCGCCTCGCAGGGTCTGCTGCTGATGATCCCCAACATGTACAAAATCGCCGGCGAGCAGCTCCCCTGCGTGTTCCACGTTTCGGCTCGCACTCTCGCCAGCCACGCTCTGAGCATCTTCGGCGACCACCAGGACGTTATGTCGGTGCGCCAGACAGGTTTCGCTATGCTCGCCGAGGGTTCCGTGCAGGAAGTCATGGATCTCGCCGGTGTGGCGCACCTCGCGACCATCAAATCGTCGATTCCCTTCGTCAACTTCTTCGACGGCTTCCGCACCAGCCACGAAATCCAGAAAATCGAGATGCTCGAGAACGACGACCTCGCTCACCTGCTCGACCGCGAAGCCCTCGAGAAGTTCCGCCAGCGCGGCCTCACTCCCCAGGCTCCCGTTTCGCGCGGCATGGCCGAGAACGGCGACGTCTTCTTCCAGCACCGCGAGGCTTGCAACACCGCCTACGAAGCCGTGCCCGAAATCGTTGAAAAATACATGGAGGAGATTTCCGCCATCACCGGCCGCAAATACGGCCTCTTCAACTACTACGGCGCCGACGACGCTGAGCGCGTGATCATCGCCATGGGCTCCGTCACAGAAGCCGCCAAGGAAGCCATCGACTACCTCATGGAAAAGGGCGAAAAGGTCGGCCTCGTTTCCGTTCACCTCTACCGCCCCTTCTCGGCAAAGCACTTCCTCGCAGCCGTGCCCGCGACCGCCAAGCGCATCGCCGTGCTCGACCGCACCAAGGAACCCGGCGCTAACGGCGAGCCCCTCTTCCTTGATGTAAAGGAATGTTTCTATGGCAAGGAGAACGCCCCCGTGATCGTCGGTGGCCGCTACGGTCTCGCTTCGAAGGACACCACCCCCGCCCAGATTATCGGCGTTTACGAAAACCTCGCCCTTCCCCAGCCCAAGGACCACTTCACAATCGGCATCGTCGACGACGTGACCTTCACGTCGCTCCCCCTCCCCGAGGAAATCGCCCTGGGCGACAAGTCGACCTTCGAAGCCAAGTTCTACGGCCTCGGTGCCGACGGCACAGTGGGCGCCAACAAGAACTCCGTGAAGATCATCGGCGACAACACCAACAAATACTGTCAGGCCTACTTCGCCTACGACTCGAAGAAGTCGGGCGGCTTCACCTGCTCGCACCTGCGTTTCGGCGACACACCCATCCGCTCGACCTACCTGGTGAACACCCCCAACTTCGTGGCATGCCACGTACAGGCCTACCTCCACATGTACGATGTGACACGCGGTCTGCGCGACAACGGCACATTCCTGCTCAACACCATCTGGGAAGGCGAGGAACTCGCAAAGAACCTCCCCAACAAGGT
>CAYTBH010000059.1:0-12964 GCA_964435935.1 uncultured Alistipes sp.
TTCTGTTGTAATCCCGATGGGGGTCGGAGTGAAATACAAGCCGGCACAACGTTGGGGGGAGGATGTTGGCGGTGGGGAATCCGATTCTGCGCCCGAGTGCTTTGCCGGCCACTACGCGTCCGTCGATGGTGTAGGGGCGCCCGAGGAGTGTGGCGGCGGTGGCGACGTCGCCCTTGGCGATGAGGGAGCGGATGGTTGAGGATGAGAGGTTTGCCACCGGAGCCGAAGGGGGTAGTTCGGGGGCTTGGAGGAGGGTTATGCCGGCCTGGGCGGCGAGGTCGCTGTAGGTTTGGAAATCGCGGGGGGCGTCGTGGCCGAAGTGGTTGTTGAAGCCCATGAGGAGGGCGTCGACGGCGTGGCGGTCGCGCAGGAGGGCGAGGAATTGCGCGGCTGAGGTCGAGCGAAGGGTTTCGTCGAAGGGTGTTATGAGAATTTCGTCGGGCTGGAAGCCTTGGCCGCGGAGGAGGTTGAATTTTTGGCTGGGTGTTGACAGCAGGGCGGGTGCTTTCGCCGGGTTTATGAGGCTGAGGGGGTGGTTGGCGAAAGATATTACCAGGGGTTTGAGCCCCCGGCTTTCTGCCTCGCCGGCGAGATGGCCGAGCAGGGAGCGGTGGCCGGCGTGGAGACCGTCGAACATGCCGACTACCGCGATGCGCCGCTGCCGGGGAGGGGTTGTCATTCTTCGGCTGGGATAAGGTTTATGAAGCCGGCATCCTGCTTGACGTGGGCGGCCTGGAAGCCGAGTTGGCGCGCGGCGCGGCAGTTGGCCTCAGAGTCGTCGAGGAAGAGGGTTTCGGCGGGGTGCAGGTGGAATCGGCGTGCCGCTTCGAGGAAAATCTCGGGTGCGGGTTTGCAGCATTTCACGTCGAAGGAGGTGACCCAGCCGTCGAAGTAGTAGGGAAGGTTGTGGCCGTCCTTGTTGAATTCGTTGACGATGAATGCGTCCCACATGATTTCGTTGGTGTTTGAAAGCATGTAGATTGGGAATCGGCGGTGGAGCTGCTCGAGCTGGCGGAGCCGCTCTACGGGAATGCCGATGAGGAAGCGGACGAATGCCGTGTCGATCTGGCTGTCGGTGACCGGGTTGGGGATGAGCGCGCGGATTTCCTGGCGGAACTGCGCGGGTGTGATAGCTCCCATTTCGAGTTGTAGGAATGGGCCTTTCTGCGCGAAGTCGCCGAGGAAATCTTCGGGGTTTGGCATTCCGATTTCGCGGAGAGCTTCAACGCAGCGTTCGCGGCGGATGTCCATAATCACGCCGCCGAGGTCGAAAAGGAGGGCTTTAATCATTGTGGGATTGGTTGTTGGGGGTTCTTTTTTTCTGGATTAGAGTAAGGCCGTCGCGCAGGGGTAGCTGCACTGTGAGGAGTGCCGGGTCGGCGGCCACGGCGTCGTTGAAGCGCCTTATTCCGGCGGTCTGGGGATCGGGCTTGGCGGCGGGGTCGGCCACTTTTCCGTCCCAGAGGGTGTTGTCGGCCAGGATGAATCCGCCCGGCTCCACGAGGGGGAGCACCGCCTGGAATGTTTCGAGGTAGCGGCGTTTGTCGGCATCCATGAAAACGAGCTGGAATGCTTCGCGGGGGAGTGCCGGCAGGATTTCAGCCGAGTCGGCAATGTGTAGGTTTATTTTTGCCCCGAGGGGGTCTGAGTCGAAGAGGCGGCGCAGTCGCGGCTCCATCTCGTCGTCGATTTCAATGGTGTCGAGAGTCGCGCCTTCGGGGAGCCCCTCGGCGATGCATAGGGCTGAGTATCCGGCGTAGGTGCCTATCTCGAGCGCCCGCTTGGGGGCCACCATGGCGGTGAGTAGGGTGAGCAGGCGCCCCTGGAGGTGGCCCGAGCACATGCGCGGGTAGAGGCAGCGGAGGTTGATTTCGCGGCGCAGGGCCGCGAGGCGCGCTGGTTCGGGCGATGAGTGGGCTTCGATGTAGCTTTGAATCATGCCTGGGTGGAGTTCAGATGAGGGCTTCGATGGCGAGGCGGTAGCTGTCGAGGCCGAAGCCGGCGATAGAGCCTCGGCACGCGGGCGCGATCATCGACACCCGTCGCTCGGGCTCGCGGGCGGCGGTGTTTGAGATGTGGACCTCGACCACGGGAGTCTGCACGGCGCGGATGGCGTCTGCGATTGCGAGCGAAGTGTGGGAGTAGGCGCCGGCGTTGAGCACGATTCCCTTAGTGTCGGCGTCGAACCCTGCAGAGTGGATGGCGTCGATGATGTCGCCCTCGTGGTTGCTCTGGACGTATTCGAGGTCGAGCGAGGGATAGTCGGCGGCGAGGGCTTTGAGGAAGTCGTCCATGGCGATGCGGCCATATATTTCGGGCTCTCTCACGCCGAGGAGGTTTAGGCTGGGGCCGTTGATTATGAGAATCTTGCTCATCGCGGGGGCTATTTTTTCATTTCCACTTTGAGTGTCGGGGGGAGGGTGGCGTTGCGCTCGGCCACGGCGTCGGCCACCTCGCGGGCGAGGTGGATGAATTCGCGTGCGGCCACCGACTCTTCGCAGGCGATGGGGGTTCCGGCGTCGCCCGCCTCGCCAACTGACATCACGAGGGGAATTTGCGCGAGGAGCTTCACGCCCATCTCTTTGGCGAGCCTGGCGGCCCCTTCGCGGCCGAAGATGTAGTAGCGTTCGTCGGGGTGCTGCGCGGGGGTGAACCATGCCATGTTCTCCACTATGCCGAGGATGGGGACGTTGACCTTGTCGCCGGTGAACATCGCGATGCCTTTGCGGGCGTCGGCAAGGGCCACCTCCTGTGGGGTGCTGACGATAACCACGCCGGTGATGGCGAGGGTTTGCACGAGAGTGAGGTGGATGTCGGAGGTGCCGGGGGGCATGTCGATTACGAAATAGTCGAGCTCGCCCCAGTCGCCCTCGGTGATGAGCTGCTTCAGGGCGTTTGAGGCCATGGAGCCGCGCCATAGCACGGGGGCGTCGCGGTTTACGAGGAAGCCGATTGAGAGGAGTTTCACGCCGTAGCGCTCAAGGGGTATGATGAGGTTGCGTCCGTCGACGTTGTGCATGTAGAGCTCGGCATCCTCCACGCCGAACATTTTGGGCATCGAGGGGCCGAAGATGTCGGCATCGAGGAGACCTACCTTGTAGCCTTCGCGGGCGAGGGCCACGGCGAGGTTGCTGGCGACGGTCGATTTCCCCACGCCCCCTTTGCCAGACGACACGCCGATGATGTTCTTGACGCGCGGCAACGGTTTCTCGGCGGGTTTCGGGGCGGCGGCGCGCGTTTTGACGTTGATGTTCCCCTTGATTTTCACGTCGGGGGATATGTAGGTGGCGATGGCGGTTTCTGCGGCCTTGACTATTGACTTGATGAAGGGGTCGGTTGGACGGTCGAAAATCAGTGAGAAGCTCACAGAGTCGCCGTCGATGCGTATGTCGTCCTCAACCATTCCGGCCGAAACGATGTCTTTGCCGGAGGCGGGGTAGCGCACGTTGGCGAGCGCGTCGAGGATGAGTTGCGGGTAGAGGGTCATGTCGGTAGGTAAAAGGTGGGGTGTCAGTCTGGGTTGGTCTGCATGGTTTCGAGCACCCCTCGCGAGAAGCTGCGGTAGGTGTCGAGGGGGATTTCGACTTCGGGCTCGGCGAGTTGCGGCTGGTGGGCGAGCGGGAAGGCGAGATATTTAATCGAGAGTCCGCGGGCGAGCCATTGCTGCTCGTAGAAGGTGCGGATTTGCATGATGTCGGGGGTCACTCCGGGGGGTAGCGGGGAGCCGGCCTCGACCGACGCGTAGAGGTCGGGGGTGTCGGCGATGAGCGGAATGGCGTTGGCGAGGGCCATTTCGCGGGTGTAGGTGTAGAGGAAGGGGGAGTCGGTTTTGAGGTTGACGGTGCCGCCGTCCTTCATCACTCGCCGGTAGAGGTTGAGGAAGTTGGTGCCGGTGAGGCGCTTGCGGGCCTTTTTCATCTGTGGGTCGGGGAAAGTGATCCACAGGCTGTCGACCTCGCCGGGGGCGAAAAAGCGGTCGAGCAGCTCGATGTTTGTGCGGACGAAGGCGGCGTTTTTCAGGCCGAGGTCGCGCGCCTGGCATGCGCCGGTCCACATGCGCGCGCCCTTGATGTCGATGCCGATGAAGTTGCAGTCGGGGAAACGGCGGGCGAGGCCCACGGTGTATTCGCCTTTTCCGCATCCGAGCTCGAGCACGATGGGGTTGTCGTTGTGGAAAAACTGCTCGCGCCAATGGCCTCTGAGAGGGAAACCGCCCGCGGCCATAAGCTCGCCGTAGGGTGCCTGGAAAACGCAGTCGATGGTTTCCATCTCGCGGAATTTCTTTAACTTGTTCTTTCCCATTGTCGGAAGTAGGGTGGGTTCTTAAAAAAAGAAGCGGGCTCGCGTCCGCTTGGAGGATTCAGCTCCACTCGATGATGGCGGCCACCTCGCCGACCTCGGTCGAGGGGATGGGGGGAGTGAGCTTGGCCACCTTCACCATGCCGCGGGTCACCTCGGGGTAGTGGCTGATGAGCGACTGGCGAATGCGCCAGGCGACATGCTCGATGAGGGCCGAGGGGCGGGCCATCTGCTCGTTGACGAGGTCGATGACCTCGGAGTAGTCAATCGCCATGGGCACGGTGTCGGTTTCGGCCACCCTGATGGAGGAGTAGACCAGGGAAACGCTCACCTCGAAAAGGTTCCCGACCACGCGTTCCTGCTCGGCAACTCCGTGGTGTGCAAAGATTTTGAGGCGGTTGATTTCGATTTTACCGGTAATCATGTCAGTAGCGGTGTTATGGGTGGGGAGGGTGGTCGGAAGCTGATTGCCGCAACAGCCCGAAACATATTGGCAAAGTTAGTAAAATTTCCGTCGGCAAGGGGGCGATAATGCCACTTTTTTTGTAATTTTGCTCAGAATAGCAGAATTATTAGCAGGTTCCAAAGCAGATGTATTTTTCTTTCAATGAAATCGACCCGGCGGTGTGGGTGGCCATGGCCCTTGCGGCGGCCTCCGCGTGCTGGGTGCTTTATGCTTGCGCCGGCCGCGCGCGCCGCGTGGCAAGGGCCTCTGAGGCAGCCACACGCGCCCCGGAGGCCGACGGCCTCCGCCAACCCGGGGTGACGGTGGTTGTCTACGCCCGCGACAACGCCGCCGACCTCGAGGAGATGCTCCCCGGGCTGCTCGCCCAGGATTATGCCGGCGAATGGGAGGTGCTTGTCGTGAACGACGGCAAGGCCGAGGGGGTGACCGACACCGTCGGGCTCCTGGCGGCCACTCACGAGGCGGGGCGCAGGCTCCGCCTGACGTTTATCCCCGAAGAGGCCCACAATCTCAGCCGCAAGAAGCTGGCAATCAGTCTGGGCGTAAAGGGTGCGAAATATCCCTTCGTGGTGCTCACGTCGGCGGTGTGCCGCATCGGGTCGCGGGAGTGGCTCAGCCGTATATGCCGCCATTTCGCGATGGGGAAGGAAGTTGTGATCGGGTGGGCCACCATGGCCGGGCTCAACAGGCTTTCTGACCGCTACGACGAGCTGGCCACCGCCACAGTGTGGCTCGACTCGGCCCTGCGGGGCGTGCCCTACCGGGGCACGGGCTACAATCTGGGCTATTCGCGCCGCCTTTTCAACGAGGCGAAAGGGTTTTCGCGCTCGCTCAACCTGCATTCGGGCGACGATGATATGTTTGTCAACGAGATAGCCACCGGGGCCAACACGGCGGTGGAGCTTTCGGAGCAGTCGCGGGTCGAGGTGGCGGCGTTCCGCCCCCGCGCCCGCTGGCGCGACGAGCGTTTGCGCCACGTTTTCACCTCGCGCTTCCTGCCCAAGGGGGCGTCGGTGCTGGCGGGGTCGGGCACAGTGGCGTTGTGGGTGTGGCTCGCGGCTACCGCGGCCGGGGTGGCGGTGTCGCTTCCCAACGGCGTGCCGGCGTGTGTTTTCGCAGCGCTGGCGGCGGCCCTTTGGATTCCGATGTGCGCTTCGTGGGCCCGATGTGGCCGCGCCCTGGGCGTGAAAGTCGGGGCGTGGGTCGCCTGGTGGCCTATGCTGTGGCACTGGACGCGCACTCTGGCCTACCGCCTGAAATGCGGAGGCGCTTCGCGAAAAAACTACACCTGGCTGCAGCGATGAGCCTGCCAAAATTCCGAAAATAAATTGAGATTCAACAGTCTACATAGAATATTAGCCTTGATGGTGGCGGCGTTGCTGCTGCTCGCGACCCCCGCGGAGAGCTATGCGCGGGCCAAGAGCAAGGCGCGCACCACGGCTGTCGCGAAGAAGAAAAAGAAGAAATCGCGCGGAAGCAAAAGCCGCCGGCGCGGCTCGAGGAAGAGCCGGGGAGCGTCGGGGCCGCTGATTATCCGCGGCACGACGGGCACGCTGGCCGACACCGAGCCGTTTGTCTCCGTGAGCCGCCCGGCCCCGGTGACCAAGGGGCTCGAGGGGCGCACCATAGCGCTGTGGCCAAGCCATGGCCGCTATTTCGACAACAACGAGGGGCAGTGGCGCTGGCAGCGTCCGCGCCTTTTCGGCACGGTGGAGGACCTTCTCTCAACCGGTTTCGCAATCCAGTATATCGCGCCGATGCTTGAAAATGCCGGGGCCTACGTCATGATGCCCCGCGAGCGCGACCTCGGCACTGTCGAGATTATCGCCGACTACGACGGCACGCCCGACGGAGAATACTCCATAGCCAACGGGCGGCACAAATGGGAGGAGATGGAGGCCGGGAGCGGCTTCGCACTCCCCAAGCGCCCTCTGCGCGACGGCGACAACCCTTTCAAAGGGGGCACAGCCGACATTGTGAAGGGGGTAGGCGCCGACGACACCGACCACGAAAGCCTGGCGCAGTGGAGGGGCGACTTCCCCAAGCGCGGGCGCTATGCCGTTTATGTTTCCTATGCCTCGACCCCGGAGAGCGCCACCGACGCGCTCTACACCGTGAACCACCTCGGAGGGACGACGGAAGTGACCGTGAACCAGCAGATGGGTGGCGGGACGTGGGTCTACATAGGCACCTACGAATTCGACAAAGGGCTTTCTGAGCAGCCGGCTGTGGAGCTCACCAACCGCACCGACGACGACGGAGCGGTGGTTTCGGCCGACGCCGTGAAATTTGGCGGCGGCATGGGGAGCGTGGCCCGAGGCCAGGCGGGCTACGAGAGCTTCTCGAGCGGCTCGCCCCGCGCCAACGAGGGCGCGCGCTACTGGCTGCAATACAGCGGCATGCCCCCGGAGGTCTACACTCCCAACGAGGGCGCTAACGACTACAAGGACGACTATATGAGCCGCGCCCTCTGGGTTAACTACCTCTCGGGAGGGTCGGCGGTGCTCCCCGACAGCGCCGGGCTGAAAGTGCCCGTCGACATGGCCTTTGCCTTCCACACTGACGCGGGCATCCGCGACGACGGCACCACGGTCGGCACCCTGGGGCTCTACAGCACTGACGGGGGCGCTCCTTTCGGCAACGGCTCGGCCCGGTCGGCCAACGCGAAGCTGGCCAACGGGGTGGTGAACACTGTTGTCGACGACATCAGGGCGCTCTACGACCCGGCATGGAGCTCGCGGTCGGTGCGCGACAAGCGCTACTACGAGGTGCGCGAGACGAAAGTGCCGGCGATGATTATCGAGGCGCTCTCGCACCAGAATTTTGAGGATATGAAGCGCGCGCTCGACCCGGAATTCCGCTTCATAGTGAGCCGCGCGGTGTATAAAGGCATATTGCGATTCCTGGCCGACCGCTACGGCACGCCCTACGTCGTGCAGCCGCTGGCGGTGGAGCAGTTCGGCATCCGTGCCGACGGCGGGGGTCGCTACACCCTGAGCTGGAAGCCTACCCCCGACCCGCGGGAATCGACGGCGATGCCCACCTATTATATAATTGAGGAGCGAGTCGACGGGGGCGCGTTCAGGCAGCTTGCCATAACAAAGGATGAGAGCTATGCCGTGAAGATAGCCGACGACCGCATTCACAGCTACCGGGTGACAGCCGGCAACGACGGCGGAGTTTCGTTCCCCTCGGAGGCGCTGGCGCTCTACGACCGCGGCGGGAAGCTGCCGGAGGTGATGATTGTCGACGGCTTCACGCTGACGTCGGCCCCGGGGTGGTTTGAGACGCTCGAATTTTCGGGATTCGACTTCCGCGGCGAGCCGGCGGTTGCCGACGGGCGCGAAATAATCATGACCGGGGAGCAGCTCGACTTCCGCCCGGGCTCGGAATTCCGCAACAACGATTTCCCCGGCTTCGGGGCGTCGCGCGGCAACCGCGAGCGCCGGGTGACCGGGGGCAACACCCGCGACAACGTCTACATCCACGGCGCGGCGGTGAAAGCCGCCGGGATGGGATTCGTGAGCTCCACGGCCAAGGGTTTCGCGGCGCGGATTCCCACGTCGCAGTCGCCGCGCATCGTGGACCTCGTGCTGGGGCTGCAGCGCACCAAGCGGCTTTTCAACGGCTCGACACGCCACCAGGCTTTCAGTCCCGAACTGCAGAACGCCCTGCTGACCCACTGCGCCATAGGGGGCAGCGTGATGGTGAGCGGCTCATACATAGCCACCGACCTCGAGAACAACGCCGCGGCCGACTCGCTGACCCGCGCGGCCGACTTGCGCTTCGCCGCCGACGTGCTCGGCTTCCGCTGGCACAGCTCGGCAGTGGCTACCGGGGGCGATGTGAGCGTCGTCCCGTCGAAGTTCCCGGTGTTTCGCTGGGGGCGCTACCGCTTCCGCACCACAGCCGGCGAGGACAGCTACGCGGTGACGGCTCCCGACGCGTTGCGCCCGGCCACCGACGATGCCGCCATCGTGATGCGCTATGACGAGAACGGGTTCCCGGCGGCCACGGCGATGGAGCGCGTCACGCCGCACCCCGACGGACGCACCTACCGCACGGTGTGCTTCGGCTTCCCCTTCGAGAGTGTGGAGGGGGCCGGCCAGCGCGACCAGATCATGAAAGAAACCCTTCAATTCCTGAAAGGGGCAAAATAAGAAACCTCATATATCCAAAATTATGCGAACCATAGCCATTGACCCAATTACCTCAACGCTCGAACTGCGCGAGCTCATGGCCGACGTGGAGGGAGAATATGTGCTCCTGATTAACAAGCGCATGAACGTGACCCTCCTTCCCGACGCTATCAAGCGGCTCACCCAGATTGCCGACGACAGCGGGGTGGCTTGGCTCTATGGCGACTATATGCTCGAACATGCCGACGGGACGATTGAACGCGTCCCGACGTGCGACTACCTGCCGGGGTCGTTTCGCGACGATTTCGATTTCGGGCCGGTGATGCTGGTGCGCGTGTCGCTGTTGAAAAACGCGTTGTGGATCTGCCCCCACTACCAGTATGCCGGCTTCTATGCCTCGCGGCTGATTATCTCGGCCGAAGAGTGCATCCTGCATCTGCCTGAACCGCTTGCCCGGGTGACCGAGCAGCCCGCCGGAGGGAAGGGTGAAGCGCAGTTCGACTATGTGAATCCGCGCAACCGCGCCGTGCAGCTCGAGATGGAGCTGGCTTTCACCGCCTACCTGCGCATGGTGGGGGCCTACCTGCCGCCGCGCGAGCAGGAGGTCGACATCGAGGAGGGTGATTTCGCCAACGAGGTTTCGGTGATTATCCCTGTGCGCGACCGCGTGGCCACTATTGCCGACGCTGTGGAGTCGGCCCTGAGCCAGAAGCTCGACAAGCCTTTCAACGTCATTGTCGTCGACAATCACTCGACCGACGGCACCTCCGAGGTGCTCAGCCGCCTCGCCGCCGCCGACAGCCGCGTGGTCGTAATCAAGCCCGAACGCCAGGACCTGGGCATCGGCGGTTGCTGGAACCGGGCTGTGGAGCACCCCGCGTGCGGGCGCTACAGCGTGCAGCTCGACAGCGACGACCGCTACAAGACTGAGCTGACGTTGCAGAAAATAGTCGACCATTTCCGCAGCGAGCGCGTCGCGATGGTAGTGGGGTCCTACGAGCTGACCGACTTCCAGGGGAAGCCGATTCCCCCGGGGCTCATCGACCACGCGGAGTGGACGCAGGACAACGGCCACAACAATGTGCTGCGCATCAATGGTTTCGGCGCTCCGAGAGCTTTCTTTACACCCGTCGTGAGAAAAATAGGGTTCCCCAATGTGAGCTATGGCGAGGACTATGGCGTGGGCATCCGCATAACGCGCACCTACAAGTTGGGGCGCATCTATGAGTCGCTCTACCTTTGCCGCCGCTGGGAGGGGAACACCGACCACCGCCTTTCGCCCCAGGCCGTGGTGGCCAACAACCACTACAAGGACTGGCTGCGCACAATCGCGCTGATTGCCCGCAAAAGAATGAACAGGATATGACGGCCTTCGACACTACGGCTTTGGCCCGGGAACACCGCCGCCAGGTGGCCGACTGGCCTTTGGCGCGGACCAATTATGCCGCCTTGGAGCGGGTCGAGACCAAGGAGGTCGCGGCGGGAAGCGCTCTGTGGCGGGTGCAGTTCAACCCGGCCCGGGCCGTGTCGGCATCGGCTAATACCGACCGGCGCGCCATCGCCGAGCGCCCTTGCTTCCTTTGCGCCGCCAACCGCCCCGTCGAGCAGCGGGTGCTCGCCGCCGAGCGCGGCTACGAGGTGCTGGTGAACCCGTTCCCGGTGTTTCCGCTGCATTTCACCATCGCTTCCGGGCGCCACGAGCCCCAGCTACTCGCGACCGAGGGGTGGGGCAGGGTTGCCGACATGATGGCCTTTGCCAGGATGATGCCCGGGATGGTGGTTTTCTACAATGGTCCCCGCTGCGGGGCGTCGGCTCCCGACCATCTTCATTTCCAGGCCGTTCCTGCCGAGATGCTCCCAATGTTTGGCAGTCGGCACCCTTGGCCGCTTCGCAACAGCCGCTTCGTGGCCGCAGGCGATGCCGAGGCCGCTGAGGCTATGGAACGCGTTTGCAGCTCTGAAGGATGGGTGCCGGGAGGCGAGGAGCCGATGATGAATGTCTACGCCATGGCTGTCGAAGGGGGCGTCGAGCTGACGGTGATTCCGCGCCGCGCCCACCGTCCGTCGTGCTACGGCACCGGGGAGGGGCAGATGCTCGCGAGTCCTGCCGCAGTGGAGTGCGCCGGAGTGATGATCACACCCCGCCGCGCCGATTTTAACCGCATGGACGCGCTGAAACTCAAAGAAATACTCAGGGAGGTGGGTTATGCTGATTTGTAACGAGGAGCCGGTGATAAGCGTCGGGCTGCTCACCGCGCCGCAAATCGAAAGCCGCCGCCTGCCCGACGGCACGTTTGAAATCGACGATGTGACAATCGGCATCGGTTTTCACTGGCAGCGCCGCGAGCGGCAACGCTTCGCCGGCGCCCTGCGGATTGTTCCCGACGGCATGATGCAGGTGGCTATCAACGACATACCCCTCGAACAATACCTCAAAAGCGTCATTTCCTCAGAGATGAACGCCAACGCCTCGGAGGCGCTGCTGAAAGCACACGCGGTGATTTCGCGCTCGTGGCTGCTGGCCAACATCCGCAAGGAGGGTGACCAGCGACCGAAGCCGGTGGCCCAAACAGCCGGGCGCGAGGAGGGGGAGATGGTGCGGTGGTACGACCGCGAGGACCATCGCCTTTTCGATGTCTGCGCCGACGACCATTGCCAACGCTACCAAGGGCTTACGCGCCAAACTAACCCCGCGGCCGCCCGGGCCGTTGACCAAACCCGCGGCGAGGTGCTCACCTTCGACGGGGCTATTTGCGACACCCGTTTCTCGAAGTGCTGCGGGGGGCGCACCGAGCTGTTTGAAAACTGCTGGGAGGAGGTTCCCCACCCCTACCTTGTGTCGGTGGCCGACAACGATGGCGGTGCCGATTTCTGCGACACAGCCGACGAGGCTGTGCTCGCGCAGGTGCTCAACAGCTACGACCGCGAAACGCCCGACTTCTATCGCTGGCGGGTGGAGTACGAGCCCCGGGAGCTTTCTGAGCTCCTGCGCCGCAAGACGGGCATTGACTTTGGCGAGATTCTGGCCCTCGAGCCGGTGGAGAAGGGCCCTTCGGGCCGCATTGTGCGCCTGAGAATCCGCGGCACGAAACGCTCCATGGTGATTGGCAAGGAGCTCGAAATAAGGCGCGCCCTATCCGAAAGCCACCTCTACAGCTCGGCCTTCGACGCCCGGCTCGAAGGGGGCCGGTGGGTGCTCGACGGCCGTGGCTGGGGCCACGGGGTGGGGTTGTGCCAAATCGGGGCCGCCGTGATGGGCGCCAAGGGCTACGACTATCGCCAGATTCTTAAGCATTATTTCCCAAACGCTACGCTGACAAAGATTTATGAATAGAGAAAAGGTGTCTGGCCGCCGGTCGCCCTGGTGGTGGGTGCCGTCGCTTTACTTTGCCGAGGGGCTCCCCTATATGGCGGTGATGACCATTTCGACCATCATGTACAAGTGTCTCGGCATCGGGAACACCGAGCTGGCTTTCTACACGGCGTGGCTCTACCTGCCGTGGGTCATCAAGCCGTTCTGGAGCCCGTTTGTCGACATTCTGCGCACCAAGCGCTGGTGGGTGGTGGCCATGCAGTGGACCATCGGCATCGCCATGGCCGGCATTGCCTTCGCCCTCCCGGCACCCGGCTTTTTCCAGCTGACGCTCTGCGTGTTCTGGCTCATGGCGTTTGCCTCGGCCACCCACGACATCGCCGCCGACGGCTTCTATATGCTGGGCCTTTCGCAGCACGGGCAGAGCTACTTCGTGGGCATCCGTTCGCTCTTCTACCGCTGCTCGATGATTGTGGGGCAGGGGGGCCTGGTGGTGCTGGCGGCCAACGTCGCGGCGACCACCGGCAACGAGGCCGCTGGGTGGATGACGGTGTTCGGCATCCTCTCGGCCTTTTTCCTCATCGCGGCGCTCTATCACTCTGTGATGCTACCCCGTCCGGCAGCCGACCGCGACCGCGAGCCGCGTGGCTGGCGCGAGGTGGCGGCTGAGTTTTTTGAGACTTTCGCGGCTTTCTTCAAGAAAAAGGGGATTTTTGCCGCCCTGCTGTTCATGCTGCTCTACCGCCT
>CAYTBH010000059.1:13064-14410 GCA_964435935.1 uncultured Alistipes sp.
ATCGGAGTGTGCTATATTATTAAGGTGTCGCCCTCGTTCGGGCGCAAGGAGAAGGAGGCCGCGCGATGAGCTCGATTCTCGTTGCCGACTGCGGCTCCACGAAGTGCGCCTGGGTGCTCATTGACACCCCCGCGGGCGAAAAGTGTTTCGAAACACCCGGAATGAACCCCGCAGTCAACGCCCCCGAGGCGGTGGCGCGGTGGGTGGCCGGGAGTCTTGCCGGGATTGACCGCGAGGGGGTCGTCGAGGCGCGTTTCTATGGTGCCGGGTGCGCCGGCGCCGGGGCGCGCGCCATGGAGGCAGCCCTTGCCGCTGCTCTGCCAAACGCCCTCGTGGAGGTTGAAAGCGATCTCCTGGGGGCCGCCCGCGCTCTTTTCGGCCACTCCGCCGGGGTGGCGTGCATCCTCGGCACGGGCTCGAACTCGGGCCACTACGATGGCGCGGCCATTGTGAAAAACGTGCGCCCCATGGGGTTCATCATAGGCGACGAGGGCTCGGGCGCCGCCCTTGGCCGCATGCTCCTCAACCAATATTACAAAGGGTGGCTCGACGAGGCCACCCGCCGCGACTTCGAACGGGAGTTTGCCTCGCTCACCTACGACGAGGTGATACGTCGCGTATACCGCGAGCCGGGAGCCAACCGGTTTCTCGCCTCGTTTGCCCCTTTCGTGCGCTCGCACACTGCCGACCCCCGGCTCGCCGCGGGGGCGCGGGGCCAGTTCGAGGCTTTCGTCGCCGAGTCGCTCGCGGCCTATCCCGCCGACCTCCCGGTGGGGTTCGTCGGGTCGCTGGGCGCGGCCTTCGCCCCCGAGCTCCGCGAATTGCTGGCGGGGCGCGAGGTGGCCTTCCTCCCATCGCCCATAGCCTCCCTGGCGGCCTTCCACCGCCGTTGAGCCGCGGCGGCGTGGCAAGTTGGGTTTGCGCGGGTTGAAATAAATGCGTATTTTCGCGGATATGCAAGACGAAACTCCCGACTACGATATCAGGCGCGCCGCCTCGAGCGCCGACAGCGATTTGGAACGCGCTCTGCGTCCCGTGCGCTTCGAAGCGTTCTCGGGTCAGGATAAGATTGTCGAGAATCTCAAGGTGTTCGTGGCCGCGGCGCGCATGCGCGGCGAGGCGCTTGACCACCTGCTGCTCCACGGCCCTCCCGGCCTGGGCAAGACGACCCTCTCGGCCATCATCGCCAACGAGCTCGGTGTAGGGTTCAAGGTCACTTCGGGGCCGGTGCTCGACAAGCCGGGCGACCTGGCCGGCATCCTCACTTCCCTCGAGGAGAACGACGTGCTCTTCATCGACGAAATCCACCGCCTCAGCCCCGTTGTCGAGGAGTATCTCTACTCGGC
>CAYTBH010000060.1:0-13053 GCA_964435935.1 uncultured Alistipes sp.
CGCCCCTAACCCCCACCGCAACAAATAGGTATAAATAACAGATAGGTAGTTATTAGACTAAATAAAGGAGCTGGTGATCGCCCGGTTGCGATTACCAGCTCCTTGAACATTCGTCCATATCAGCGTTAGCAGCGCAGTTAGTGTTATTCCTCGTCGAAGAACAATCCTTAATATTAACCAACTTATTACTAATATATTATAAATGCCGTGGTTATTTTTACGCCATTTTTTCGTTGTAAAACACGGTGGAATGCAGTTGCGCCATTTTTGCACAACGCATTAATAGGGTTTTACGCAACACTTCGATAGGGAATTATTCGAATATTTCCCTATCATTCCCTGTTGTTTCCCATTTTTATCTTTTCTATCCTATCCTCAAAATCATAAACTCTTTCATAACCGAATTCACGTCCATTTACAGGAATTTCTGATATAATATTAAGCTTGCACAAATTTCTTAAATCATTTCTAATAGATTTAGTATTTAATCCAAATCTATTAGCAATTTCTTTAGCTGAAAGAACAATTCCTGGTTTCTCATTTAAAATTTTTAAAATCTCGGCTTGTCTAAGTGTCAATCCAGGTATTGAGGTAAAATTGTCTAATAAAGCTTTTTCATGTATTTTTCTACTAAGATAATCTTTGAGCTCTATAAACGCATCCTCCATAACTTCAAGATGATATATGATAAAATACGACAAATCTAAATCATCATTTTCCACATATAGAAATGATTGTTCATATTTAGGTTTGCTTCTGTATATAATACGCGAAATAGACAGATATTCGACAAACCAATACTTATTTTTTAGCAGATACCAATACACTAAAGATCTCGCAGTTCTACCATTACCATCACAAAATGGGTGAATGAAAGCAAGTACAAAATGAATAATAATCCCTTTTATGATTGGATGTACAAAGAATTGAGGGTTAGCATCATTCGCAAAGTCACACAAGTCCTGTAACATCTCGCTTATTTCATCATGAGATGGAGGAGTATGAGCAATTTCACCACTAATAGCATTCATGACAAAAATATCATTATTATCCCGTAATTTTCCTTCATTTTCTAATTCATCAAGCGTGCAATTAGAAATCATTTTGTGAATACGTCGTATTAAATCAAGAGAAAAATCCTCTTTCGCTATATCAGAAATATATTTGATAGTATTATAGTTATTGACTATCATTCTCTCACTCTTATTTTTAGGGGTTGATTGTTTTCGTAGCATTTCTTTAGCTACTTTTCGAGTCGTATTCGCCCCTTCCATTTGACTGGAGGCAATTGCTTCCTCCATGATAGAACTTGTTAATATATACTTTCTGTCGTTTGTAGATATCAACCCTTCAGAACTGAGACTTCCACCAAAGTTTAAATCAAATTGATGCAGTAAGGATAACATCCTTTCTGTTATGGTGAAGTGAAATTCATATTTCCCGAATCTCAAAGTATTCCTTTTGAGCGTGCGGCTGAGTTTTACAGCATGCCACAAAACTTCGGGTGCATTTTGCTCAGGTGCAAGATATTTAACTTTGTCCCAATATAGATATTTTTGTTCAATCGTCCTAAATAATGTTGACAAGGAAGGATTACCTAAAAGCATAAAGGCTTCTGGTAAATTTACATCCTTAATTTCGGGAGTAGGTTCAATCATTTATAAACAAATTTCTCAGCCACAAAGATAGGGAATAATAATTATTATTCCCAATTATACCCAATATATCCTCTATTCCTAACGCTCGATATTTGATGTTTATATATTAATTTATGCTGTTAGACGCTAAGCGCTCCACAACCACAATTATGTGGGGGGAACTCTGATTATTACTGAACTATAGGTATGCAATGGATAAAATTCTTCCATAGCGTTATACTTTTCCTACAGTTTCTATCCCGTAGTTACACTATTTTTCGATATTATTTTTTGTTGTCTAAAGTAAATGAGATATAGTATGCGATTTTTACGCTATTATATTTTGCGGTAAAAGGTGGTAAAAGGGCATAAAAAAGAGTTGAGTGGTCGCAAGATACTGCACTCAACTCTTTAATATCCTATGTTGTAAGTCTATAAAGAATGTTTTAATACTCCTCTTCGTTGAAGAAGAAGTCTTCTTTGGAGGGGTAGTCGGGCCAGATGTCTTCGATGGATTCGTAGGTTTCGCCTTCGTCCTCGATTTCCTGGAGGTTCTCGATGACTTCGAGAGGCGCGCCTGAACGCTGGGCGTAGTCGATGAGCTCCTCACGCGTGGCGGGCCAGGGGGCGTCTTCAAGTTTTGACGCTAATTCAAGTGTCCAGTACATATTCGTCGTTTTGAGGTTATTTGTTGAGTTAGTGAACGTTAGCGGCTGTGGCCCGGCTGTGGCGGGGTAAGCGCTATACGAATAACGGCCTCGGTGTGGTTTTATTATCGCTCGGTGTGGTTTTATTATCGCGAAGCGACTTTTTATTGCCAACGGGGCTTCCGCCGGCACCGCTCCGGGCTTGTTTCCCCAGCCTGAACCTTGCCGCGGGACAGGGGGTTCGGAGGGCGGGGGGAGCTGGCTCAGAGGGTTTGGCGCCAGGCGGGGGCGGGGTGGCCGGCGATGTGGTTGCAGAGGCGGCCGAGGTTGAAGAGGTAGTCGCTCAGGCGGTTGATGAAGGTTGTGACGGCCGGGTCGACGACGGCGTTGCCACAGCGTGGGTTCGCGAGGGCTGTGACGCGGCGCTCGGCGCGGCGGCACACGGTGCGGGCCACGTTGGCCTGGGCGGCGGCGAGGGTGCCTCCGGGAAGGATGAATTCGCGGAGTGGCGGCAGCTGCTCTTCGGCTTGGTCGATGGCGGCTTCGAGGCGCTGGGCGGCTTCGAGGGTCAGCCCGGCGGGGGCCAGTGCGGGGTTGTCGGCGTTGTCGGTCGCGAGGTACGCTCCGATGTTGAAGAGTTTGTTCTGAACGTAGTCGAGCAGCGGGTCGGCCTCAGGGGGCAGACCCGGGGTGGCCCTGAGCAGTCCGATGTGTGAGTTGAGCTCATCTATGGTGCCGTAGGCTTCGAGGCGCGCCGAGTCTTTTCCGACGCGTTTTCCTCCGACGAGCGATGTCGAGCCGCTGTCGCCGGTGCGGGTGTAGATTTTCATGGCTGGGGGTCGTTGAGGTTGGCGGCCTCGGCTTCGAGGGCGCTGATAAGCTGCTCCGCGTCGCTTACAAACCGGACGGCCTCCGTGGCAGGGGGGCCGGCGAGTTTGTGCTTCTCCAATACGTCAAAGAGCTCTTTGAGCGGGTTGTAGATGCCGTCGCGGTTGAGCATTATGATTGGCTGAAAAGCCCGGAAGAATGTCATCGACACGAGCGCCGAGATGATTTCGTCTATTGTACCAAGACCGCCTTCGAGCGCCACGAACACATCGGCATTCTCCTCCATGGTTTGCTTTCGTTCGTGGAGCGTCGACACAGCGATGTTGACCGCGTTGGCGGGGTGCTGGTCGCGCAGGCGGCTCTGTGGCACTACGCCGATCACTTTTCCGCCGGCGTTGGCAGTGGCGTTGGCAACCTCGTCCATCAGGCCGTATTCCAGTCCTCCGTAAACCAGAGTATGGCCATTTTCGCCAATCCACTTGCCGAGCCGGCGAGCGTCGTCGGCATAAGCGGGGTCAATGTTTCGCCTGGCCGAGCAGTAAACAGCAATTCTCATAAGTCAGTAACATAATATTATGTGGCTGCAAAGGTAATGAATAATCGGTTAAGGGGGAATGCGATAATGCCACAATTGCGGAAAATTCTTCGTAACTTCGCGATTAAACAAGAAGAGAAAGGAACACTCGATGCAACGCAAAGATTTTGAAGTGATGGCCCCGGTGGGGAGCTACGAGTCGCTGCGGTCGGCCATCCAGGCGGGTGCCGACGCGGTTTATTTCGGGGTCGAGGGGCTCAACATGCGCGCCCGTTCGAGCGTGAACTTCACGCTCGACGACCTGCGTCAAATCGCGGCTGAGTGCCGCGCGGCGGGGGTCAACAGCTACCTGACGGTCAACACGATCATCTACGATGCCGACATGCCGAAGCTGCGCGACATCCTCGCGGCGGCCAAGGAGGCGGGCATCACGGCCATTATCGCGTCGGACATGGCGGCGATTCTCGAAGCGCGCGCCATGGGGCTCGAGGTTCACATCTCTACGCAGCAGAGTGTTGGCAACACGGCCACGCTGCGCTATTTCGCCCAGTGGGCCGACGTTGTGGTGCTGGCCCGCGAGCTGTCGCTCGAACAGGTTTCGGCCATCCACGAGGCAATCGAGCGCGAGCAGATCCGCGGCCCGAAAGGGGAACTTGTGCGCATCGAGATGTTCTGCCACGGCGCGCTGTGCATGGCGGTTTCGGGCAAGTGCTACCTCTCGCTCCACGAGATGAACTCCTCGGCCAACCGGGGAGCGTGCACGCAGATTTGCCGCCGCGGCTACACTGTGACCGACCGCGAGACAGGCGACCAGCTTGACATCGAGAACAAATACATAATGTCGCCCAAGGACCTTCGCACCATCCACTTCCTCAACAAGATGGTCGATGCCGGGGTAAGGGTGTTCAAAATCGAGGGTCGCGCCCGCGGCCCCGAGTATGTCTACCTTGCCACCAAGGCCTATTCCGAGGCGCTGCAGGCGCTTTGCGACGGCACCTACACCCCCGAGCGTGTTGCGGCGTGGGAGGAGGACCTGCGAAAAATCTTCAACCGCGGATTCTGGGACGGCTACTATCTGGGGCAGCGGCTCGGGGAGTGGTCGATGAAATACGGGTCGTCGGCCACCCGCGTCAAGCGCTACGCGGCCAAGGGGGTGCGCTATTTTTCGAAGTTAGGGGTCGCCGAGTTCCTCATGGAGGCGGGCGAGCTCCGCGTGGGCGACGAGATTGTGATCACCGGCCCCACCACCGGCACGGTGCTGCTCACCGTCGGCGAAATACGCGTCGACCTCAAGCCGGTCGACAAGGCCGTGAAGGGCCAGAGCTTTTCAATCGCGGTTCCGGGCAAGATACGCCCCTCCGACAAACTGTATATATGGGAAAAGACTGCCGCCGCCGAGGGCGACGCATAGCGGCGCTGTGTACGAAAATGGACGCCGCCGCGCCCGCAACCCGCTGAGAATCACGCCACGTTGACAAACGCGGCGTTTTTTTGTTGTTTTGCGCCAGAAATCAAACTGCCGCAAATGGACAAAAAGATAGACCCATCGATACGCCGCCGGGCCACGCGCCGCCGCCTGCTGCGCGCCGGGGTGGCTGTTGCCGCCGCTGCCGGGGCCATCATAGCCATCGCCGGCTCCCTGGAGGGGGGTGTGAAGCGGAGCGACCTGCAGCTTGCCACAGCCGACCGCGGGGAACTGGAAACCACCGTGGTGGCCCAGGGGCGCATAGTGCCGGCCCACGAGGAGATTGTGAACTCGCCGGTGTCGACCCAGGTGCTGCGCGTGTATGCCCAGCCGGGCGACAGCGTCAAGGCGGGGATGCCGCTCCTGCTGCTCGACCTCGAGAGCCAGGAGGCGGAGTATAGCAAGGCGCTCGACTCCCACCGCGTCGCGTGCCAGGAACTGGAGCGCGAGCGGCTCGCCTCGAAGACGCTGCTCAGCGAGCTTTCCACCCAAATCGAAGTGAAGGAGATGGAGGTGAGCCGCCTCGCCATCGAGGTCGACAACGAGCGGAGGCTCGACAGCCTCGGGAGCGGCACCGGCGACCGCGTGCGCCAGGCCGAGACAGCCTACGCCACCGGCAAACTGCAGCTGCGCCAGCTTCGCGAAAAGCTTGCCAACGAGCGCGCGGCCACCCGTGCCGCCGAGGAGGTGCAGTCGCTGAGGGTGAGCAGCAGCGCGCGCGATCTCGAAATGATGGCGAGCACGCTGCGCCGCGCCTCGATTCCGGCCCCCCGCGACGGGGTGGTAACCTACCTCGTCAGCGACATCGGCACCCAGCTTGCCGCGGGCACGAAGGTGGCCGTTGTGGCCGACCTTTCGCGGTTCCGCCTCACAGGCGAGGTGCCGGAGGGGAGCAGCGACCGCGTGGCCGTCGGGTCGCGCGTCACCGCCCGCGTGGGCGGCGCGGAGTTCGGGGGCACCATCGTGAACGTCACCCCGCAGGCCAAGGGGGGCGTGATCGACATCGCCGCGAGCCTCGACGACCCCGGCAACCCGCGGCTCAAATCGGGCCTAAGGGCCGAGCTCTACATAAGCTACGGCTACCGCGACAATGTGGCGCGCATCCCCGCCGGCAACTATTTCAGCGGCCCGGGCGACTATGAGCTCTTCGTGGCCAACAGCGACGGCACGCGCCTGGAAAAGCGCCGGGTGAAGCTCGGGGGGAGCAACCGCAACTATGTCGAAGTGGTGTCGGGCATCGCCCCGGGCGAGCAGGTGGCCATTGGCGACATGGAGCAATGGCGCAAGCACAAAAAACTTAAAATCAAAGACTAACATCACACACATCATTATGGCAATAATCAATCTGACGGGCATCAGCAAGGTGTACCAGACCAAGGAAATCGAAACCACGGCCCTCGAGAACGTGAACCTCGAGGTGGAGAAAGGCGAGTTTGTGAGCGTCATGGGGCCGAGCGGCTGCGGCAAGTCGACCCTCCTCAACATCATAGGGCTGCTCGATACCCCGACGGCGGGGAACGTCGAACTGCTTGGCGAGAAATGCGCCGGGTGGGCCGACAAGCGGCTGGCCCGTTTCCGCAACGAGAACCTGGGATTCGTGTTCCAGAGCTTCCACCTCATACCGTCGCTCACCGTCGCGCAGAACGTGGAGCTGCCCCTCACCTACCGCCCGGGGCTCAGCGCCGCCCAGCGCCGCGAAATGGTTGGGCGGGTGCTTGAGCGCCTGGAAATAAGCCACCGCGTGAACCACCTTCCGTCGCAACTGTCGGGAGGCCAGTGCCAGCGCGTGGCAATAGCCCGCGCCATCGTGGGCACCCCGTCGATTATCCTCGCCGACGAGCCCACGGGCAACCTCGACAGCAAGATGGGCGCCGAGGTGATGGGGCTGCTCCACCGCCTCAACCGCGAGGACGGCACGACCATAGTGATGGTGACCCACAACGACGCCCAGGCGCGGGCCACCGACCGCATAGTGCGCTTCTTCGACGGCCGCGTGATTTCCTGAACCCCGCCAACATAGCAAGGTATGAAAACGAAAATCAAGCAGATAATCTACGACCTGCGCCACCAGCCGGTGATCGCGTGGGTGACGCTGATTGCCACGGCGATGTCGGTGTTCCTGGTGATGGTGGTGATGATCATGCAGCGGGTGCAGACGGCACCCTTCGCGCCCGAGAGCTGCCGCGACCGCCTGATGGTGGGGGCTTTTCTCCACCTCCGCGACACCGGCGACAGCCAGAACAACTCGTCGTCGGGGCTGTCGTATGAAAACGCGCGGCTGCTCTACGCCGACCTCGAAGGGGTGGAGCACACATCCTACTTCTCGCTCAACCCAACGGAGGCCTCGCTGAGCAACCTCGCCGGCACCGCGGCGAGCGGCAACATCCGCGCCGTCGACGCGGAGTTTTTCAAAATCTTCGACCTGCCGCTGCTTGCCGGGCGCTATTTCACCGCCGAGGAGGTCGACGCCAACCGCAAGGTGGCCGTGGTGGCCGAGTCGATGGCCCGGCGGCTTGCGCCCGACGGCGACCCGGTTGGGGCCACGGTTTATGTCGACATGTTTCCCTACACCATCGTCGGCGTGGTGCCCGACAGCTCGCCGCTGGCCACCACGGCCCACGCCCACCTCTACCACGCCATAAAGCTGCGTTCATATGACGGCGAGGGGGAGAGAGACGAGTTCGGCGACATAGCCGTGGCGCTGCTGCTCGCGCCGGGCACCGACCCCGAGAGCCTCCGCGGCCAGGTGCGAGCCCGCTACGCCATACTCGAAACTCGCCTTGCCGCCGACCAGAAGGAGGCCGTCTACCACAACGCGCCCTTCGGGCAGGAGGAAATCGCGGCGGGCCTCAACGGCAGCAACGTAACCCCCGACACGGAGACACCGCGGCGCCTGCGCCTTGCCACCTACCTGATTCTGCTGCTGGTGCCGGCCATCAACCTTTCGAGCATGCTCCACAGCCGCATGCGGCGCCGCGTGAGCGAAATCGGGGTGCGCCGCGCCTTCGGGTGCACCCGCTCGCGGATTATCCTCGACATCATCGCCGAGAACTTCCTCGTCACCCTGGCGGGGGGCGTGGCGGGGGTGGCCTTGGGGCTTGTGTTCACCGCCACATGCAGCGGGCTCTACGCGAGCGCCGACAATTTCGGCTCCGGGGCCACGCCGCCGCTGTCGGTTCTCATCAGCTGGGCCACGGTCGGCACAGCCCTGGCAGTGTGCTTCGTCCTCAACCTACTCAGCGCGTCGATTCCGGCGTGGCAGGCCTCGCGGCTGCGCCCCGTGGACGCGATTAACGCCAAATAAAACACAACCCGACAATGAAACGACATCTCATAGCGCAGATGCGCCGCGAATGGCGCTCGAATGTGTGGCTCCTGGTGGAGCTTGTAATCGTGGGCGCGGTGATGGGGTTCATCCTCACCTATATGTGCCTGGTGGCATCGATGCGCGACGACAACCCGGGCTACGACCTGCGCGACATCTTCATGGCGCGCACCAAATATGTGTCGCCCAACTCGACCCTCTACATCGAGCGCGACTCGACCCACAACGATTTCACCGACCTTGCCATGCTCCTGGCACGCCTGCGGGCCGACCCGCGGGTCGAATACGTCGGCGCGGGGAACAACGCCCTCCCCTACAACTACAATTTCATGGGCCAACAGCTCTCCTACGGCGACGGCGACACCACCTACACCTACTTGGGCAATTCGCGCATAATGAGCCCCGACGTTGTGCGCGCCTTGCGCCTCGAGGGGCTCAACGGCGAGACCACCGAGGAGCTTGCCGGGTGCCTCGAGCGGGGCGAACTGATAATCTCGGACTGCGAGCCGGGGATGAGCGACAACTGCGACCCAACGAGGCTGCGGGGCCGCGACGTGATTGTCAACGGCGACTCGGCTGTCGTGCGCCGCGTTGGAGCGACGGCCCGCGGACTGGCCCGCAGCGACTACGAGAAGCTGTTCTACGGCGTTATCTACTTCCCCCTGGGGGCCGACGAATGGCCCAGGGAGGTAGTGATCCGCGTGAAGCCGGGGAAATCGGCCGAATTCGCGGCGGCGATGGACACCACCAACCTCAAAACGGGCAACGTGTACCTGCGGAGCCTTGAGTCGATCGACACCATGCGCGACCGCGCGCAGCTCGAAATCGACAACCAGACGCGCGCCTTCGCCATCGGCGCGGCGTTCCTGCTGATGGTGATTTTCCTCGGGTTCCTGGGGGCTTTCTGGTTCCGCACCACCCAGCGGCAGGGCGAAATCGCTGTGAGGATGGTCAACGGCTGCCGCCGGCGCGACATCCTGCGGCGGTTCCTCGGCGAGGGGATGGTGCTTCTGTGCGCCTCGGTGCCGATTGCGGTGCCGATTGCATTCTATCTGATTCCCAAGATACTTTACGGCGTTTCGGCCGGAATGATGGCGAAGGGTATGGCCTGCGCCTTCGGCCTCATGGCGCTCCTGATTGCCGCGGGCATCTGGCTGCCGGCAATGAAAGCGATGAGAGTCGACCCGGCTGACGCGTTAAAAGACCAGTGAACGAGATGAACCGCCTTATAGCACTGCTGATTTTGCTCGCGCCGGTGGCCGCGGCCGCGGGGCGCGAGCTGAGGCTGACGCTCGCCGAGGCGATCGACCTGGCGCGCACTCGAAGCGTTGACGCCGCCGTGGCCCTCGACGAGCTGCGGACGGCCTACTGGGAGTGGCGCACCTACCGCGCCGACCGCCTGCCGGAGGTGACGTTCACGGCCACCGCCCCAACCTACGCCGACCAATACTCGACCTACATGAACGCGGCGGGGGAATACGACTTCGTGCGCAACCGCTACCTGGCGGCCTCGGGCCAGCTCGCCATCTCGCAGAACATCCCGCTCACCGGGGGCAAGGTGAGCCTGGTGTCGTCGCTCGACTTCATGCGCCAGTTCGAGGGGGGCGCCGGCAACCGCTTCATGACCATCCCTGTGGCCCTGACCCTGCGGCAACCGATTTTCGGCACCAACACTCTGAAATGGGACAGCCGCATCGAGCCGGTGCGCTTCAAGGAGGCCAAGGCGGCCTTCATGAGCGCCACCGAGGATGTGGCACTGGCCGCCGTGACCCACTTCTTCACCCTGCTGCTGAGCCGCGAAAACGCGGCCATAGCCCGGCAGAACCTCGACAACGCAACGCGCCTCCACGCCGTGGCGGTGGAGAAGCGCCGCATGGGGCAAATCAGCGAAAACGACCTGCTGCAGATGGAGCTCAACGTGCTCGAAGCACGGGCCGACCTCACCGAGGGCGAGAGCACGCTGAAGGCCGACATGTTTCGCCTGCGGTCGTTTCTCGACCTGCCCGACGACACGGAGATTCTGCCCGAACTGCCCCAGGCGGTGCCCGAAGCCGACATCACCTACCGCGACGCCCTCGACCGCGCCCTTGCCAACAACAAGTTTGCCTCCAACATGCGCCGACGCCAATTGGAGGCCGACTACGAGGTGGCGAAGGCCCGGGGCAACCTGCGCCAAATCAGCCTCTTCGCGCAAATCGGCTCCACGGGGGCCGACACAGCCATCGGGGAGGCCTACTCGCGGCTGCGGGGCAACCAGATGGTGGAGGTGGGCTTCTCGATTCCGCTGGTCGACTGGGGCAAGCGCCGCGGAAAGGTGAAGGTGGCCGAGAGCAACCGCCGCGTCACCGAGAGCCGCCTGCGCCAGGAGGCGATGGACTTCAGCCAGGAGCTTTTCGTGCTCGTGGAGCGATTCTGCAACCAGCAGGAGCAGCTGAAACTGGCCACCCGGGCGAGCGAAATCGCCCGCCGGCGCTACGACACGAATGTGCAGACCTTTCTCATCGGCCGCATCTCGACCCTCGACCTCAACGACTCGCAGGCGAAGAAGGACGAGAGCACCCGCCGCTACATCGACGAGCTCTACAAGTTCTGGAGCTACTGGTACCAGCTACGCTCGCTGACGCTCTACGACTACGAGGCGCGCGACAACATCAACGCCGACATCGAAAGGATTCTCAAAGACTGATTTTTTCGTAACTTCGCGACTATGATTCTGATTGTTGACGATGACCAGTCGGTGAGGCTGTCGATCAGCCTGGCCCTGACGCGCGCCGGCTTCGAATGCGCCGAGGCCTCGACCGAGGGCGGCGCCCTCGAGGTCGTGCGCTCGGGGAAGCCGCGGCTTGTGATTCTCGACATGAACCTCACCCCGTCGTCGACCGGCACGCAGGGCATCGAGATTCTGCGCAAAATCAAGATTCTGGCCCCGGCGCTGCCGGTGATTCTCATTTCGGCCTGGGGCACGATTCCGCTGGCCGTCGAGGGGATGAGCCGCGGGGCTGTCGACTTCATGTCGAAACCGTGGAGCAACCGCGACCTGGTGGCCAAGGCACGCGCCGCCATCGCCGCGGCATCGGCTGCCGCCGAACGCGAAAACATGGTCGACACGCTCGACAACGTGGAGCGCGACACCATCCTCAAAGCGCTCCGGGCCACCGAGGGCAACCTCGCGGCCGCCGCACGCGCGCTGGGCATAACGCGCCAGGCCCTCTACCGCCGACTGGAAAAATACGGCCTCGCCGACCAACACCAATAACCACCACACCTCCGCGATGCGATTCAAAATCTATGCCGCGGCCTCGCTCGCGATGGCCATTCTCCTTGGGGCGCTCGCCGTTGGCGGCGCCAGCCTCCGGCTTACGGTGCCGGCGGCGGTGCTGCTGCTCGCCGCGATGTGGCTGGCGTGGCGGTCGGTGTCGGTGACCCTGCGGACGATGGACAACGGCATGGCGCTCCTGCGGGAGCACGATTTCTCAAGCCGCCTGCGGCGCACGGGAGTCAGCGACGCCGACAAGGCCGTCGACCTCTTCAACTCCATGATGGACACCATGAAGGCCGAGCGGCTGAAACTGCTCGAGCAGGGGAGCTTTCTCAACCAGCTCACCGAGGTGTCGCCGATGGGCATCGCCATCTGCGATTTCGAAGGAGGCATAATCGAGGCCAACCCGGCGTTCCGCGCCATGAGCTCCGCGGCGCTCGAGCGGTCGCTGGCCACGCTGGCGCCGGGGCAGACTGCCACCTTCCGCCTGGGACACGCCCAAATCTACCGCTGCTCGCGGCTATGGTTCATGGACCGCGGTTTCCGCCGCCCCTTCCTGCTGGTTGAGCGCCTGACCGACGAAATCGCGAAAGCCGAAAAGGCGATTTTCCGCACCATCATCCGCACCATAGGCCACGAGGTGAACAACACGATGGGCGGAGTGGCCTCGGTGCTCGAAACCATGGCCGACATCCACGCCGACGAGCCGCTCGCGAGCGAAACCCTGGCCGGGTGCTCGCGCGCCGTGATGAACCTCACGAAGTTTGTAAAGGGCTATGCCGACGTCGTGAAGCTCCCCGACCCTGTGCCCGAGCCCGCCGACCTCGGCGCCGGGCTGCGCGACCTGCTGCCAGCGCTCCGCTCTGTGGCCGGGCCGAGGGTGAGAGTGGAGCTCGACATACACCCCTCCGACACCCTGGCCATGGTCGATATGGCGCTGCTCGACCGCGTGGTGACCAACATCGTGAAAAACTCAGCCGAAAGCATCGCCACGCGCCCCGCGGCGCCCGGCGACACCCCCGTCGGCTCAATAACCATCACCCTCGACCGGGGCACCGACCTCGCGATTACCGACGACGGGCCCGGCATAACACCCGAAGCGGCCCGCCGGCTCTTCACCCCCTTCTTCTCGACCAAGCACCCAGACCGCGGCCTGGGTCTGATGCTCATTGCCGACATCCTCCGCGCCCACCGCGCCCCCTTCACCCTCACCACCGACCCCGCCGCCTCCCTCACCACCTTCCACATCACCTTCCCCCCCGCAGCCAAACCCGCCCTGCTTTAACATTGGGTGGCGATAATATGCGCGAGGGTGTTCATTTGCAAGCAAATGGCTCGCGAAAGCGCCGTTTTCGGC
>CAYTBH010000060.1:13063-14199 GCA_964435935.1 uncultured Alistipes sp.
CCTTGCCCCCCGCCACCCGTAGACAAACTCCCCCCACCCGCAGACAAACCCGCCTCTGATGAACGATAGCCTCCCGCATTCACCTCACCCTGCTCAATCGCTCCCCGGCGTCAGCAGTTTGTCTGCGGGTGGCGCGACACTGCCCCGCTATCACAAGCGCGCTTTTGCTCACAACTACCACGCACCTTTCATCTATCATCTGATTCTTAAAAAGAGCGACGGAGCCGAGTATTTCGGGGTGGTTGGCGGCGATGCGCGGTTTGCCCCGGGGACTCCCGGAAGCGCTTTCATCCAGGAAACCGAGGTTGGGAAAATAATCGCGAAATCGATAGTGAGGTTGCAATACACATTCCCGATTCTACAAATCTACCAGTATGCGATAATGCCCGACCATGTCCACATCCTTTTGCGTGTAAAGGAATGGACGGAAAAGCATCTTGATTTTTATGTCGAGAACCTGGTAGCCGACGTGGAAAGGCAACTCGCGAAACTCCACGCAAACCGGCCCGTCAGCGCAAAGCCATTTCAAGATGGCTATTGCGACAAGCCTTTGCTCATGAAAAGAAGCCTCGACGCGCTCTACAGCTACATACGCGAAAATCCCCACCGCCTCGCCATGCGGCAGCAGTTTCCGCAGTTTTTCCAACGGGCGAAAAAGCTCGCGATAGGGGGTGCCGACTATGAAGCCTACGGAAATCTCTTCTTGTTTCGCAATCCAGATAAAGAAGCGGTAAAAATAAGCCGCCGTTTCACTCCCGAAGAAACAGCCCGCAGGAAAGCCGCCTGGCTTTCATCGGCCTCCAAAGGCACCATCCTGGTCTCCCCATTCATTAGCAAGAAGGAAAAGGAGGTTCGGGCCGAAGCTGAAGCTGTCGGAGGGAAGGTAATCCTCATCACTCACGAGCGCTTCTCCGAGCGCTTCAAACCAGCCGCCGGCGACTTCGCCCTCTGCGCCGAAGGCCGTTTGCTCATAATTTCACTCGGCCTTCCGCCTAAAACGGCGCTTTCGCGAGCCATTTGCTTGCAAATGAACACCCTCGCGCAGATTATCGCCACCCAATGTTAAAGCAGGGCGGGTTTGTCTGCGGGTGGGAAGGTGATGTGGAAGGTGGTGAGGGAGGTGGCGGGGTCGGTGG
>CAYTBH010000061.1:0-13993 GCA_964435935.1 uncultured Alistipes sp.
TGATGAGCGAGTCGGAGAGAGCCTCGATCGAGCCGTCGACGTCGCCCTTGACGATGACGTTGAGTTCCTGGAACGAGCCCAGGGCCTGGCGGCGCGCGATGTCGTCGAGAGTGAGGCGCTTGGAGGTGCGCAGGCCCAGTTCGCGCTGCAGTTGCTGGCGCTTGGTGGCTATTTCGCGGGCTTCCTGCTCGGTGTCCATCACCGTGAAGGTGTCGCCGGCGGTGGGAGCGCCGTCGAGGCCCAGGATGAGGGCCGGTTCGGCGGGGCCTGCCTCCTTGATGCGCTGGTTGCGCTCGTTGAACATGGCTTTCACCTTGCCATAGTGGGTGCCGGCAAGGATGATGTCGCCGACGTGGAGCGTGCCGTTCTGCACGAGCACCGTGGCAACGTAGCCGCGCCCCTTGTCGAGGCTCGATTCGATGATCGAGCCGGTGGCGTTGCGGTCGGGGTTGGCTTTGAGGTCGAGCATTTCGGCTTCGAGAAGCACCTTTTCGAGGAGGTCGTCGACCCCGGTGCCCTTTTTGGCCGAGATGTCCTGGCTCTGGTATTTGCCGCCCCACTCCTCAACGAGGTAGTTCATGTTGGCGAGCTGCTCCTTGATTTTGTCGGGGTTGGCGGCGGGTTTGTCTATCTTGTTGATGGCGAACACCATAGGCACTCCGGCAGCCGAAGCGTGGTTGATAGCTTCGACAGTCTGGGGCATGATGTCGTCGTCGGCGGCGACGATGATGATACAGATGTCGGTGACCTTGGCGCCGCGGGCACGCATGGCGGTGAAGGCTTCGTGGCCCGGGGTGTCGAGGAATGTTATGTGGCGGCCATCCTGCAATTTCACGTTGTAGGCGCCGATGTGCTGGGTGATGCCGCCAGCTTCGCCGGCGATCACGTTGGCCTTGCGGATATAGTCGAGCAGCGAGGTTTTGCCGTGGTCGACGTGGCCCATGACGGTGACGATCGGCGGACGTGCTTCAAGGTCCTCCTCGTTGTCCTCCTCCTGGGCGATTGCCTCAACCACTTCGGCTGAAACGAACTCGGTTTTGTAGCCAAACTCTTCGGCCACGATGTTGATGGTCTCGGCGTCGAGGCGCTGGTTGATGGATACCATCACGCCGAGGTTCATGCAGGTGCCGATTACCTTGTTGATGGGCACGTCCATCATGCTCGCGAGGTCGTTGGCGGTTACGAATTCGGTGAGTTTCAGCACCTTTGCTTCTGCCATAGCCTCGGCTGCGGCTGCGGCTTCGCGCTCGGCAACCATTTCGCGCTTCTCCTTGCGCCATTTAACGCCTTTCTTCTGGCCCTTGTCCTTGGCTGTAAGGCGGGCGAGGGTTTCGCGCACCTGTTTCTGCACGTCCTCCTCGTTGACCTCGACGTGGGCGTTGCGCGAGCCGCGACCGCGGTCGCGGCCTCCGCCTCTGCCGTCGCGGCGCGAACCGCCGCCGTTGGCGTTGTTTTGGGCGCCGCCGTTACCGCCGCGGTTGCCGCGGCCGTTGTTGTTCTGGTCGTTCTGCTGCGAGGTTTTTTCGATGTCGATTTTCTCCTTGCCGCCAATGCGTTTGCGCTTCTGGCGACCTTCGGCCGAGGCTCCGCCCTGGCCCTGGGCTTTGGCGATGCGCTCGTTGCGGCGCTCCTCTTTCGACTTCTTTTTCGGACGCGTGGTCTGGTTGATGGTCGAGAGGTCGATTTTGCCTATGACGTTGATTGTGGGGCGGTTTTCGGGGAGGCCGAGGGTGAACACAGCCGGTTCGGCGGCCGCGGCAGTTTCGGCCGCGGGTTTCTCCTGAGGTTCGGCGGCCTTCTCGGCAACCGGGGCCTTGGGGGCTTCGGGAGCCGGGGTGGCGGCTTTGGGAGCTTCCTTGGGTTTTTCGGGAGCGGGCTTCGGCTGGGGCTTGGGCTGCTCTTTCATCTCGGCTTTAGGCTCGGCTTTGGGCTGGGGCTTTGGTTCGGCCTTCGGCTCGGCAGCCGGGGCGGGAGCCTCGGCTTTCTTGGACTCCTCAACCTTGGGAGCGGGAGCCTCGGGAGCTTTTTCGGGAGCCTTGGGGGCTGCGGGCTCGGCTTTCGGAGCCGCGGGCTCGGCAGCCGGTTTCACGGGATTGCCGTGGCGGTCGAGCTCAATTTTGCCAACTATTTTGGGTTTGTTGATGTCGACCGAGATTTTGATTTCGGCCGGGGTCCCCTGCGACGAGGCAGCCTTGGCGCTTTCCTTGTCCTTGTCTTTCTGTTGCTGGCGTTCGTTGGAGAACTGGTGGGATTTTTGCTTCTGGTCTTTGTCGGTCTTGAAGGCGTTGTAGAGGATGTTGACGGCATCTTCCTCAATTCGAGCGTTGGGGTTGTCGTCGACATCAATTCCTTTGCCGCGCAGGTATTCCACCACCGTGGGAAGCGCCACGTTGAGGTCCTTAGCTACTTTGCTTATTTTTATTCTCGCCATGAATAGGGGTTAATAGTCGGGAAAATTGGTTTTGGAGAGGAATCGCTGGTGAGAGAGGCGTTCCCGGGAGGCGGCTGCCGGAGTCGCTCCCGGTCGCGGGTTCAGGCTTCGGGAGCTTCCTCGGGTTCTTCGTCCTGGGCGGGAGCCTCGGGCTCGTCCTCGAACTCGGCGCGGAGGATGGCGAGCACGTTGTCGACGGTTTCCTCCTCGAGGTCGGCGCGGCGCACGAGCTCGTCGCGGTCGGTGCGGAGCACGCTCTTAGCCGTCACGCAGCCCATGTCTTTGAGGGCTTCAATCACCCACTCGTCGATTTCGTCCTTGAACTCGTCGAGATAGATGTCTTCCTCGCCGGGGTTCTCCTCGACGTCGCGGTAAACGTCGATCACATAGCCGGTGAGCATCGACGCGAGCTTGATGTTGAGGCCCCCCTTGCCGATGGCGAGCGAAACCTGGTCGGGCTTGAGGAACACCTCGGCCTTCTTCTCCTCCTCGTCGAGGCGGATGGATGAGATGCGGGCGGGCGACAGGGCGCGCTGGATGAAGAGCGAGGGGTTGTTGGTGAAGGGGATCACGTCGATGTTCTCGTTGCGCAGCTCGCGGACGATGCCGTGGATGCGCGAGCCCTTCACGCCCACGCAGGCGCCAACGGGGTCGATGCGGTCGTCGTAGCTCTCGACGGCGATTTTGGCGCGCTCGCCCGGGATGCGGGCCACGGCGCGGATGTTGATCAGGCCGTCGTGGATTTCGGGCACTTCGAGCTCGAAGAGGCGGCGCAGGAAGTTCTCGTTGGTGCGCGAAACGGTGATTTTGGGGTTGTTGTTGTTGTTGTCGACGTTGGCGATGACGGCGCGCACGGTTTCACCCTTGCGGAAGAAGTCGCCGGGAATCGACTGGTTCTTGGGCAGAAGGAGCTCGTTCTTCTCGTCGTCGAGCAGCAGGGTTTCGCGCGACCAGGTCTGATAAACTTCGCCGGTTACGAGCTCGCCCTCCAAATCCTTGAACTTGGCGTAGATAGCCTCTTTTTGCAGTTCGAGGATTTTCGACTGCAGGGTCTGGCGCAGGGTGAGGATGGCGCGGCGGCCGAAGTCGGCGAAAATGATTTCCTTGGTGTGCTCCTCGCCAATCTCGACCTCGGGGTCGTTGTCGGCGCGGGCGTCGGAGAGGGAGATTTGCAGGTTGGGGTTTTCAACCTCGCCGTCGGGCACTACTTCGAGATTCTGGAAGATCTGCACGTCGCCCTTGTCGGGGTTCATAATCACGTCCAGGTTTTCGTCGGTGCCAAACATCTTGGCGAGCACGTTTCGGAACGATTCTTCCAGAACGCTGATCATGGTGGTTTTGTCGATGTTCTTCAGTTCCTTGAACTCGGCAAAACGCTCCACCATGTTGGGAGTTTCCTCTTTGCGGGCCATATCTTATATTATGTATGTTATATGCTTTGGTTTATTATTCTTTTTCGAGCGGGGCGTGGCGACAGCGCCGCGTGGCCTATTTGAAGTCGATGCAGTAGGTCACCTTTTTTGCCTGGTTGTAGGCAAATGTTTCGGCCTTGTCGACCATCACGGGGCGCTTGGCGCCTTCGGGCTTCTCCTTCACCTTGTAGTTGATGGTGAAGCCCTCGTCAGTGGTTTCCACCAGGGTTCCGCGCAGTTTGCGGCCATCGGTGGTGAGCACCTCGACCTCGTTGCCTATGTTTTTGTCAAACTGGCCTCTGACCTTGAAGGGGGCGGTGAGCCCGGCGGAGCCAACTTCCAGTTCGAAATCCTCCTTGTCGCGGTCGAGGGCGGCTTCAATCGAGCGGCTCACAGCGGCCACCGTGTCGAGGTCCATAGCCTGGGGCGAGTCGAGCTCGACAACGACGACGTTGCCGGCTTCCACCCGCACGTCGACAATGAAAAGGTCGCTACCCTCGATAGCCTGCTCCGCGGCGCGGAGCACGTCCTGTTTGTTTATCATCTTTCTCTATACACAACAAAATGGAGGAAGCCGTCAAGCTTCCTCCGATAACTTAGCGCAAAGTTAGCCAAAAATCTCGTCACAGCCAAATAGTTGGCCGCGGCAACCCCCTCGCCCGTCGCCCCTTTCCCCCTCATTTAACGTTTTGCTGTCAAAATTTAATGATATTTAACATTTTTATTCCGCAATTGCGATGATAAGCGAAGTTGTGATGGCGAAAAAAGCCAAGCGCATGATTAAAAAAACCGCGGATGTGGCCCGCTTCGGCCACACCCGCGTTAAAGATAGAGAGTTAGCGGCCCTTGCCGCTTTGAGTATCAGACTTGGGCGAAGGTCCAGATGCAGGTTTGGTCCCAAATTTCGCCGTTTTCGTTCTCCACATAGCTCTCTTTGAGAGTCATGGAGTTGTTGCCTGGGAATGCGATGGTTACCACGCCGCTGTAATCAGGGTCGTAGAGGTGTTCGTAGTCCCATGAGTAGCGCAGGAGGCCCTCCGATTCTTTATCCCAGCCCCAAGTGGAGACGGCGAGCGAATTGTCGGCATAAAGAACCATATAGGTGCCTGCTTTCGAGAAGATTACTTTTTCGGGATAGTCGTCAATGTCAAAATCTTCGTCGTCGTATTCGCCATCGAAGTCGGGATCGGCCTGGGCGAGCGCTTTAAAGAGGTCTTCGAGATGGTCGATTGACACCTTTTTGTCGAACATCTTGTGGTTGTTGACCTTGATAATCATTTGAATATGGGTTATCTTCCAGGTGCGGCAGAGGTTGTTGGTCATTTTGCTGTCGGGGTACTGCGTCTGGCGCTCGGCGCGGAGAGTGTAGTTCTGGCCGTTGTCGAGCGACATGTCGAGCGAGGCCGCGGTGTCGCCGGTCATTGTGACAGTGATGGTGCCGAAACCTTCGAGGTCGTAGGTGTTATCGTCGATTTTTGTATATTTTCCCTCGATGATTGAAACTGAGCGCGAAGCGGCCGCTTTTGTGATGAAGCGTAGTTTCTCAGGTGCGTAGTTCACCATTTCCGAGGGAATCACGATGTAGTTGCCGGCAGCAGTCAGCTCAATCGACGAGTAGGGGCAGTTTTTACTGTCGATATTGAATAGGGCGGCGTCTTCCTCGTATTTGGGAGTCGCCAGGGTCTGGTTGCCGCCATCGTTGTCGTCGTCGCTCGAGCAGGAAGCGAAAGCGCCGCCAACCGCGAGGCAGATGAAAGCGGCGCTAAGGAACTTTTTGAATTTCATAGAAGAATTGATAAATAGATTATTGGATGCGCAAATGTAATGAAATTTGCCGGAAGATGCGCATTGCGTCAAGTAAAAAAGAAGGATGCTGAGATGCGGGGTGCGGCTGGGTTTTTGGATTGATTGGCGATTTTTAATGAATTATAAGGTGTTTTGGAGGGGTTGTGGGTGATTTTTTCCTTATCTTCGCGGCATAGCCGCGAGGAGCGGCATTTGAGAGAGTTTTTATATATCTTACGCTATTACATTCTACCATCTATCAACCAAGAATTATGAAAAATCTGTGGAAATCGCTGTGCGCGATGGCTTTGGCCGCTGTCGCCGCCGCTCCGTCGGCTGCCGGCAACGGCTGGCCCGAGAACTATCAGGGCGTGATGCTGCAAGGTTTCTCGTGGGATTCCTATTCCGACACCCGCTGGACCAATCTCGAAAAGAAGGCCGACGAATATTCGAAATATTTCTCTTTGATCTGGGTGCCCAACTCGGCAAAAAGCTCGGGGGGCATGGGTTACATTCCAATCTATTGGTTCACAAACCATAACTCGGCGTTTGGCTCGGAGAGCGAGCTGCGCTCCATGATTGCCGCCTACCGCGACCGGGGGGTGGGCATCATTGCCGACGTGGTGGTGAACCACCGCGGGGGCGCGACGAGCTGGACCGACTTCCCGGCCGAAACGTGGGATGGCCGGACGTGGCAGATCGGCACCGACGGCATCTGCTCGACCGACGAGGTGCGCAACGCCTCGGGCCAGCCAAAACCCACCGGCGCCGCTGACACGGGCGACGATTTCGACGGCGCCCGCGACCTCGACCACACCAACGCCAATGTGCAGGAAAACGTGAAGAACTACTGCCGCTGCCTGCTGGAGGACTTTGGCTACGCGGGGTTCCGCTACGACATGGTGAAGGGCTACGCGCCGCGCTTCACCCGGGTCTACAACGAGTATGCCCAGCCGCAATTCTCCGTTGGCGAATACTGGGACGGCTCCTACGACCGCTGCGCCGAGTGGATCGAGGGCACCGGGCGCGAGTCGGCGGCGTTTGACTTCCCCCTCAAATACCAGCTCAACAAGGCCTGGGCGCAGAACGACCTCACGCAGCTTGTATGGAAGGCCAACGGAACCACTCCGCAGCCTGCCGGACTAATCCACTATGGCTACCCCGCCCTGGCGGTGACATTTGTCGACAACCACGACACCTACCGCGACGGGTCGAAATTCACCGGCGACGTCGTGGCCGCCAACGCGTTCATTCTCACCGCGCCGGGCACTCCCTGCGTCTTCCTCCCCCACTACAAGCAGTATAAGCGCTCGATCCAGCAGCTCGTCAACGTGCGCAACTCGGTGGGCATCAACAATCTGTCGGCTGTCAATGTGCTGAAGACCACCAAGACCGTCTATCTCGCCGAGGTGACGGGGACCAACGGCACTCTGGTGGTGCGCGTAGGGTCGGAAAACGTCACCCCGCAGGGCTACTCCGATGCCGACGTGGTTGCTTCGGGCGACCAATACCGAGTGTGGACCAAGGTGCCCGTCACTGGCGACATAACCGACGAGCCCGATGACCCTGAAACAGCCGACATGCCCGAGCAGCTTTACATCATCGGCAATCTGAGCGCGGGCCATTGGGCCACCGACCGCGCCGTGGCCATGCAGCGCGACGGCTCGGAGTTCGCGGTCAACGTTACCGTGGAGCCGGCATCGTCGACCGCCAAGGAGGGCTATTTCTCGTTTATCTCGGCCCTGGGGCCCAACTGGGACGCTGTGAATGGGTTCGACCGCTTCGGCGCGGCGTCGAAGGACGCGCCGATCACCGCCGGTACCCCGGCGAAGGTGGTGAAGTTTGCCGCCAACGTCAACGCCTCGTCGGCTAACTCGTGGAAAATCACCCCGGGCACCTACTGCTTCAAGGTTGACTTCAGCAAAATGACTGTGACTGTGGGCGACCCTGCCGGCATCACCGCTCCCGAGGCCGACCCCTCCGCCGAGCCCGTCCGCTACTATAACCTCCAAGGCGCGAGCATAGCCTGCCCCGCCTCTGGCCCCTATATCCGCGTGCAGGGCACAACGGTAACCAAGCACCTTAAATAAGGTGCCTAAGTCAAAGGGCGGAGTGACGGTGGTCATTCTGCCGCTGCCCGCGTCAGGAGATGGGGAGGGAGCGGATTTCGGCGAGTATGCCGACGGCTTCCTCCACCGTCGGGACGCGGGCTATCGACACTGAGCGGCGCCCGGTGGTTGGGTTCACGCGGATTTTGACGCGCTGGGTGTTCTTCTGCAAGTAGCTTATTATGCGGCCGAAGGCGGGCGATTTGTAGTAGGCCTCGTTGTCGCTGTCGACGAAATAGAGATACATCAGGCCGCCTTTGAGGGCCACCTTTTCGATGCCGAGCTGGCGCGCCATGCGGCGCAGGCGCGGCACCCTGGCCAGCTCCTGGGTTTCGGGGGGCACGGGGCCGAAGCGGTCGGTCAGTCGGTCGAGGAATTTGCGGATGTCGTCGTCGCGCTCCATGGCGTCGAGTTCGCGGTAGAGGTTGATGCGCTCGCTCTCCTGGGGCACATATAGCGCGGGCAGCAGCAGCTCCATGTCGCTTTCCACCACGGTGTCGGCCACGAAGTCCTGCCCCTCTTCGGGCGAGGCTCCCTCCTCCTCGGCAAAGGTCGAGGCAAATTCCTGGGTTCGGAGCTCGGTCATGGCCTCCTTGAGGATTTTCTGATAGGTTTCGTAGCCCAGGTCGGCGATGAAGCCGCTCTGCTCCGCGCCCAGGAGGTTTCCGGCGCCGCGGATGTCGAGGTCCTGCATGGCGATGTGGATGCCCGAGCCGAGATCCGAGAAGCTCTCGATGGCCTGCAGGCGGCGGCGCGCCACGGGGGTCAGGGGGTTGCCTGGGGGCACCATCAGGTAGCAGAAGGCCTTGCGCGACGAGCGCCCTACGCGGCCGCGGAGCTGATGGAGCTCGCTCAGGCCGAAGTTCTGGGCGTTGTTCACGATGATGGTGTTGACGTTGGGCATGTCGATGCCGCTTTCGATGATGGTGGTGGCCAGCAGCACGTCGTAGTCGTGGTTGGCGAAGTCGAGAATAGCTTTTTCGAGCTTTTCGGGGGGCATCTGCCCATGGGCCACGAGGGTGCGGGCGTCGGGCACCACCCTTTTCAGCATCGCTTCGAGCTGGTAGAGCCCTTCGATGCGGTGGTTCACGATGAACACCTGGCCGTTGCGGGCGAGCTCGAAGTTCACCGCCTCGGCGAGGATGTCGTCGTCGAGGGTGTTCACCGAGGTGAGTATGGGGTAGCGGTTGGCCGGAGGGGTGGTGATGGCGCTGAGGTCGCGGGCGCCCATGAGCGAGAACTGCAGGGTGCGCGGAATGGGAGTGGCCGACATTGTGAGGGTGTCGACATTGACTTTCAGCTGCTTGAGTTTCTCCTTGACGGCCACGCCGAATTTCTGCTCCTCGTCGACAACGAGGAGGCCGAGGTCCTTGAATTTCACGTCCTTGCCCACGATGCGGTGGGTGCCGATGAGGATGTCGATTTTCCCCTCGGCGAGCTCTTTGAGGATTTCGCGGGTCTGCTTGGCGGTGCGTGCCCGCGAAAGGTATTCAATCCTGACGGGAAAGTCTTTGAGGCGCTCGCGGAAGGTGTTGTAGTGCTGGTAGGCGAGCACCGTCGTGGGCACGAGCACGGCGGTCTGCTTGCCGTCGGTGGCGGCTTTGAAGGCGGCGCGGATGGCGACCTCGGTTTTGCCGAAACCAACGTCGCCGCACACGAGGCGGTCCATAGGCCGGGCGCTCTCCATGTCCTTTTTTACGGCGGCGGTGGCCGTCACTTGGTCGGGGGTGTCCTCGTAGATGAACGACGCTTCGAGCTCGTGTTGCAGGTATGAGTCGGGCGAGAACTGGAAGCCTTTCTCCTCCTTTCGGGCGGCGTAGAGCTTTATGAGGTCGCGGGCAATGTCCTTTAACTTGTTTTTGGTTTTCTCCTTGAGCTTGTTCCAGGCCCCGGAGCCGAGTTTGTTGACGGTTGGCTCCACCCCCTCCTTGCCGCGGTATTTGGCGAGTTTGTGGAGCGAGTGGATCGACACGAAGATGCAGTCGTTGTTTTTGTAGACGAGCTTGATCATCTCCTGGGTGGTGCCGTTGACCTGGGTGCGCAGCAGGCCGCCGAATTTGCCCACGCCGTGGTCCGAGTGCACGATGAAGTCGCCCGGCTCGATGGCCTGCAACTCTTTGAGCGAGAGGGCCAGTTTGCCCGAGCGGGCGCGGTCGCTCTTGAGGGTGTATTTGTGGAAGCGGTCGAAAATCTGGTGGTCGGTGAAGAGGCAGAGCTTCTGCTCGTGGTCGGCAAACCCCTCGTGGAGGGTGCCGAGCACCGGGGTGAAGGGGATTTTGTCGCCGCGCTCGGCAAAGATGTCCTTCAGGCGGCGGGTCTGCTGCTCCGAGTCCGAGAGGATGTAGAGCCGGTAGCCGTCGGCGAGCAGTTTGGTGAGCGCTTCGCCCAGGAGGTCGAAATTTTTGTGGAAGAGCCCCTGGGGCGAGCAGTTGAAGTTGACGGTGGCGTTGCCGGGGGCGGCGCTCCCGGCAGCGTCGTCGGCCCTCGAGAGGCTGAGGCGCAGGATGGGGAATGTCGCGAGCTGCCGGGCGAACGGCTCGGGGTCCACGAGGTTCTTCATCGCGTCGGAGTCGCCTTCGGCGGTGTAGGCCGCCGAGGCCGAGAGGCTTTGCGAGGCTACGGCCTCGACCCTCGAGGCGAGCCAAGCCGGGTCGGGGGTGGCCACGAGGGTGTCGGCGGGCATGAAGTCGAGCACGCTCTCGCCGCATCCGTCGGCCCCCTGGGCCATGTTGGCGGTGATTATGGCGCTTTCGACGCGTTGCTCCGAGAGCTGCGTCTCGATGTTGAAGGTGCGGATCGAGTCGATTTCATCGCCGAAGAGGTCGACGCGGTAAGGGAGCTCGTTGGAGTAGCCGAAGATGTCGAGAATCGAGCCGCGGACGGCGAAATGGCCCGGCTCGTAAACATAGTCCTCCTCCTTGAACCCGTTGTCGCGAAGCCACTTGCAGGTTTCGGTGAGGTTGATTTCCTTTCCGGCGGTGAGCTGCAGGGTGTGCTCGCGCAGCAGTTTGCGCGAGGCAACCTTTTCGGCCATCGCCTCGGGGTAGCTCACCACGAAGCGGAGGGTGCGGGCGGCGTCCTTCTCGCCCCAGCGCGAAATGGTTTCGGTGCGCAGAATCTGCTGGGGCGGGTCGGGCTGGCCGTAGCGTATGTCGCGTTTATAGCCCGAGGGGAGGAACATCACCTGCTGCGGCTCCTCGCTTCCGAGCAGCTTCACGAGGTCCTGATAGAGATAGCCGGCCTGGTCGAGGTCGGCGGCCACGGCGAGCACCGGCGCGCTCTGGCGCGGCAGGGCGGCAAGCAGCATCGCAGCCGAGCTGCCGGCGAGGCCGCGGATGTCGGCGACGCCCCCGCCGGCGCGGGCATGGGCAATGGCTTTCTCGACGGCCTTCACGCGGGCTTTGCCGGGAAAAATCTCTTCAAGTTCCTTGATTTCCATCGGGTTGGATGTTATGGTTTTATGGCCGCCACCTCAGGCCATGAGGCGGTAGATGGCTTCGGTGTCGGCGGCCGAGAGCGAAATGTAGGCGCCGAATGGCGTGCCCTTGTCGCGGTGGAACATCGCCGTCATCGCGGCGTAGTCGGGGTTGTCGATGCCGAGCTCGCCAAGGGTGAGGGGCAGGCCGAGCGACTTGTAGAACCGGCGCAGGGCCGCGATTGCCTCCGTGGCGGCGGCGCTGTCGTCGGCGTTGGCCACGCCGAACACGCGGCGGCCGAACTGCGCGATTTTCGCGGGACGGGTTTTGGCGGCGTAGGTCATCCAGGCGGGGAAAACCACGGCGAGCCCGGCCCCGTGGGTCACCCCGAAGAGGGCCGACAGAACGTGCTCCAGCCCGTGGGAGGCCCAGTCCTCGCGGCGTCCGCAGCCGCAGATGCCGTTGTGGGCCAGGGTGCCGCTCCACATGATGTTGGCCCGTGCGTCGTAGTCGTCGGGGCGGGCCATCACCTTGGGCGCTTCCTCGACGATGGCGCGGAGTACGCCCTCCGACACGCGGTCGGTGATTTCAACCCCCTCGGTGGGGGTGAAGTAGCGCTCCATGATGTGGGCCATCATGTCGGCGACTCCGGCGGCGGTCTGCTCGGGGGGGAGCGTGAAAGTGAGCTCGGGGTTCATTATGGCGAATTTGGGGCGCAGGGCGTAGTCGGTGCGCAGCGAAATTTTGTGCATTCCGTCGAGCTTAGTAATCACCGAGTTGCCGCTCCCCTCGCTCCCGGCGGCGGGGATTGTGAGCACCACGCCCACGGGGAGCGCCCGGGTCATCACGGCCTTTCCGGCCCAGAAGTCCCAGAAGTCGCCCTCGTAGGGCACTCCGCCGGCAATGGCTTTGGCGGTGTCGATCACCGAGCCGCCGCCGACGGCCAGAATGCCGTCGACACCCTCGGCGCGGCAGAGGGCTATCCCCTCGTAAACGCGGTCGTCGGTCGGGTTGGGGCGCACCCCGGCGAGCGACACATACCCTACCCCGGCTTCGCGAAGGCTATGCTCCACGCGGTCGAGCAACCCTGAGCGGCGGGCTGAACCGCCACCGCTGACAATCAACACTTTGCGGCAACCGATTGAGCTGACGAGCTCGCCGGCGCGCTCCTCGACTCCGCGGCCGAAAACGTAGCGCGTCGGGGTTTGAAACGAAAAGTTGTCCATGGTCTTAAGGCTTGAGGGTCAGATGCCGGTGTAGGTCGAGGGGGTGATGGCGCGGAGCTCGGCCTTCACTTCCTCGGAAACATTGAGGGTGCCGATGAACTCGGCGATGCTCTCGGCGGTCACCTTGGCGTTGGTGCGGGTGAGCTGTTTGAGCGTCTCGTAGGGGTGGGGATAGCCTTCGCGGCGCAGAATGGTCTGGATGCCTTCGGCAACGACGTTCCACATCGAGTCGAGGTCGCGGTCGATGGCCTCGCGGTTGAGCAGCAGCTTGTCGAGCCCCTTGAGGGTCGAGTGGATGGCGATGACGCTGTGGGCCATCGGAACTCCCACGTTGCGGAGCACCGTCGAGTCGGTCAGGTCGCGCTGCAGGCGCGAAATCGGGAGCTTCTGTGCCAGATGGGCGTAAACGGCGTTGGCGATGCCGAGGTTCCCCTCGGAGTTCTCGAAGTCGATGGGGTTCACCTTGTGGGGCATTGCCGAGGAGCCTACCTCGCCAGCCTTGATGCGCTGTTTGAAATATTCCATCGACACATACATCCACACGTCGCGGTCGAGGTCGAGGATTATGGTGTTCACCCGGCGCAGGGCGTCGAAGAGCGCCGCCAGGTTGTCGTAGTTGGAAATCTGGGTGGTGAGCTCCTCGCGGCCAATCCCAAGGCTGCCGCCCAGGAAGTCGGCTGCGAAAGCCTTCCAGTCGGTGCCGGGGAAGGCAACCTTGTGGGCGTTGAAATTGCCGGTCGCGCCACCGAACTTGCCGGTGACGGGAACGGCGGCCAGCAGCTCGCGCTGCCGGCGCAGGCGGTAGACGAACACGCCGAACTCCTTGCCCAGGCGCGTCGGCGAGGCGGGCTGTCCGTGGGTCTTGGCAAGCATCGGCACCTCCTTCCACTCCTCGGCGCGGGCCGCGAGCTTCGCGATCAGCTCGTCGAGCAGCGGCAGGAACACCTCGTGGAGCGCGTCCTTAACCGACATAGGCACCGAAGTGTTGTTGATGTCCTGCGACGTCAGGCCGAAGTGGATGAACTCCTTCCACTGTGAAAGTCCCATGGAGTCGAAACACTCCTTGAGGAAATATTCCACCGCCTTGACATCGTGGTTGGTCACCGACTCAAAATCCTTGATTTTCAGAGCGTCGGCCTCGGTGAAATTCTTGTAGATCGCGGGCAGTTGCTCCAGGGCCGCGGCGGGCACCCCGGCCAGTTGCGGCAGCCCCAGGCGGCAGAGCGCGATGAAATATTCAACCTCTACCTTGACGCGGTAGCGGATGAGGGCGAACTCCGAGAAATACTCGTCGAGTCCCGAAGTTTTCGAGCGGTAGCGACCGTCGACCGGCGAAATAGCCGTAAGCGTTGTCAGTTCCATATATATGTTGTAGTTCGATATTTGTCAGCCCAGTGTGAGTGGTAGTCCTGTATTCGTCGGCTCACTCCTGGAAAAGCCGGCGCGAACACCCCGCGCCCCGCGATTTGAAAATGCAAAATTACGCAAAACTCTTGTCTGCTCCAAAAATCTTTCTTACCTTTGCACCGCTGTGCGAGGCTGCGGCCTCACGCGGCCAGCGATTGTCTTATGGTGTAATGGTAGCACTGCAGTTTTTGGTTCTGCCTGTCTTGGT
>CAYTBH010000062.1:0-13966 GCA_964435935.1 uncultured Alistipes sp.
GGGAATATCTCGGCGGACTCCCCTCCGCCGGTCAAAACCCACATCGCGAAATTACTACCCCCACTCCCCCATCCGTATGCGATAATGCCACTTTTGCCCAAAAAATCGCATTTCGTTGTCCGCAGTCGCGAGGTCGCATTTCCGAATAAAGTGACGAATCGACGTGATAAAATTCTCATGCTGATACCCACAGCTACAACCTTACCCCCAAAATTCTCAGAAATCCGACACAAACCTCAGAACACACTCAAAGGGTAGCAAATGAATAGAAATTTAGCATTTCATATTCCACTACTCAAGTTTTTTATATTCCTCGTCTGTCACCGCTTTAAGCCATTCGTTAGAATTGTTACCTCCAGGCACGCTGAATGCAAGGTGTGAGAACCAACGGTCGACTTCGACGCCGCAGAGCTCTGTCAAAATAGGCACAGCCTCATTGTTGGCGGAAAGAGAGGGATTCTTTGCAAGCAAAGCGCTAAAGCGATAACGAACCCCCGGGTTCTAATCCCTCTTTTCCTATGAAAAAAGCCGCAAGTTATTGACTTGCAGCTTTTTCTGCGGAAAGAGAGGGAGTCTTTCTCCGCTGCGCTACGAAAGCGCTTCGCGATGACGAACCCCCGGGGGGTTCCCCGCACTCTTCCCTTCCTGTTAACAATATGGGCGCTCACAAAAGTGAGCGCCCATATTGTTGGCGGAAAGAGAGGGATTCGAACCCCCGGAGGTGTGACCCTCGTCGGTTTTCAAGACCGATGCAATCGACCACTCTGCCATCTTTCCAAAAAAGATATGTCGCCGGGCGCGGCCCGGAATTTGACGCAAAGGTAGCAATAGTTTCCCAATCAGCAAAATTTCGGCTTCATTTTTACCCGTATTGCCGGTGATTTTGAATGCCGATGGCGGTTACAGGGCCAGCGCGGCGCGGTATTTCGCAAGGGTGGTGGCCTTGGAGAGCTGTTTCAGGAAGCGGCGGGGGAAAATGTCGTCGGGGCGTTGGAATTCCCAAAATGGTTTGATTTTCGAGATAATCTGGGCGTCGCCGCAGAGGGTCGCCGAGTATTCGTCGAGAATGGCTTCGTGGAGGTCAAGCAGGCGCTGGCGCAGTTCGTCGGCATCCATCTCCGCGCCGGAGCGCCACTCAGCGGCGAGCGATGGCCTGGCGAGCAACCCGCGGCCTATCATCACTCCGTGCAATGCCGGATAGAGCTCACGCAGCCGATTCATGTCATGGAGGCTGAGAATGTCGCCGTTGTAGACAGTCGGGTGCGTGGAGGCCGCCATAAACTGCTCAAATTCGTCAAGGTGGAGCTCGCCTCCATATTGCTGTCGGGCTACGCGCGGGTGAATGGCCACATATTCCAGCGGCATGGAATTGAGCTGGTCAACAATGCCGCGCCACTCCGATGGGGATTCCAACCCGAGCCGTGTTTTCACCGAGAGGCGCAGCGAGGGGAATTCAGCCGCGGCTGTCCGGGCAATTTCGACAAGCAGCCCGGGGTTTCGCACTACGGCTGCCCCGCGCCCGTGGCGCGTCTGGGGCGGAAACGGGCATCCCAAATTCAGGTCGAGCCGCCGGCATCCGGCCGCGACAACGTCGGAGGCTATGATGCGAAACTCTGCTACGTCGCGGAAAAGGGCTTGCGGCACGAAGTTCACCCCCATGTTGTTCTCCGGGGCGATGTCGTTGCGGTCGCGTCGCCTTGTCTCCCCCTTCTCAACCCTCAGAAAGGGGGTGAAATATGTGTCGATGGCTCCGAAAATCGCTGCGTGATGCCTGCGCCACGCAGCCTGGGTATGCCCCTGCAACGGGGCCGCGAAGATTTTCATCAGAATTTGTCGGTCGATGGTTTGTTGTTAGCAAAGGTAAGCATTTTTAGCCAATAACAGCGCGAAGGCGGGCGAGCGAAACACGCTATGCCCGGAGTGAAACCGGGTAACGCCTTGATGGTTAATTATTGCAAAATAGAGGGCGTGGTTTTGTATATGAGCGCTATTTACAGTAACTTCGCAATGGAAATGGGCTTCGAAGCCGCATTTCACTCTCCACCATTCATTGATCAATCATGTTAAAACATACGTTGCGCCATTGGGCTCTCGCGATACCCGTGGCGATTTTTTCTATGTGGATGCCCCTGTCGGTTGTTTCGTGCAAGGAGACCGACCTTAGCGGCATTGAATCGGATATCAAGGACCTCCAGGGGCGCGTCGACGCTCTCGAAGCCGCTGTCAACGCGCTGCGCGCCGCCTACGAGGACGGAAAGATAATATCATCGGTCGCCACTCATCCGACAAAGGACGGATGGCTCATCACCTTTTCAGACAACTCCACAATCTCCCTGATCAACGGCATCGACGGCCTTAACGGCGCTACCGGCGAGACGGGCGCTACCGGAGCCGCTGGCGCTGACGGCGCTGACGGCAGGGATGGCCGCGACGGACTCGACGCCGTCACCCCCCTGCTGCTGATTGACTCTTCGGGCTTTTGGATGGTGAGCTACGACAATGGCGCGTCCTACGAGCACCTTGTCGACTCTGACGGCCAGAAAGTCAAGGCTGTCGGGCTCGATGGCGCCAAGGGCGAAACCGGCGCTCCCGGCGCGGATGGCTCCGACGGCAACGACGGCAACGATGGTGCCGACGGGGCCGATGGCAAGGACGGCCTTTGCGTGAGGGTCGTCGTTGACGAGCGCGGCCACTATTGCTTCGAGCTCTATGACCCCGCGGACCCGGCTACGGCCATTGAACGCATAACCACCCCCTACGATTCAGATCCAGCGTGCGTGGTGCGCTCGATAACGAAAGATGCCGAGTCGGGCGTCATCCTCCTTGTCATGGCCGATGGTTCGGAGTTCAGCTTCAACCTCGATGTGACCTATCCCACAAGCATCGTGATGCTCGCCGACGCTGTCGCCATAGGCGAAGGGGGCACCGCCTCGTTTGAGTTCCGCGTAAACCCTTCGAACGCGTATATCGATTTCGACCCCGACCACGGCATGGTGCAGCTCGACCTCGTGCTCGAGGAGGCGCTCGGGCGCGCGATTGCCGACAGCTATGTCACCGCGCCGAAGAATTTCCGCCTTGAAAAAATCGAAGCCTCGCAGACACCCTCGGGCGACATCAAGGCCGGCCAATATAAAGCCACAATCCGCGACCTCGCCGTGGCCAAAGACTATATGCAGGGCGTTGCCTTAGTGCTTAACAGTGTCGACGGGCGGGGTGCCCCGGTGCAGATTTCGTCTTCGATGATGAGGGTCGAGTGGGGCGCGGGCTCGTCGATAGATAGCTTCACCGTCAACGGCTCTGACGAAGCCGAGATTATCGACGGCTCCAGACTCTTGGTGCGCCTCCCTTATGGCACCGATGTCACCAAGTGCGTGCCCACCTTTGCCACCTCGGCGGCGGGCATCTATTGCGACGGGCGTCAACTCGTCAGCGGCGAAAGCGAAATCGACCTCTCGATGCCCCGCGACCTCACCATTCAATCGCGCACCGGCACAAAAAGCACCGTCAGGGTGGCCGTGTGCTATTCAAGCGTGCCCATCCTCTACCTCTCAACCCCCTCAGAGATAGCCGATAAAGAAACCTGGGTTGGCGGTTCGTCGATGGAGCTGCTCAATACCGAAAACCACGCGATGGATGCCCAACTGACCCTCAGCGTCAAAGGGCGGGGAAATTCCACCTGGAACTATCCCAAAAAGCCATACGCCCTGAAGCTCGACAAAAAGAACCCGGTGCTCGGCATGCCGCGCCACAAGCGCTGGGTGCTCTTGGCCAACTATATCGACAACTCGAAGCTGCGCAACGCCTTCGCATTCGAGGTGGCGCGCCAAACGGAGTCGCTCGCATGGACCCCCCGCGGTGAGTTTGTCGACCTTGTGGTCAACGGCGAGTTCCTGGGCAACTACTACCTCTGCGAGCAAATCAGGGTTGACGAGAACAGGGTGAACATCACCGAGATGAATGCCTCCGATGTGACCGACGAAACAATCACGGGTGGCTATCTGCTTGAGTTTGACACGATGATGGACGAGGTGAACACCTTCTACACCCCACGCCGCCGGCTACCCGTTATGGTCAAGTCGCCCGACGACGATGTCATGACCCCTGAGCAACTGAGCTACATCAGCGGCTTTCTGCGCGATTTTGAAAACACAATCTACACCTCGACATTCCCCGACAATGGAGAGTACCGCGAATTTGTCGACCTCGAAACGTTTGCCGACTGGTGGCTCGTCCACGAGGTGTGCACCAACGGGGAACCGATTTTCCCAAAAAGCACATATATCTATAAGGACCGCGGAGGCAAACTCTGTGCCGGGCCTATCTGGGACTTCGACTGGGGCACCTTTTCGGCGGCGAAAGCCGAGACTTTCGTGGCGAGCAACTCGCTGTGGTTCTACCGCTTCCTGCGCGACCCGGTATTCGTGGATATTGTGAAGCGCAAGTGGGCCGTGCTTCTGCCGAAGCTTCAGCTGCTTCCCGAAGAATTCCTGCGGCCCAAAGCCGGCCAGATTGCCCAGTCGGCCTTTGCCGACTTCCAGCAATGGCGCACGCGCTATCTGCCCCCGATTGACGAGAGTATCAACGAAGACATCAACGTGCCCCCCTACGAATCGTTTGAATACATCATGGATTCCTACAACAAGCACCTGCTGTGGCTCGACCGCGCCATCAAAGCGCTATAAGCCGGCGGCGCGGATGAATCCTTTATAACGCAAAGAGTCCTTCCCGGTGAACCCGTGGGGGACTCTTTGTGTTAATTAAATATAATAGTAAGCTGCCATAAATTCATCACAATGAAATATCGCAAAACAACCCTCTTAGCCCTGGTTGCCGCAATGTGCCCTCTCGCCTCCCAGGCGCGTGAAACCAGCCTTGTCGACCAGCAGACCGACTCGCTGATTGATTCGCATAAAATAGTTTATATCGACGGCAAGCCTGCCGACCCTGCCAACCAGGCCTACGTTGACTCGATTCGCCAACGCATCTCGGCGTTCTACTACGACCAGTTCCGCCACTTCTCGGACCCCGCGGCCCCCTACTTTCTCTTTATGAGCAAGGACGCCCAGCTGGCCATGGGCATCGGCGGGTGTGTGCGCGTGCGCGGCTACTACGACTGGGGAGGCGCGATTCCAGCTTCGGGTTTCACTCCCTACTTGATTCCGATGCACAGCGACCCCACCAATGAGCGCCAGCTGGGCACCACCCCTGCCGGAACATCGCTCTTTTTCCGCGTTCTCGGGCGCAATAAGTCGCTGGGCGATTATCAGTTATACATAGAATGTAACTTCAATGGCTATGGTGGCCGCGACTTCCATCTGAAGAAGGCCTACGCGATTGTCAACGATTTCACAATAGGTTACGCCAACTCTACTTTCTCCGACCCCGCGGCGCAGCCCCCGACAGTCGATGCCCAGGGCCCCAACAACAAGATTACGCCCACAAATGTGCTCGTGCGCTACATGCCCACGTTTGGCAAGCATTGGGTGGTGGCCGTTTCGGCCGAGAGCCCCTCGCCATCAGTCGCTGCCGACGGCAAGTCGACCGCCAAGGTGAGCGCCTGGATGCCTGATTTCGCAGCCTTCGGGCAATTCCAATGGGGGCGCAGCGAGCATGTGCGCCTCGCCGGAGTGCTCCGCACACTCTCCTACCGCGACGTCCTTGAAAAGAAAAACTACAACAAATTGGGCTGGGGGCTGCTCCTCAGCTCCATAGCACACCCGGCCCCGATGATCACCACCTACGCCAACGTGTGCTACGGCCACGGCTATCAAAGCCTCGGCGGCGACCTGCAGGTTGGCAGCTACGACCTCGTGAGCGACCCCGACCAGCCCGGGAAGCTCTATGCACCCGCGTCGGTGGGGTGGTGTCTCGGCGTGCAGTATAACATCCGTCCCAACCTCTTTGTGAGCGCGCAGGCGAGCCAGACCCGCTATCTGCCAGCGAAAGAGGTCGCGTCGTCGGAGTATAAGTATGGCCTCTTTGGCGCTGTGAACGTGTTCTGGAACCTAACACCGCGCATGCAGCTCGGAGCTGAATTTGATTTCGGCCAGCGCTGTGACTTCAGCGGCGAAACCGCCTGGGCGCGCCGCATAGGGCTGATGGCTCAATTCTCGTTCTAAACCGCGAGAGCCGGCTATATGTTTTGCAATGTGGCCGATGTGTAGTAACTTCGCATGAATCAATGAATCGGAAATGAAAAACCAAGGAAATTCTAAAAGCCTTGTTCGGCGTTTGGCCGATAATCTCCTTGTGAGAATCCTGGTGGCAATACTGCTCGGCACAGGGGCAGCCCACGTTCTGCCCCTGTGGGGAATACGCGTTTTTGAAACTTTCAACGCGATTTTCAGCCAGTTCCTCAACTTCGTCATACCGCTGATTATCTTCGGCTTCGTGGCCCCCGCTATTGCCGATGTCGGCAAAAATGCCGGCAAGATGCTGCTTGTGACAGCCCTTTTGGCGTATGTGGCCACCATATTCGCCGGGACATTCTCCTTCCTGGTGAGTGACGCTGTGTTCCCCTCGATGGTCAAAGCTGGGGGCGCCAAGGCTCTCGACGAGGCTAACGGGGGCGCTGTAATCACCCCGTATTTCACCATTGAGATGCCGGCGCTTATGAGCGTTATGGGCGCGCTGATTATTTCCTTCATTCTGGGTATCGGATGCTCGCGGATGCCCGAAAGCCCGCTGAAACTCGTTCTCGATGATTTCGGAAGCATCATCTCGAGGGTGATCAACGGGGTGGTCATTCCGCTGCTTCCCATCTACATTTTCGGCATTTTCCTCAATATGGCATATACGGGCAAGGTTGCCACGATTCTCTTGACTTTCAGTCAGATAATCCTTGTGATTTTCGTGCTCCACATCACTGTGCTGGTAGTGCAGTTCACCATCGCGTCGTTCTTCTCAAAGGGAAGCCGAAATCCCTTCAAACTCCTATGGAAGATGATGCCGGCCTACTTCACCGCGTTGGGCACCCAGTCGTCAGCCGCTACCATCCCCGTGACTCTGAGACAGACGATTTCCCTTGGTGTGAGCGAGAGCGTTGCCGGCTTCACGGTGCCTCTATGCGCGACCATCCACATGAGCGGGTCGACACTGAAAATTGTGGCGTGTGCCGTCGCACTGATGATTTTGAACGGGTTGCCATTTGACTTCCCAATGTTCTTCGGCTTCATTTGCATGCTCGGCATAACCATTATCGCCGCCCCGGGCATTCCGGGCGGGGCAATCATGGCTTCCCTGGGATTGCTCACCTCCATGCTCGGCTTTTCTGATGCCGACTGCGCCCTGATGATAGCCCTCTACATCGCCATGGACAGTTTCGGCACCGCTTGCAACGTCACCGGCGACGGCGCCCTCTCAATTATCATCGACCGCCTGTTCAGCAAACAATCAAAATAAGCCAGGTGGTTGAATATTAGGCGACTCTGTTGGTTGATGTCGCGAAATTATAGCGCTGTGTCGATTTCGATGGTCGGCACGGCGCTTTATTTTATTGTATTGGGAGGAAGTCGCAGGTTTCCCGAGAGAAGCTCACCGGGCGCCCGGGGAAGAGCGAGGCGAGGCCGTCGCCACTCTCGGCCAGGCTTTGGGGGGAGCCGGCGGTAAGGGTGGAAATGCCTGTGGCGGGGTCGTTTTTCACGAGCCAAAGCTTTGTGGAGAGGCGCATGGCCGGTGCTATGTCGTGGGTTGACAGTAGCACCGCCTTTGAGCTTTCGATAGCGAGCGAGCGCAGCAGCGACAGCGTTTCAATGCGCGAGGCGGCATCGAGAAACGCCGTCGGTTCGTCGAGAAGCATCACCGGCGTTTGCTGTGCGAGCGCCCGGGCGATCATGGCTTTTTGGCGCTCGCCGTCTGAGAGGTTCGCGGTGAGGCGCTTGGCAAGGTGGCCGAGCCCCACGGACTCGATGGCCTCCGCGATAATTTCGCGGTCGGCGGGGGTGTGCCGCCCAAGGGCACCCGTGTGGGGATAGCGCCCCATTGCCACGAGCTCTTCTACCGTCAGGCCGCCAACGGCAGCCTTGTCGGTAGTGACGATGCTCACGAGGCGCGCCCGCTCCATTGCCGGCAGGTTGGAAAGCGGCTTGCCGCCCACCTCCACGCTCCCATTCAGGGGGCGCAGATTTCCCGCGAGCGCTTTCAGCAGGGTCGATTTTCCGCTGCCGTTGGCCCCGAGGAGCGCCACGAGCTCGCCGCGGCGCAGCTCGGCATTCAGCCCGCGGAACACGTCGCCACGCCCCTTGTAGCCAAGGGTGAGATTGCTGAGGTTGAGTATGGCAGGCTTGTCGGTCATCTCATATATGCGAGGCGGTCGCGGTTAAGAATCACATAGATTATGATGGGCACGCTCAGCACCGGCGTAATGGCATTGACGGGTATCAGGCTGTTGCCCCCGAGCCAAACACTCAGGAAGGCGCAGAGAAGCCCGGTCGCGCCACCGTAGAGCAGCGACGCCGGCACGAGGGCGGCGTGGTTGGAGGTGCCGCAAGCCATGCGGGCCACATGCGGCACCACAAGCCCAAGAAAACCGATCGGACCGCAAAAAGCGGTCACCGCTGCGGTAAGCACCCCCGAAAGCGCGAGCAGGGCGTTGCGGGTCGATTTGATGTTGACACCCATGCTGGCGGCATACACATCGCCCAGCAGCAGCGCGTTGAGTGGCTTCACAAGCAGAAAGCACGCGGCGGCGGGGAGTAGCACCGCCGGCGAGAAAACGGCCACGCGCTCCAATGTCATTCCCGAGAAGTTGCCGAGGCCCCAGATCACATAAGAGTGGACCCCCTCCTGGGTCGAGAAGAAGTTGAGCAGCGAGATGGCCGACGAGGCCAGGTAGCTGATGAGGATGCCGATGATGAGTAGCACCGCTGATGAGCGCACCAGTGTGGAAAACAGCAGCAGGAGTGCCAGCACGCACGCCGCGCCAAGGAGCGCGCCCCCGAGCAATGCCGCGAAGTAGCCTCCCGAGCCTGCCACACCCCCCAGGAGAAGCATCAGCACGGCCACACCGAGCGAGGCCCCGGTCGACACGCCAAGCAGCGACGGCCCCGCGAGGGGATTGTCGAAAACGGTTTGCAGCAGCAGTCCCGCCAGCGACAGCCCGGCGCCGGCAAGGAGTGCCGTGAGCGCCATCGGCAGGCGCACCTGCACCACAATCAGCTCCGTGTCGGCCGTCCCTCCTCCAAAAAGCGCACGCCACACCTCTGCCGCGGGAATGTCGATTGTGCCGCGGAAAAGGAGGCCCGCAAACAGCGCCAACGCGGCGAGCGACGCCGTGGCGCAGGCAACTGCGGGGCGGGTGGGGTGGCAACGGCTTGGCATCAGTCTATATGCTTGTAATAGCGCAGGTTGGTAGTGTCGCCTGAGAAAATCGAGGCATACTCCTTCAGGAGCCGTTCGGGATGGAAGGGGAACTCTTCGTAGAGGGGCGACACTTTCGTATCGGCAGAGTAGACCCCGCCGCGCTTAAAAGCCTTGAACTGAGAGTTGAGCGGGTAGGCTTCGCGCAAATCGGCGCGGGTGATGTCGGTGCCGAATGTCTTGATCAGCCAAATATCGGCATCGGCGGCGCGGGCGTAGACCGCCGAGAAGTCGAGTTGAAGCGAGCCGCTCGACTTGTCGGCCTCCCAGGGATATTCGCCTCCGGCATCTTTTATGAGACGCGCCATGTAGCTTCGGCCTCCCGGAACAAACCAGTAGCCCGAAGTGAGCATCTCGGTGAGCACTTTGGGGCGGTTCTCAAGCCGCGAGGTCTTGGCCACCAGCGCCTCGTAGTCAGCTTCAACGCCGGCGAAGATGGAATCGGCCACGGCAGCCCGGCCATAAAGGAGCCCCAGCAGGCGAATCCACTCGGCGCGGCCAAGCGGGGTCGACTCCATATAGTCGGCCATCTCTACAATCGGGACTCCCGAATTTTCAATCGCCCCGTGCCCGGCGTTCTGCATCGGATACAGCAGGAACGCGTCGGGTTTAACCATCGCGACTTTCTCCATCGAGGGGGAGAGCGACGAACCGAGGTCGGCCACGCTCCCTCGCGCCACCATGGAGGCTATGGCGCCTTTGAAATATTCGGCATCGGCCACCGCGGCCACCCGGGCAGCCGCGCCAAGCTCTTCGACGGCGCCGGCGTGTATGGCCGAGAAAACAGCGGTGCGCTCCAGTGGCACCCGCAGTTCGGCAAGGCGCGTGCGCGGCGGCACGCTGTCGGGGCGCTCGTCGCCGCTAAGCAGCAGATAAGAGCCCAGCAGGGCAGTGGTGTCCCAGGGGTTGGCCACGTCGACGAGCATAGCCCCGCGGCCAAGATCGCGGATGCTCAGCAGCTCGGCGTGGCGCGTGATGTCGGGGTAGAGCTCCGGCGCGTCAGTCTTGACCTCGCCCGACTTCCCTCCGCACGAAGCCGCCATCAGGGCAATCAGCAGCGCTATTGGGGCAAATATCCTTGCAAAGTTCATTGGGTCAGTATTTTGATGGCGAAATCAAGCATGGTGTCGCGGCCCGCGAGTGCCTCTACGGGGTCGAGGTCAACGGCACACCCCTCGGTGGGCTCCACGCCGAACTCGGTGAGGTGCCCCTCGGGGTCGCGCACCGGCGATGCCGAGAAGCGCACACCCCAGCCGTTGGGCAGCTCGGAGTTGAAGGGCATCCCCGAGCCTCCGCCGGTAGTCGAGCCCACGATGGTAACGCCCGGGAGTGATTTCATGATTGAAACAAAGTTGTTGGCTGCCGAGAATGTCGACCTGTTGCAAAGCACCACCACCGGCTTACTCCACATGACGCGCCCTGCCGGAGCCGGGTCGAAATAATAGTCGTAGGGCTCGGAAAACTCATTGTGTCCCGGCCCGGTTTTATGGCAAATCGACCCGGCGAGCGTCCGCTTGGTGATGAAGCGGCTCACAATGCTCTCGACATTGGTGAGGGAGCCCCCTCCGTTGTCGCGCACATCGATGATAAGGGCGTCGGCCGAGGCGCAGTAGGCCAGCACGGCGTCCATCGCGCTGTCGCCAACGGGATAGGAGAACGACGAATAGTACATATACCCTACGTTCTGCGGCAGCATCCCGTAGTTTATGCCCCCGAGGGTGCGGTAGTTGAAATTGAAATAGTACTGCTCCACCAGGCGTCCGTCGTAGTTCTGAGGATAGTCGCTCCACCATTTTTTGTAGTAGGAGGTCTCAAAAGGGGCCGAGAGGTTGGTGTGGCCGTCGCGCAGCTCGTCGAGCATCTGGGCGCACACGCGAAACAGCTCCTCGCGCGTCATCTTGTCGGCCACCTGCGGCGCATAGCGGGCGTGAACCTCGTCCCAGTCGATGTCTTTCTGCTCGAAGAAACAGTAGTGCTCGTCGATGATGCTCCAAAGTTGCTCGAAGTTGCCCCGCGGGTTGTTTTCGTAACCCTCGATTTCGTGGCAGCCCGCAAGCCATAGCAATGCGGCAATCGCGGGCATGAGATGTTTCAGACAGTGTCGCATAGCTTAATAGAGGGCGTAGATTATTCTGGTTTCGGGCGAGGGCACCCCCTTGCGGGGATTGATGGAGAACCAGTTGCCGCTCACACCCAGCACGAACGAAAAATTGTAGCAGCGGGTGACGATGTCGCTTGCTTTGGTCGACAGAACCGACGATTCAAACCCCACGCGGATGTCCCACGACCCGAGCCCTATGTCGGCGGTAACCAGGTTCTGCCATCGGAAAAAGTTGCCCCACCAAGCTCCGTGCACCAGCCCGGAGTGGTTGCCGAGGTACATTTCGTAGTAAAGCTCGTCATATTCCGGCGAAAAGAAAATCCCGGTCACGGGCAGCGTCGACTGCCACCGCAGCGTCACGGGCAAGTGGTCCATCGTGAAGCGCCATGCGGCTGTGCCGGTGAAGTTCACCGTCCAGTCGGCCTTGGCGTCGGCGGGATTGTTGCCGTTGCGCGTGTTGTAGAGCCCCCCGAGGTCTACCCCCGAACTGCCACCAAGCCCGAGTTGGACTCCGCACGGCAGTTTCCACACATGGATCATGCCCCACGACGCGGCCAGGTTGAGGTAGTACATCCTGGCATTCCGGGCCGGGTTTTCGCCCGAATTGACTTCCACGCCGATGCGCAGTTGCTGCCGCCAGTTGTCGGGGCTGAATTTCATGGCTTGCAAGCGCTCGTAGCGGAATGCGGCATTCCACCCCTCGTATTTCAACGGTGTGAGATATGTGTCGGCAACGTGCGCCGAGCCAGCCGACAGCATGTAGGCCGAGTTGACAGGCCGCAGTGGGGCCGGCTCCGCGGCAAGGCCGTCGGCTCCGAGTGCCGGCAGCCATGAGGCACCCGCGACAACGATTGTGGCCAGGATTTTTCTGAGCATGGGGTGTGTTGGAAGTTGGCTCTTGGTGGTTATTTCTGTGCGAACTTGCGCGCCTGCTCGGCAATCAACTTTTCGTCTGAGAAATAGTTGATTTTCATCGCTTCGCGAACTCGCTCAAGGGTGCGGGCGGCTTCGGCGCGGGCCTTTTCGGTGCCCTTGCGCAATATTTCGTAAACGGCGGGAATATCCTGCTCCCACTGCTTGCGGCGCTCGCGGATGGGGGCCAGCTCCTCTTCAAGCACTCCGATGAGGAGTTTCTTGACCGTGCCGTCGCCCACTCCGCCGCGGCAGTAGTGGTCTTTCAGCTCTTGCAGGGTCTTGTAGTCGGGCAGCAGCCGCGCCACCTGCTCGTCGGTCGAGAACGCGTCGAGATAGATAAACGGGCAGTTCCCCTCCAGGTGCCCCGGCGAGTCGATTGTGAGGTGTTCCGGGTCGGTGTACATCCCCTTCACCTTCTTGGCGACCTCTTTGGGCGTGTCCGAAAGGTAGATGCAGTTGCCCAGCGACTTGCTCATCTTCGCTTTTCCGTCGGTTCCAGGCAGGCGCATGCAAGCCGCGTTGTCGGGCAGGAGTATTTCGGGCTCCACAAGCGTCGGCCCATAGATGTTGTTGAAGCGGTTCACGATTTCGCGCGTAAGCTCGATCATCGGTGCCTGGTCCTCGCCGGCGGGCACAGTGGTGGCGTTGAATGCCGTGATGTCCGAAGCCTGGCTCACAGGGTAGGCGAAGAAACCCATGGGGATGCTCGACTCGAAGCCGCGCATCTTGATTTCGGTCTTCACCGTGGGGTTGCGCTGGACGCGGCTCACGCTCACGAGGTTCATATAGTAGAATGCCAGCTCGGTGAGCTCGGGCACCCCGGTCTGCACGAAAATGGTGGTTTTCTCCGGGTCGATGCCCGCCGAAAGATAGTCGAGGGCCACCTCGATCACATTTTGGCGCACTTTCTCAGGATTGTCGGCGTTGTCGGTGAGTGCCTGAGCGTCGGCTATCATCACGAAAATCTTGTCGAACTCGCCGGAATTCTGAAGCTGCACTCGGCGGCGAAGCGAGCCAACGTAGTGGCCGACATGGAGGCGCCCCGTGGGGCGGTCGCCCGTAAGTATGATTTTTTCCATATTTTATTTCTATTTTAGCCACAAATTTAGCGAAAATCCCCCACATACAACACATTTGCCCCACTATTCTGCCAAAACCGCCCCGAGCCCCCATTCATAGCCCCGCCCCGCATCCGGGACGCACGGCCCCTGCGTTTCCGGCGGGAATTGACCTCGCAAGCGGGAAAATTTCAGGAGATTCGGTGACAAACTGCAAAAATTTCCCCAAAAGTTTTTATAATCCCGAGAAAAGCCTTACCTTTGCAGCGCATTTAGGACAACTTCCCGCCGTGAGGCGGCAACCATCAAGCCCGTTCGCGGGAATCCGCTTTCATTCGAAAGCTCCCACGGCGGAATTGATTTGACTGAACAACTAAGCTTTCGGCCTTACATACGGACCGAAGCAAAACAAAATAGCGCCGTGAGGCGCTTTTTGCCAACCCTTTTCAGCAGCCCACCATCCCAAGGGCTGTGTCGACCAATGGAAAGATGCCGGAGCGGTCGATCGGGACGGTCTCGAAAACCGTTGTACCCT
>CAYTBH010000063.1:0-13864 GCA_964435935.1 uncultured Alistipes sp.
TGATTTTCTTTTCGGCCTCCTCCTGGCTCATGACCACGTTGCCGTTTTCGTCGCAGGTGAACTCGTCGAATAGCTCTTTTTCAGTTATGCGCTGGCGATACTCCTCCTCGGTGCCAAACTCTTCGGGGATGGCGAAGAAGGGCATGATCGGTGCGTGGTCGATGTCGTAGAATTCGACCTTGTCGCATATTTCCAGGGTGTTGGCCAGCGATTCGGGCACGTCGCTGAAAAGCCGCGCCATCTCGTCGGTGGTTTTCATCCACTCCTGTTTGCTGTAGAGCATTCGGTTCTCGTCGGCAATCTTGCGGCCTGTGGAAATGCAGATCAGGCGCTCGTGGGCTTCGGCGTCGTCCTCGTTGACGAAGTGAACGTCGTTGGTGCAGATCACTTTGATGCCCTGCTCCTTGGCGATGCGCAGCAATTCGCGGTTCACGTTTTGCTGCATCTCGAATGTTTCGTGATTGGCGCGCGGCACGGTGGCTTTATGGCGCTGGAGTTCAAGATAGTAATCGTCGCCAAAAAGGTCGTGCCACCATTTCACGCGTTTTTCGGCCTCCTCGATATCGCCGGCCGTGATCAGCCTGGGGACTTCGCCGCCGAGGCAGGCCGAACATACGATGAGCCCCTCGCGGTGCTTCTCGATTTCGTGCTTGTCGGTTCGCGGATGGCTGTAAAAACCTTCGGTCCAGGCTTTTGAAACGATTTTTACCAGATTGTGGTAGCCCGTGTTGTTTTTGGCGAGCAGAATGAGGTGCCGCCCGGTGTCCTTGTTATCGGTGTGGGTGTGGAGGTCGTCGTTAGCGACATAGACCTCGCAGCCGAGAATGGGCTTGAAGATTTTCTTGCGCAGTTTCTCGGCTTCGGCGAGCTTCTCGGCTCGTTCTTCCTCCGTGGCGGCCGCGGCCGCGGCCTGCTCGGCCTCCTTGATAGCGCCTTTGGTTTTACCGTTTTTTTTAGCGACATAGTTGAAGAATTCCTTGATTCCGAACATGTTGCCGTGGTCGGTGATGGCGAGCCCGGGCATTCCGTCGGCCATGGCCTTATCGACCAGGGCTTGAATGGATGCCTGTCCGTCGAGCACCGAATATTGCGAGTGGACGTGCAAGTGCACAAATTCTGCCATAATATACAATAGTGTGAGGCTTGGCGGGGTGGGGCCCGCCTCGATGGGAAAAAGCTCCCCAAAGTTACCCAAATTCCCGCAATAATGCGCCACCGAGTTGTTAAATAACCTTGCCTTGTAAATAACTTAGGCTGGCTGAAAATATTTTCAGGAAATTATCGTAAAAATTTGGGAGTTTCAAAAGAAACCGCTAACTTTGCATCCGCAAATCGGCCAAGAGCGGGTTTGCGTGACGTGTGTTTATTCGGTACCATGGCCGAGTGGTTAGGTAACGGTCTGCAAAACCGTCTACAGCGGTTCGATTCCGCTTGGTACCTCATTCCGGAACCCGCCCCACAAAGGCGGGTTCTTGTGGATAAATTTGATTGCTTGCAACCACTTTAAAAAATGCTAAAAAGCTCCATGAATTATTTTTTTACTTCAGAATCGGTTTCCGAGGGCCATCCCGACAAGGTTGCCGACCAGATTTCAGATGCCGTGCTCGACGAGATGCTCGCCTACGACCCGGCGTCGAAGGTGGCTTGTGAAACCCTCGTTACCACCGGCCAGGTGGTGATTGCCGGCGAAGTCAAGTCGGAGGCGTACGTCGACCTCGCCGACACGGCCCGCCGCGTGATTAACGAAATTGGCTATAACCACTCCTCGCTGAAATTCGACGGCGAGTCGTGCGGAGTGCTCTCAGCCGTCCACGAGCAGAGCCCCGACATTAACCGCGGCGTTGAGCGCAAGGTCGAGGAGGAGCAGGGTGCCGGCGACCAGGGCATGATGTTTGGTTACGCTGTCGACGAAACCCCTGAGTTCATCCCCCTTACCGTCGGCTTGAGCCACGCCATTCTCAAAGAGCTCTCCAAGATTCGCCGCGAGGGGAACGAGATGACCTATATCACTCCTGATGGCGAGCGCAAGACCTATCTGCGCCCAGATTCAAAGAGCCAGGTTACCGTTGAATATGACGAAAACAACCAGCCGGTGCGCGTACACACCATCGTTGTCTCCACACAGCACGACGATTTCATCAAACCCGACCAGAACCGCACTCAGGAACAGGCCGACGAGGAGATGCTCGCCATCATTCGCCGCGACGTAGAAAAGGTGCTCCTGCCCCGCGTGATTGCCGCCGTTCCAGAGAATCTGCGCGCTATGTTCGACGACAAAATCGTGCTTCACGTTAACCCGACCGGCAAGTTTGTCATCGGTGGACCTCACGGCGACACGGGCCTCACAGGGCGCAAAATAATCGTTGACACATACGGAGGCCGCGGCGCTCACGGCGGCGGCGCCTTCTCGGGCAAGGACCCTTCGAAGGTCGACCGCTCGGCCGCCTACGCCGCCCGCCACATTGCCAAGAACCTCGTTGCTGCCGGCGTGTGTCGCGAGGCGCTCGTGCAGGTAGCCTACGCCATTGGCGTGGCCGAGCCGGTGAGCCTTTATGTCAACACCCGCGGAACGGCAAAAGTCGACATGACTGATGCCGAGATTTCGTCGATTGTCAAGGGGTTATTCGATATGCGTCCAGCCTCGATCGAGAAGCGCCTGAAACTCCGTGCGCCGATTTATCTCGAGACCGCTACCTACGGCCACATCGGTCGCACTCCCCGCGTGGTTACCAAAAAATTCCATTCGCGCTACGATGGCGACCGGGAGTTGACCGTAGAGCTTTTCACTTGGGAAAAACTCGACTATGTCGATGCCGTGAAAGCCGCCTTCCGTATCTGACGCGAGACGCGGGCATCAACCCTCGGCAAATTGCAAAAAACGCCGCCACGAATCCCCTCGAGGGTTCGCGGCGGTGTATTTTTATGCAAAAAAATTCTCCGCGACGTTACGAATTATTTGCGTTAATTGCGAAAAAAGCGTAACTTTGCGTGCAATAAAATTTTCTGTATAGTATGTCTGATTTTATTGCTGACAGAGTGGCTATGGACGGTCTTACGTTCGACGACGTCCTTCTGATTCCCGCTTATTCCGAGGTGCTTCCCCGCCAGGTCGTTTTAAAGACCAAGTTCTCACGCAACATCGATCTCAACGTTCCGCTTGTTTCCGCGGCCATGGATACCGTGACCGAGGCGAAACTCGCCATTGCCATCGCCCGCGAAGGGGGCATCGGCGTGATTCACAAAAATATGCCCATTGAGGAGCAGGCGCGTCAGGTGCACGCGGTGAAACGTGCCGAAAACGGCATGATTTACGACCCCGTCACCATTCGCCTCGGCGCGACTGTCAACGATGCATTGAAGATGATGGAGGAATACCATATCGGCGGCATCCCCGTGGTCGACGAAAACCAGATGCTCAAAGGTATTGTCACAAACCGCGACCTGCGCTTTGAACGCGACCTCAACCGCCCCGTTGAAGAGGTTATGACCTCTGAAAACCTCGTGACAACGTCGCAGTCGACCAATCTCGAGGAGGCGGCCCAGATTCTCCAGCAACATAAAATTGAAAAGCTCCCGGTTGTCGACCAGGAAGGGCGCCTCGTGGGGCTTGTGACATATAAAGATATCACCAAAGCAAAGGATAAACCCAACGCGTGCAAGGACAAGCTTGGCCGCTTGCGCGTAGCCGCCGGGGTTGGTGTCACTGCCGACTCCATGCAGCGAGTTGACGCGCTTGTTGCCGCCGGGGTCGACGCGATTGTGATCGACACGGCCCACGGCCATTCCAAGGGTGTTATTGGCACTCTCCGCGCCATCAAGGAAAAGTATCCCGAGATTGATGTTGTCGTTGGCAACATCGCTACTGGCGAGGCTGCCAAGTTCCTTGTTGAAAACGGCGCCGATGGCGTAAAGGTCGGCATTGGTCCCGGCTCTATCTGCACCACCCGCATCATCGCCGGCGTAGGCGTGCCGCAACTCTCGGCTGTATATGATGTGGCTAAGGCCCTCGAAGGCACGGGAGTGCCTCTGATTGCAGATGGCGGCATCCGCTATAGCGGCGACATTGTCAAGGCACTCGCCGCTGGTGGCTACAGCGTCATGCTCGGCGGAATGCTGGCCGGAGTTGAGGAGTCGCCCGGCGACACCATTATATATAACGGACGTAAATATAAGTCCTACCGCGGCATGGGCTCGCTCGAAGCTATGGAGAAGGGTTCGAAAGACCGCTACTTCCAGGGCAACGAAACAGACACCAAGAAGCTTGTGCCGGAAGGCATCGCGGCCCGCGTTCCATACAAAGGCTCGCTCTACGAGGTTGTTTATCAGATGCTCGGCGGTCTGCGTGCCGGTATGGGCTACTGCGGCGCTCCCGATATTGACGCTCTCCACAAGGCTCGCTTCACTCGCATTACCAACGCCGGCGTGAACGAGAGCCATCCCCACGATGTGGCGATTACTTCCGAGGCTCCCAACTATTCCGCTTCGGCTCGCTGAGTCATAAATAGCTAAAAATTAGGAGTTTTATTCCTAATCTGAAATATTGTTAACCGGGCACCATACTTGAATATGGTGCCCGGCTTTTTTGCGATGGCAAAATGCAACCGAAAATGAGACCGCGGTAGCACTTTGGCCGATAAATGGGCGATTTTGCGGCAATAAATGCAAAATAGTGTTAAATTGTTGTGCTTTTCTTTGCAAAACGTTTGGCGGACTTCTGAAAAACGCTTACCTTTGCAACGTGTTTTTCATGGTATTAGATTTAAGGTTAACTAAGATTGGTTGTCGGGAGACAATCAATTTTTTTTATGCCTGTAGGGATGACCGATAGCAGTCACGCTTACAAGAGGTAAAGACTATCAAAGGTTTTTTGATTCGTTGAATAAAACATCAGCGGAGCTACCCGGTGATGGGCGCCCCGCTGCCGATAGAAGTCGTTGGGTAGATTTTAGTCGCGCTTGGTCAGTTTTGCCATCCATTGTTCCAACTCTTGTTTTGAGCTGGCGTATGAGTTGGCGGTAAACAGATGTTTGTGGCTGAGGTCTGGCCTCACGAGAATATAGGCAAGGTCGGAGTTTACGAGTATTATGCTGCGATTCGGCAATTCTTTCACCAGATAATACTCCTTAAGATCGCTTTGGAACAAAACCACATCGGAGTAGCTCAATCCCCTGATGTCGCCAAGTTTGGCATTCGGGATAAACGCGTCGGTGGCTATAGGGCATATTCCGTAGGTTTTGAAATAGTAGCCGTTCCAACTCGATTTTCTGATATTGCTTTCGTCGTAGTCGCAGCCACAGCCATAGATTCTTCTCCACGTTTTTTTGCCGTCTCCGATAAACTCCATGGGGCCGTAGCTTTCGACTAATGGTCGATTGCTGAACTCCATTTTCGTTATGAGGTCAAGGAAATAGACTTTCTGGGGGGTGACGATTTTCAGAATGTTATTGTCGAGAATCTCAAAGTCAGTGCATTCGCGGTCAACCCCTATTTCATAGCCCGTGGAGAAAATCAATGTCACGGATTGGTCTTTCAGACGCACTGCGGCGGCTCTCTGCTTGTGCGCTATTACGTTGAGCACCGGCTTTCTGGCTATCTCGTTTCCATCAAGAATGATGCCTACAAGGTTGCTCCCGCGATAATATCGCAGCAGCTCCTGGTGCTGTATGGCGGTTGACATGTCGCCGTGGCCTATCATTTTCTCCATAGGCTCGTCGGCAAGTTTGCCAGGATAGGCGGGTTGCTTCGCCAGTTCACGGCTGTCGCCTATGTCGATGTGGATGTTCTTTGTCGTCCCGCGGAACATTTTTCCCCATTTCCATTTGCGAATTGGGGTGCCAAACGTGCGGCACAAACCGACGTTGTCAAGAATGACGCAGTATTTCTTACCTTTGGCTTTTCTAAGGCCCCTGCCAACCTGCTGAAGATACACGGCGAGCGAGAGGGTAGGGCGGGCGAGTTGGATGAATTCTACCTCAGGGCAGTCGAAGCCTTCCGAGAAAATGTCGACATTGACCATCACGTCAATCTCGCCATTGCGAAAGGCTGCGACCAGCTCGTCGCGTTGCTTCTGAGGTGTCTGGCAGTCGATTGCGCGACATCTCAGCCCCCGGCTTGCGTAGTAGTCGGCTATGGCGCGGGCGTGGTTGATATTGATGGCGTAAACAATGCCCTTTCGCCCCTTGGCATAGCGCGTCAGGGAATTGTAGAGATATTCGATGTTCGGCGGGGTGTTAAGCGAAAGCTCCAATTCCTTTGTTTGGTAATCGCCATCCGCGCCGCGCTTTTTCAGCAAGGCGATTTGCCGGCGTATTTTGCTGTTTTGGGGTACGGCGTAGTAGTCGAACAGCGAAAGCCGCTTCATCGTGATAAATTCCGGGATGCTCTTCGACTGCAGAAGTATGTCGAATAGGTCAGTGAAACCTTCGCCACTCAATCGATATGGAGTAGCGGTCATTCCGAGTTTTTTCGCGAAGGGGAACCGAGCGAACAATTCGCGATAAGTTGCCGCCAGCGCGTGGTGGGCTTCGTCGATAACGATCATCGCGGGGCTTTCAGCCGCGACTTTATCCCAGTTACGCGCTAACCATTGTATCGACATCACCCTGACCATGGGCGCGTTAGCCTTCCTTTGATAGAAAGCTTCCCAGGTGCGTTGAATCTGCCCGGTCAATTCCTTGCGGTGGGCGATTACCCAAACCGTCTTCCCCGCGGCGAACGCGCTGACCACCGATGCAAGCACATGCGTCTTTCCAGTGCCTGTCGGCATCTGGCACATCACTGAGTCATGCGAGCCGAAGGCCTCCAGGACGGACTCCTTCATCTCGCGTTGGTAGTCATAAAGTCGAATAGCCATGGTATGGCTTTTCAGTCAAGGGGCTAAGTCGTTACTCGATCGAGTCCTTGATGGTGTCGACAATGTAGCGGATGTGGTCGTCGGTGACCCAGGGGCCGGCGGGGAGGCAGATGCCCACCTTGAAGAGCTCCTCGCTGACGCCGTTGACGTAGGCGGGGGCATTTTTATAGACCGGCTGTTTGTGCATCGGCTTCCATAGGGGGCGGGCCTCGATGCCGGCCCTGTCGAGGCAGATGCGCAGGGCCTCCACGTTGTCGTTGGGCTGGCAGTCGGTCACGGCGGTCGAGGCGGCGTGCGTGACGCCGGCGGCCCCGCCGACGGCCCCGGTGACGACGGCCTTGTAGGCGTCCTCCTGCCCCTTGATTTTCAGCGCGGGGTCGAGGGTGGCGGTGCAGAGCCAGAAGTTGGAGTCGGCCTCGGGCCACGGGTTGGTGTGCATCGTGATCCCCCGCACTCCCTCGAGCAGCGAGCAGTAGAGCTCCTGCGCGTGCCTGTGGTGCGCGATGTGCTCGTCGAGTACCGTCATTTGAGCTCTGCCGATGCATGCTGATATATTGGAAAGACGATAGTTGTACCCTACAACTTCATGCTGATAATAGGGATAACTCTCTCTCGCCTGTGTGGCATACCACATTATCTGACGCCGGGCCTCTGTGTCAGGGCATATCAGCGCGCCGCCGCCCGAGGTGGTGATCATCTTGTTGCCGTTGAACGACAGCACGCCATAGCGCCCAAATGTGCCAAGCACTTGGCCATTGAAACGCGAGCCAAAGCCTTCGGCCGCATCTTCAATAATCGGGATGTCATATTTCGATGCCACTTGGCTTATTCGGGCAATGTCATACGGCATACCGTAGAGCGCCACGGGGATGATGGCCTTGGGCTTCTTGCCGGTTTTGGAAATGCGATCACATATAGCCTCGTCAAGCAGTTGCGGATCCATGTTCCACGATTCTGCTTCAGAATCGACAAAAACGGGGGTTGCGCCGAGATAGGCCACCGGGTTTGTGGAAGCGCAGAAAGTGAACGACTGGACTATAACCTCGTCGCCCGCTTTCACGCCGCACGCTATGAGCGCGAGGTGAATTGCCGCAGTGCCGGACACAAGCGCGGCGACTTTGCGATCGGTTCCGAGGAATTTTTCAAGTTCGTGCTCAAAAGCGTCGCAATCAGGGCCAAGCGGCACGGCCCAATCTTCGGCAAGGGCAGCTCGGATGTACTCCAGCTCGCGCCCGCACATTTTTGGTTTACATAGCAGTATCCGTTCCATGTATCAGTCAAATAAAGCATCCTGTGTGTAGGGGCACGGCGGTTGGGTTTTATCCATACCGAATCCGTCAGAGACTCTCCAATAGGGATAGCACTTCTCTTTTTGTGTTCTCAATTGTGAATGGCAAAACATCCTTCATGTTTTTTCTCCCGAATTCCTCCCTTAGGGAAGATTCGGTGAAAAGACGCTGTATTTTCTCGGCGAAGTCATTGTAGTCGGAACACTCGCATGTGAAGCCGTTGATGCCATCTTTGTTGACATCCACCAATCCCCTTGTTTTTGATGTGATGAGCGGCAGTCCGCAATACATCGCTTCAAGCGACGACACAGGGAGGCCTTCTCTAAAAGAGGGCATGGCATAGACATTGGCACAGCAGCAGATATCCACCACGTCGCGGCGATATCCGAGGAAATGCACATTTTGAGATATCCCTTCCTTCTGAGCGAGAGACTTGAGATTATCCTCCTCGGTGCCTTTGCCGCATATAACATAATGAATGCCAGGATTCTTCAAACGGCCAAGTGCCTTAATTATGGTGCGGTGATTCTTATTCCGATTAAGCTCACCAACAGAAAGGACAATGAAGTCTGAGGGGTCCAAGCCTAATTCGCCACGGATATCCTTTCGGTTTTCCTTTGAAGAAAGACGGTCGGTGTTAATACCTATGCCATGGATATACTCAACCCTCGGCACATTAAAGGTTTTGGCTCGCGCGAAGTCCTCCTCATTCACTGTGCAGATGACATCGGCAAGATTGGCGGCATATTTCTCAATTGGATAATACACCATCCAATTCAATTTCGGCGCACCATTAAAGAAGTGGAATCCATGGGCCATATAGAGAACTTTCGCTCCGTTACGCCGGATATTGCGAGCCGCCAAACGTGTCACAACTCCCATTACTGGTTCGTTGGTCCAGATTATATCATAGGAGTTGCCCGACATAATCTTAACCATATCCTTGTACCCCAGAATATTTGTGGTTGACAGGGGACTACGCCTCAATCTCACTTCATGTATGGCGGATGTATAGGGCCGAAGCACTTGACGCACCTCGTCAAGCCGTCCGCCGACATTTGAGCAAGCCAATTCAACATTATAGCCATTTTGCGACAGGTTGATGACGTGTGGTACCAGAAACTGGATCATCATCAAATCTGTCGACGTAACAAGAATGCTTTTCATCGATCAATGGCCTGGATAATGGTTTCAGCTATGTCGCGGGCTGAAATTCCGTATTGGGCCCGCAAATATTTCTGACTGCCAACCTTGGTAGAGTAACAGTCGTTCAACCCCACCTTGACGAGTTTTGCCTTACCGGGCACCTCGCACATCACCTCTGCGACGGCACTTCCAAATCCTCCGACAACGTTGTGCTCTTCGCATGTCACAATTAAATCAAACTTTTTCGCACACTCCTCAATAACAGCCCTATCAATGGGTTTGACAGTGGGGAAGGTGTAAATAGCCGGTGTTATGCCTTGTTGACTGAGAATCTCATTTGCTTCGGTTACCTCTTCAAATATGGCCCCGGTTGAGAATATCGCGACTTTTTGGCCATCCTGCACTTTGATTGCCTTCCCTATTTTGAAGTTCGGGAGTGATTCATGGATTTTTTTCTCGCCGCCCCGGCCCAGACGCAGATAAACAGTGCCTGGATAGTCGACAATGGCTTTTGTCGCGGCTTCGGCCTCAACAAGATCGGCGGGGCATAGCACGGCAACATTTGGGAGAGCGCGCAAAATGGCGATATCTTCCGTCGCATGGTGGCTCATGCCGAGAGAGCCATAGACAAAGCCTCCACCTACACAAACAACTTTAACATTGGCATCATGATAAGCGCAGTCATTCCTTATCTGTTCAAGGCAACGGAGTGTCGGGAAATTCCCTATGGAATAGGTGAATACGATTTTCCCGTTAAGCGCCATTCCGGCAGCGAGCGAAGTCATGTTCTGCTCCGCGATTCCTGCATTAGTGAATTGATCGGGACACTGCTCCCAAAACGGCTTCAGCACACCGAAGCCAAGGTCGCCAGTGACCAGCTCAATGTTTTTGTTTTCCTTAGCCAGGCCAACCAGGGTCCGTACGAAAGTATCTCTCATATCAGTAATGTCACATCAAATTAAATGTTCGCGTTCTGCAGAGCCCGGTGTGGCTTCAACCCTTCTCATCTTTTCGGGATAGGAAGTGTTCCAGGTATGCGAGCATGTGTGGTCGCGATATATGTCGTCAGCCTCGGTGGGCTGCTGGGGGTTTGCTATTCCCTGAGGGGTGTATGGGTCCTCTATCCCGCCGGGTTTAGATTGGTGCATTTCAACCACCGCCATGTCATATTCCCATCCATCGTGGGGAAACCGGTAATGCCAAAGGATGTCGTTCTGCATGAAACTTACACCTTTGCCCTTAATGGTGTTGGCGATTATAACTGTGGGCTTATGCTCTTCCCCTTCGGCAGTTGCCTGTGCCAAAGCGTCCCGGAGGCTGGCATGGTTGTTGCCGTCAATTTCAATGACGTTCCATCCAAAAGAGCGCCATTTGTCGCCAAAGTTCTCGATTTCGAGAGTGTTTTCATTGAAGTCGAGGCTCTGCATGTGATTATGGTCGACAATGGCAATGAGGTTGTTGAGCCGGAAATGATTGGCAAACAAAGCCGCTTCCCAGACAGAGCCTTCGTCGCACTCGCCATCACCAAGAACCACGAACACGCGGTTGGGTTTTCCATCTTTCTTAAGCGCGTAGGCCATCCCGGATGCCACACCGAGCCCGTGGCCGAGGGAGCCTGTTGAAAAATCAACACCGGGAAGATGGTGCGAAACATGGCCCGAAAGCCTGCTGCCATTCTGATAATGCGTTTTTAATTCCTCGGTCGGGAAGAATCCTGACTCAGCGAGGGCGGCATACACGCTCGCCCCGGCGTGGCCCTTGCTTAGGATGAAGCGGTCGCGTCCGTCCCACGAGGGATTGGCGGGGTCATATCTAAGGACATCGGCGTATAACACGGCCATAATGTCTGCGACAGACATTATGGCGCCCAGATGGGAACCGCCGGAAAGATGTGTCATCTCAATGCCGTGGCGTCTTATGAGCCATGCGAGTTGCTCGCTTGAATGCTTACTCATATCATTACTTGCCTAAGAGAAATGAAATCCAGTGAATTTCATATTTTGTTTCAATCTTCGAGATTAAGTATGTCAATATCATCGGCCCGGCAATACCCGCACAGAACTGGACCGGCATCACAATGTAGTAGGGGCACATAAGTATCCGTTCAATCAGTACATTGGCTACTGCCTGGCATGGCCATGATAATAGGAAAATCGTGAAAGTCTGGGCATAGAGCGCGTCCTTGGCAATGTTGATTTTCTTGGCAAGGGTAACACACAATGCTACAAGAGTATATATCATCGTCACTGCAATCAGTCCTGACTTGACAGCCGCAATAGCGAGAGGTGTAGTCGACTCAAATAATAGAACGGCAACGGCAAACGCTCCCAGTGTCAGAAATGCGGACCGGTGCCGATTCATCTGGTCGATAACACCATAACAGCCGCATAAGCATCCCAAGGCGAAGACCCAGCTGAATTTGACCAGATCGCTAACGGAGAGCCAATAAGTGAGATTTTCGCCATAATATGCCACATACAGAATAAAAGTTATCGCAAAGCTGAACCACCAACCAATCTTTCTGATTCCAAGCCTTATGAAAGCTCTGTCGGCCACAAAACAAACGGCTCCTTGTATGAAAATCATGGGAAGGAACCAAAAATGGCCCCAGACGTTGAGCCTCGGAGCGAAAAACGTCTGCAAAATCGAACGACCATCAAGCGACAGCGAATCGTTGAGGTAGGGTTGTAGGGCGTATTTGGGTACTAACGCGATGATGGATAATGCGAAATACGGAATCAGCAGCTTGAGAAACCTCTTCTTGGCAAAAGTGGAGTACGCCGCTTTCTCGACTTGGCGAGTGTAAACCAGCAGGTAGCCGCTGATCCAAACGAATAGCGGCATGTGAAACGTGTAAAGAAACACTTGGGCCCGGGTCAACCATCCAGGCACCTCAATAGTGAATGGATAGGAATGACCAAGCACGACCAAATATGTGGCAACTATCTGAACTAAAAGAAGTTCAGATAAATATCGCCTCATGGGATACTCTATAATGAAATCTTGTTAAGGATTTCAAGTTCTTCCTCAGAAAGGTGCCAACCCACACTTTCCAGATTTCCCAATATTTGGGAAGGCCGTTTCGCGCCGACAAGCACCACGGAATCATTAAGGTGGTCCATAATGAACCGGATAGCGACCGCGGCAATCGAGACACCATGGTTTGCCGCTATCGGCCTCATTGCCTCCACAATTTCAAGATTTTTCAACAACTTGGCACCGTGGAAGTTTACATAAATGTCGCGGCTCCTGCGGTCGTTCTTGTCAAAGGCGCACGATTGGTCATACTTGCCCGTCAGGATTCCCTGCCCAAGGCTACCCCATGTAAGAGGGTTGACTCCGATTTCCTTTTCAACATTAAGCAAAGCCGACTCGTGGCTGCGGCAAGCCAACGAATATTCATCCTGGCAGCACACAAATTTTCCTTTGAAGGGGACGAGCTCTGCCAAACCCTCCGACTCAATATTCGAAAGGCCGAAATATCTTATCTTCCCCTCTTTTCGAAGCGATTCAAGCTTGTCGACGATTACGGGCATAGGGGTTTTGCCATCGCGATAGTGAATCACATAGATATCGACATAGTCGGTGTTAAGACGGCGAAGCGTACCCTCAAGGGCTTCCTGTATATAGGCTGGAGAGTTATCGTAAGCAGTTCCGTCTTTGCCAAAACGCACGCCGAACTTCGACTCAATGACCACATCTTGCCGGCGCGATCCGAGGCCCTTGGCGAGCGTGATTTCAGACTGCCCCAGACCGTATGTGTCAGCCGTGTCGAAAAAGTTGATTCCGTGGTCCAACGCCGTGTGTATGGCGTCAATGAGCTCCCGTTCCTGGACATCGCCCCACCCGTAGCCGCCCATTGGGCAACCGCCCATGCAAAGGCGTGAAACAGTAAGATCCGAGTTTTTTAGAGTAACGTACTCCATGGGTTTCATTTGTGCTTATTAAGGAAAATAAATTCCGCGGCTTTCTTGAACACGCTTCCCACAGTGTTGAAAAATAGTTTGCAGTCGGTCGCTAACGAAACCTCCCGCGCATATTTTACCCGGAGCTGGTTTTTCTTTTTCAACACATGGCGTTCATACATCTCGTCGGCGTTCTCCGCCCCGCCCACGATTTCATCGAGGTTGATAAACTCTACCGAGCTATAATCCGTAATGCCAGGGCGCACCTCGAATATCAGCATTTCGTCACCCTTGTATTGCTCGACATACCTGAGCAATTCAGGGCGCGGCCCGATGAAGCTCATCGAGCCCCCGATGATGTTGAACAACTGCGGAATCTCGTCCATTTTGGTTTTGCGGAGAAAATTGCCCACCCGGGTGATTCGAGGGTCATTGAGAGCCGTTGTGCCTCCACCGATCTTGTCGGCATTCTTCACCATCGTGCGGAACTTGAAAATCCTGAATGGCTTGTTTCGGTAGCCCCCTCTTTGAGGACGGTAGAACACCGGGAAGCCATCGTCAACCGCTACCGCGGCCGCAACAACCAGATAAACCGGCCACAGCACCGCGAGCATCCCCACCGCCATCCCGCAGCCAATCCACCGCTTCCCATGACGGTTATAAAACGAGTC
>CAYTBH010000064.1:0-13098 GCA_964435935.1 uncultured Alistipes sp.
CCGAAGCCTTTCTGGCAGATGATGAACCCGATAATCACAGCCGTGATCAGTGCGAATGTGCGACAGATGGCCAGGGCCCCCAGCACCAACACCCATTCGGCTAAGCGCAACTTATATGTCCGCGTCAGGGGATAGATGAGCATGAGTGCGAGATAGAATCCCGGTGGGTAGACGCGGGCGATGAATCCTCCAAACGGAATGACGTAGAGGCTGTAAAACTTGTGGATGCCCACGAAAGGCTGTGCGTGGGGCATCATCACCGGCCCGCAAAGAATGATGCCGTCAATCCAATAGTAGACCATGAAGATCATGACGTATGGATAGAGGCGGTTGAAGAAGTCGTCAAACTTGAACTCGCGCCCGGCAAACATCCCCAGCGGGATGAAGAGGAACACAAACGAGAGATACCGCATCAGTGTCAGCATCTGCCCTTTGAGCGATTCGTAGCTCAAAAAGGCGAATACGAGACATCCGGCGGCGTAAATCATCCATATTGTCAGCAGTCTGCGCGTAATCGCGTCTTTGCGCAGCAGAAAAACCAAAGGCAACGCCACCGCATATATCAGCACGCACGCGATGGTGGTTGGCTGTTCGCGCAGCCCGTAGCCGCCGAGCAAGATAAGCGTCATGATGAGCGCCTCGTAGCGGTCGGACTTGAACTTCTGAACCAGCAGCGCGAGAACAATGAGCCATGCGGGATAGAAACTGAGGCCGACAAGGCTCATCGACACCATGAACAGCACCGGCACACCCCACCCGTTGGGGGCGTGGAAATAACGACGGCCACCTCCCGCGGCTTTGTTGGCCGGAGAGGTGCCTTCGGTGGTTGACTGCGTTGTGGCGATGGCGCTCATTCAGCTGAGGCTATTTCTTCTTCCAAAACTGCCACCAGGGGCGTTTCTGCGGCTCGTGCGAGCGGGCTTCGCCCTCGCCGTAGCCGTAGCGGTGGAACGATGCGGTGCCGTTGACAACGACATTCATGCGCGGCAGTCGCTTCTCGGCGTAAACTGTGTTGACAAACTGGAGGTCCTTCTTGAGGGTGACGTTCAGGCGAGTAACGTAGATTGAAGCGTTCGCGATGCGGGCGAGCGAGAAGGTGTCCGAAACGATGCCAAGCGGCGCGGTGTCCACGATGATGTATTCGTAGATGCGGCGGGCTTCCTGGAAGAATTGGTCGACGCGCTTGCTAAGGAGCAGTTCAGAGGGGTTGGGGGGCACGGCTCCGGCAACCACGATGTCGAGGTTGGGCACTTCGAGGGGGTGGGGGCAGATAACGTCGTCGAGTGTCACAGAGTCGTTGGCGAGATAGTTCGTGAGCCCCTTCGGAGCATGGATGTCGAGGTATTCGGCCAGGCGCGGTTTGCGTATGTCGGCACCCACGAGTAGCACCTTTTTGCCGAGCAGCGACAGCGAGGCCGCCGTGTTGATTGACACGAACGACTTGCCTTCGCCGGGTCGCGACGAGGTGATGAGCACCACTTTGTCGTCGGCCTGCGTGAGGATGAATTGCAGGTTGGCGCGGATGAGGCGGAAGAGCTCGGCTGCCGACGAGTTGCTGTTGGGCGTGCAGACAAGAGCCTTGCCCATGCGCGACACGCAGATTTCGCCAAGCACCGGGGGAGCGGCCAGCGCCTCGACCTCCTCGCGTTCGGTGACCTTGGTGCGGAGGATGCGCATCAGGTAAATGCCTATGAGGGGCAGCATCAGGCCAAACAACAGGCAGATGGCGAGGATGCCCTTCTTCCCGAGGTTCACGGGTTTGCGGAGCTGGTAGGCCTCGTCGATCACGATGCCTTTCGACACGGCGTTGGCAATCATGATGGCCGTCTCTTCGCGGTGTTTGAGCATGAAGAGGTAGATTTCCTGGTTGAGCTTGCGGTCGCGCTCGATGTTGACATATTCGCGCTCCTTGGCTGGCATGTCGCCCAGTTTGCCTTCGGCGCTGTTCATCTGCTGGCGCATTTCGCCCACAACCAGGCGGGCCGACTCTTCGCTCTTCGAAAGGGTTGAGAGTATGTTACCTCTCATCGCGTCGAGCTGCTCGTTCATGCGGCGCAGGGTGGTGTTGTCTGATTTCGCGTTTGCGGCCAGCGACATACGCTCGATGATGAGCTTGTTGTATTGGGTAATCATCTCCGTCAGGCCGTCGCTGCCGCCGGGCTGCTTCGACGCTGAAACCGGGGTGTAGGGCACAAGCTGGTATTCGTTGCCGGGGGTCGAGAGGAATTCGCGGGCAAGCTTAACAACCTCCAGGTCGGTTTGGGCCGTGATGAGCTCCTTGGCCACCTGTCCCTTCATTTCGAGGTTATACTGGGCTTCGGCCTTGAAATCGACAATCCCTTTGCTCTCCTTGAACGATTGCAGCTCGCGCTCGGTCTGGGCCAGTTGCTGGCGCAGAAGTTCGATGCGTCCGTCGAGGAATTTGAGGGTTTTCTCGCCCTGCACGTTCTTGTCGCGGATGGCGCGCTCGTTATATTTTTCAATGATTGTGTTGAGCAGCAGTTTGCCGAATTTGGGATATGCCGTTTTGTAGTCGATGGCAATCACGTTGGCCTTCTTGTTGGGGAGATATGCGTCGATGTCCTCGTCAATCTCCTCAGCCGCGCTGTGGTAGCTCATGACCATTGTGATGAAGGTGAATGGAGCTTCCTGCTTGTCGAAATCGGCGGTTTTCTCAATAGTGAAGTTGCCATATTCCGTTGAGAGTGTCAGCGGCAGCGGCGCGTTCTTTTTCTCAGCCACGGTCGAACCGTCGTAAATCACCTTGGCATAGTCGGCGTTACCCTCCTTGTTGATTTTGGTTTTTACGATGATTTCGATGGTGGTGGTGTCGGCAAACTCGGCGGGGATAACCACGTCGAGGGGGTATTCGTCATATTTGAAATCAAGAAGCCTTATCCCCTCGCGGATGTAGCGTTTGCGGTCGAGGCCGAGTTCTTTGGCCGTCTCGGCGTAGATGGAGTGCGACGAAATGAGGTATACCTCGTTGTCGACCTCGCTTTGGCCGGTGATGAGGCTCTCGAAGTCAATCGAGGGGATGCCGCCGTTTGCGGCGTCCTTGTCGATGAGCACCGAGGCCGAAATCATGTTCACGTCTTTGTGGCGCGAGCAGAGCCAGAGGCCTATGAGCCCGCAGACGATGAGGGATATGATGAACCAGTACCAGTGTTTGCGGTAGTCGCGCAGCACGGCGCCGAAGTCGACAATGTCGGGATTGTTTTTTTCCATTACTTGGTCCTATGGTGGGATTGGCTTGGTTTCTTAACGGTTGACGGTGAGGGCGATGATGAGCGACGCGATTACCGATGCGGCGCTGACGATGGTCGAAATCACCTGCACGTTGTAGGATTTGCTCTGGTCATATTTCGCGTTGCCCTTGCGAATTTCGTTGGGCGAAACGTAGATGTAGTCGTTGGGTTGCAGGTAGTAGTAGGGCGAGGTGAGAAGGTCGGCCGAGTTGAGGTCGAGCACCACGCGCTCCTGTTTGCCATCGTTTTCGCGGATGAGCAACACGTTGCTGCGCTCGCCGTAGGGCGTGAGGTCGTGGCACGATGCCAGGGCGTCGAGAATCGAGAAGCGGTTGCGCGTCACTTTCACAACTCCCGGCTGGGTTACCTCGCCGAGCACCGAAACGGTGAAGTTAACCAGCGTTACGAGCACGCTGGGGTTTTCGACATCCTTGCCGATGCGCTCCACAAGGTAGCGCTGCAGCTCCTCGGTGGTCATGCCGCCAACGTGGATGCGCCCGAGGATGGGGAAGTCGATATATCCTTTCGAGTCAACGAGATAGGTTTGCTGCTGCGGAGCGGTTGAAAGGTTTGTGGCGGCCTTGATGCCGGCGTTCGACATGGGAAGGTTGTAGGGGAGGGTGGCCTTCGGCTCTTCGGAGTTGACGGTGATGAAGAGCTCGTCGTCGGGGGCGATGCGTATCGTGGGTGTCGCCGGAAGGGTGACGATGGCTTCAGCCTTCGATATGTCTTCGAAATAGGTAAGGTGCGTTTTCGAGGTGCTGCATGAGCCTAAAAACGCGAGCAATGCGATGAATAAGCTTAGATGTTTGATATTCATTGTTTTGCGACTTGTGTCATTTCGGTTGGTGGCGCTTTGCCGTGGCAGGCGCCAACTAATTAACGATTCGTGATGCGGTTTATTGCTCCCGCGGGTGTTTTTAAGTGGGCTTTCGGGGCGGTCTACTCATAGTTTTTAAGCGCAGCCGCGAGCTCTTCCTTAACCATTGCCCGCAGTTCCGGGGGGCTGAGCACCGTGAGGTCGGCGCCGCGGCTCACTATTTCCGACACCAGTTCGGGGGTGAGCAGCAGCTTGAGGGTGAACACCGAGTATTTGTCGCCAACCTCTTCGCGCTGGCTGGGATGTAGCGGGAGCGCCCTCAGATATTTCGCCTGCCGGGCCGAGGCCTGGAGGCGCACATCGTAGGGAATCCCCTTGGTGACCATAATCCCCACCGAGTCGCGGAAATAGATTTCGGGGTCGGCATCGGCGGGGAGCTTGAAGGTCTCGGTGCTGATGCGCAGGTTCTTTATTCGGTCGAGCGAGTAGGTTTTCACTTTCCCGCTGGCGGTTTCGCGCCCGGTGACGTACCACAGCTGGCGGTAGATGCGGATGAAATAGGGTTCGATGCCAACGCCCGTCGAAGGGTTGACGCGCGTATATGGATGGTAGTCAAACGTGACGGGGTGGTTTTCGCGGATTGCCTCCATTATCGGGGCGAGGTTTTCGCGGGCCGAAGGCACGTTTTCGAGCATCACGCGGTTTGAGATGTCGCGGGCACCCCCCACCACCGAGCTCGTCGACGAGCTGTTGAGCAGCCACTCCGTCATACGCGAATGGCGCTGGTCGGGGTCGTCCTCGGTGTCGATATAATATTCGTATGTGTGCTCGTCGCATTTTATCGTCAGCGAGAATATCTCCTCAATGGCCTGGCGGTAGTTGTAGAACGTGCGCCGGGGAATGGAGCTCTCGCCGTTGCTCAGATGCGAACGCGCCCAGCGCTCGTCGAGTTCGCGTTTCGACAAACGGCCGTAGCGCATCAGCGTGTCAACAATCCACACATATCTTGAAAGCAGTTCTCTGGCCATGGGCTGGGAAATGGGGCTGCGTGTGCTGCTCTATGGTATTAAGGTTATGGTGTTTACTAAACAAAAAAAGGGTAAGCTTGCTACATCGCGCCGCTACAACCCCCTACCGCTGCTTCGATCAAGACCTGACGGGGTTCGGGGGGAGCTGGCCGTGTAGGACTTACCCGGCTGCAAAGTTACGTCTTTTTTTCGAGATTCAAAGAATTTTTTTAATTTTGTTGCCATAAATAACCCTGATACCATTTCATTGACAATGCGCCCGTATATAATCACCATCGGCAGGCAGTTTGGCAGCGGTGGCCGCGAACTGGCCCGCAAGCTCTCCGAAAAATTCAACATACCTTTCTACGACAAGGAGTTGCTCATCGAGGCGGCAAAAGAGTCGGGGCTCGACCGCGGCCTCTTTGAGCGCGCCGACGAGCGTTTCCCATCGTTTGTTTCTGGCGCTCTGTCGTTCAACATGGGTGTTTCGGCCCTTCCCTGGTATGCGCCGTCGACTCTCGCCCATGACTCGGTCTACCATATTCTATCCGACGCTATGCACTCGCTGGCCGACCGCGGCCCCTGCATCTTCGTGGGGCGCTCGGCCGATTATGTGTTGCGCGACCACCCCTCGCCCCGTGTCGACATTTTCGTCCATGCCGACATGCCCGACCGCGTGAAGCGCATCATGGGGCGCGGCGACAAAGATAATCCGCAAAAAGCCCGCGCCTGCGCCGAAAAGGCCGACAAGCTACGGGCTAATTACTATAACTTCTTCACCGACAAGCGTTGGGGCGAGGCGGCCTCCTACGATCTCTCGGTCAATTCGTCGAAATTGTCAATGGATGCTATCGCTGACCTCGTGGCCTCCATTCTCCGCGGAGCTCACGGCATCGACCCCATGGTCGGCGGTTGATTCGGCAGCCGAGTGCTCTTCGGTCGCATGCTCTTTCAGCTCGCGCTCGTGCTCCTTGGCTTCGAGTTTGGCCTGATGGTTGGCCGCGGCTTCCTTCGAGCGCCAGCAGCTGATGATTAATCCGGTCAGCCCGAACAGGACGAAGCCGATGCCGGTCACAAGCACCAGGTAGCGCTCGTTAAGCTCGTTTCGGAACCAGGGCATCGAAATCATGAGCACCCCTGCTACGAGGCACACCACAGGGGCCACTACCGTCCACGAGGCATAGTCTGCGCGGCGTCCCTTGCGGGTGAGCAGGAAAATCTGCCACGCGCCACCCACGATGAGAAGCGCTCCAAACATGAAGCCGAGCAGCGAGCGGAAAAAGTAGGGCATCAGCAGCACGCAAAGCCCGAGCACCACCCCGGCAACTCCGCAAAAGATTTGAATCACCCTCTGCAGGGCGTTTATCTCTTGCCCCTTCTTGGTCATGAACAGGCCTAAAAGGCTCACAACAGCCGGAATAAGGAATGCCAGCCCTCCAAGAAACAGTATCTTGTCAGAGAGTGTCGGCGACTCGCAAAGCCAGCAGAACACGGCCCCCAGAAGGAGCACTAAAATCGAAATCAGCAGGTTGCTTCTATTGCTCATATCGTAGTATGTTTAAATAGTTGAATCATCATGGTGCCTCAGCCGAGGTCCCTGTCTCAGAATAATAACGCAAAAGTAGCTAAAAAAGGTCGCATCAGGCCCCTCTTTCTCCAAACTTTCCGTAAAATGTAAAAAAATCATATTATGTCCAATTCATCATCCCATTCTAAAAGCACAGTGGGGGTCATCGTCGCGATGACAGCCGAATTGCAGGCGCTGCTCCACTCACTCGATAACCCTGTTGAAGAGTGCCTCTCGGGGTTCAAATTCCACGTTGGCACCATCGGGGGCCGCAGGGTGGTAGCCATGCAGTGCGGCATAGGCAAGGTTAACGCCGCCATGGGCGCTATGGCGCTGATTGCCAACTACGATCCGGGAGTGGTGATCAACACCGGCATCGCCGGTGGCACAGGCCGCGGACCCGGAATCCTCGATGTTGTGGTGGCCGACAGGGTTGCCTATCACGATGTTTGGTGCGGACCGGGCAATGAGCGCGGCCAGGTGCAAGGGTGCCCGGCGAGCTTCGAGTGTGCTCTCGACTCGCCCTTCGATCTTTCCGCGATTTTGGCCCGCGAAGGTATATATGCCGGGCTGATTGCCTCGGGCGACATGTTTGTCGATACTCCCGGGGAACTTGCCAGAATTCTCTCTGTTCAGCCCGAAGCGATAGCCGTCGACATGGAGTCGGGAGCCATTGCCCAGGTGTGCGCCCTGCGGGGTGTGCCGTTTCTCGCGGTCAGGGTCATCTCGGACTATCCCGGAGCGCCCGACCATATCTCGCAGTACAACAACTTCTGGAACGACGCGCCAAAGGCTACTTTCGCCATCCTTGCCGAGCTGCTCAATTCCTGAGCTGTGGGCCCTGGCAAGGGCTCACCCTTTGGGCTGCTGCTCTGCCGTTGAGCGGAATGTGCTCGGGGTGACCCCTGTGCGCTGTTTGAACGCTGCCGAGAAATACCTCTGCGAGCTGTAGCCGAGCATGGCCGCGATTTCGCTCAGCGGCATTTTCGTGCTCGAAAGTAGCTCTTTTGCCCGGGCCATGCGGTAGTCTGAAACGTACTGCCCGACCGACTGGCCCCCGGTCATCTCGCGGAAGCGCGAGTAGAGGCTTGAGCGCGACATGAGCATCTCTTGCGCGAGCATTTCAACCGAGAAGTCGGGGTTGGCGAGCTCGCGTTCAATAATTTGGTTAACCTTGCGTAGGAACTCTTCCGAAGCGTTGTCGTGGGCCATTTTCTCAGCCATGGTCACTGAATGCTGCCCTTTGTAGCGCTCGCGCATCATCTGGTGGCTGCGCAGCAGGTTGCCGCAGCGGCTCAGAAGCACCGGCATGTCGAATGGCTTGGAAATGTAGGAGTCGATGCTCCGGCGGTAGACTTCCTGCTTGTCTTGCTGGCCGAGTACCGACGAGAGGAATATCACGGGGATGTGCCCGGTGCTTTCAAAGCCCTTCACGTTGCTTGCCAGCTCGAGGTCGGCGGTGATTATGAGGTCGGGCACATTCTTCCCGGTGCGGATAGCGTCCCATGCGTCGGCCCCGGAGGTGTAGTGAGCCACCTTGTGGAACAGGGGCTTGAGCTGGTTGCTGAGAAACTCGCACATCTCCTCGTCGTTTTCCGAAATCAGCAGGGTGAGGGCCGACATGTCAACCGTGTTTTCAGATTTCTGCGCCGTTTCTTTCTGGTCGGTGCTGTCGGCAACCGACGCTTGCGGCGCGATGTTCAGCACCGAGGCCTCGCTCTGCGCGCGCCACTGCTGGAAGGTTATGTCCATCACGTCGCGCATTCGTTTGGTGTTGCGGTAGATGTCCTTGAGCTCCTTTATTTCCGAGGGGTTCTCGCCGCGCTCCTCCATGCGGCTGAGCATCAGTTTCAAGGGGGCGTAGATGAGGGTGAGGGGGGTGCGGAGCTCGTTGTTGATGCTCTGCATGAAATCGCGCTCCTTCTCGACCTGCGCCTGGCGCGCCAGCTGGAACCGCTCCTTGTTGAGGCTGCGGCGGTGGAGCACATAGACAGCCGCGCAACCCGAAAGCACGAAGGCGTAGATGAGCATCGCCCACCACGACCGCCATGCCGGCCCGGCGACGCGCAGCGAGGCGATTTTCGTCGGCTCGGTCCAAGCCCCGTCGATGAGCGTCGTGGCTATCGATATTTCGTAGTCAGTGCCGTTGGCAAGCATCGGCAGCATAAGGCTGTGGCTGTCTGTTTCGATGGTCGAGGTTTTCGACCCGTCGTTGATGTAGAATCTGTAGCGCTTGTTGCGCAGCGGGTTGCGCTCCGAGTCGATGAAGCTAAGCTCCAGCGTCCCGTAGTGGCGGGGGATGTCGACAATGCCGGTTCCCGAAGCTCCGGCAATGAGGCTTTGCCCGTCGACCACAACGTCGCTGAGCGCGAACGATATGGCGCTTTCGTAGCTCATCAGGTCGTGGAACGCGTTGCGGTCGATGTAGAGAAGCCCCTTCGAGCCCCCCATCAGTATGGCGTTGGGACCAGCGTATGTGGCTCGGTCGAGGAACTCGTTGGGCTCAACGCCGTCGAGAATGTTGAACTCGACCGTGCACTTTTTTGTGAGGTCGGTGACAAACAGCGAGTTGGAGCATCCAGCCCAAAGGTGGTCGCCGTCGAGCAGCAAGCTCGTCACGTTCAGGTGACGTTTATCGTTGGAGTAGCCGGGAACGTCCTCAGACTTCCCCCTGCGCAAGTCGATTTTCTGAAGGCCGGAGTTCCCGCCGACGTAGATGTTGTGCGCCCCGTCATACTGCGCGGCGTGAATCTTCGTGCTTGCCGGGAATGTGGCCATCACCTTTGCCTGCCCGGTGTTGAAATTATAGCTGATCAAGCTGTTGGAGCCGAACAACATGAGCACGTTGCTGTCGAGGTAGAAAGGACGCATGAAGCCGCGACTGTCTTTGCCGGGAATGTCGATGCGTTTCACGGTTCCAAGGGCCGGGTCGATAATGAAAAGGTCGTTGTTGATGGCCGCGAAAGTGCCGTTGGCGAGGCGTCGCAAGTCGGTGCCCGTGCCTCGTCGCGATGCTTCGTAGGCGGCGTCACGAAACGGCTTCGGGGCGCGTGACACCGCATGCGTGCGACGGTTCAGCAGGTAAACGTCATCGCTGAAAACGCTGAAAATCATGTTTTCCTGGTCGTAGTCTTCGACTCGGGTGACTTTCAGCCCTTTCGTGCTTTCGATGGGGGTGAATTCCCCGGTGCGTCGGTTGATGGTCCATATTCCCTCTCCGTTGGTGGCCATGTACATGTTGTCGGGGTCCTGTTGGTCGTCGAGGAAGCAGTGGGCGCTAAGGCGTGTGGATGGGTGACCTGGAATCGAGCGGGTGGTGTGCATGGCTATCTTGTTGAATAGCTGCACTCCTTCGTCGACAGTTCCGGAATAGAGGTTGCCGTAGCCGTCTTTGTAGAGGGTCATGACCGAGGTGCTTCCCTTGGGTGTGATGAGGCTCACCTCGCCGGTTTCGGTGCGCAGCGACCTCACCCCGGCTCCGTCGGTGGCAATCCACAGCTCGTCGGGGGCGATGCCGGGAATGATGTCGAGCACGATGTCGCATTCGAGGTTGGAGTTCGACTTGTTGATGGCGGTCAGTTTCTTGCCCGACTGGTCGTAGCAAGTGAGCCCCTCGTTGTAGAATGAAATCCACGCCCGGCCGAGAATGTCGATATACGCGGCGGCAATATTTTTACCCTCGATGCCGGGGTAGGGGGTGATTTCGCCGGTTGAGCGTTTATAGTTCCAAGCTCCGTCCCAGCGGGTTATGAGCATCACGTTGTCGGGGTCGACCGGCAAGAGCTGGGTGTAGTAGCTGCTCGAGCCGCCGGTGGTGTTGACTCTTGTCAGTTTTCGCGTCGTGCAGTCGTAGCGGTAGAGTTCACCCTTCCCTCCGAAAAGCACCGTGCGCCCTTCGTTGAGCGACGACTTGAGGATAAGCGGTTTCTCCTTTTCGTAGCGAATTTCATTAAAGGTGTTGTTAATGTCATCGTAGATGGCTGTGCCGTTGAGGCACAGCGCCCAGATGTCGCCGTAAGGGGTCTCGATCACCTTGTGGACGTTCTCTGAGGGGAGCGAACCGCCGCTCTCGGTGGCGTAAAACTGTATTATGTTGCTGAAATCGTAGCGGTTGAGGCCATACCGCGTGCCAATCCATAGGAAGCCGCGCGAGTCGCGGAGCAGCGAGTTCACGGCGTTCTGGCTGAGCCCCTCTTTGATGCCCAGCGTTGTCATGCGATATTCAAAGGCATCGGTGCGTTGAGCGGCCGAGGCCGAGGCTGTCGCGCACAGCGCGATGGCCAGAATCACATGTGATACCCGGTTAGAAAGGATTCTTATAGATTTTGATAGCGGCTTTTTCAATTGCATGAATCGTAGGTTCTTTGGATTGGTTTATGGCGCGGCGTCAGGTGTTCAGCGCGCCTGCGGCAGGTTGAGGCGTTGGAACACGATGCGCAACCCTCCCGACTGGCATGCCTCTTCAGTGAGCATGCCCAGGGTGCCGTCGGGCAGGAAGGCGATCGACGAGTAGCACGATGGCCCGTAGCTTGTCTGGCGCAGACGTTGCCATGAGGCCCCGTTGTCGGCGCTTGTCCACAGCGCCACGTCCTTGCGCCCGTCGGGCGCGGGAATGGAGTGCAGCAGCAGGTCTCTGCCGTCGGGTGAGTGCCAGTTGATTACGTCGCCGTTGCAAGCCGGGTCGATGAGAGTTTCCGAGCGGGTCGGGGAGCTCCAGGAGCGGCCTCCGTCCGATGAATAGCTGAATTTTCGCCCTTCGCTCTTCTGGCGCGTGCGCACCGACGCCATCACCCTCCCGTCGGGCAGCTGCACGAATTTTGTCTCGTCGCCGTCGGTGTCGATTGGGTGGCCCGAAGAGGTCCAGGTGCGCCCGCCGTCGTCGGAGTAAACGCAGTAAACATCAAGCGGTTCCCACTTTTTGTTGCCTCGGCGCGAGATGAGGGCGAACATCAGCCGCCCGTCTTTGAGCTGCAGCCCGCGGCCCGAAGTTGCAAACGCCGTCAGGCCTTCGATCGGGGCCTTGATGTCGCCCGGCTTCCCGTAGAACTGGTCTGTTATGTCGTCGGGTTTGCTCCAGGTGACGCCCCCGTCGGTGCTTCGCGAAACCACTATGCGGGCAGGGGAGGGGTGGCCCCCCTCATCCCACAAGCCGCGGCCGTGGGTGGCGACCACCACGAGGGCCTTCTCGCGCGCGTCATATATTATACAGGGGTCGCCATAGCCTCCACCTTCGTCGTTGGCCATCACCGCGATTTGTGGCGACCAGGTAGCGCCGTTGTCGTCGCTGTAGCGGGCCACAACGTCGATGCGCCCCGGAAGGTCGGCGTTTGAGTCGATGCGCTTGTCGGCAACCGCCACTATGCGTCCCGAGGAGAGCACCTCGATGGCGGGAATGCGGTAGAATTTCGAGCCATCGTCGCCGGGGCTGAACAGCACCGCGCGGCCCATGACGACGCCGTCCTCGCCATTGGCCCTCACGATGCCGCTTGCCGCGGTAGCGCGGGTTGCCGCGGCCGGGCTGGTGGCCGACTTGGGGGAAACGGCCTCCGCGCGTAAAGTGCCTGTGGCGGCGAGAGCCGTTGTCATTATTGCAGCGATTGTAGTTTTTCTGGCCAACTCTGTCAGTGGCGACCTTTTCATGGTGTTCATAAGGTGAAAGATTTGGTGCCTTGAATGTTTTCGGTGCAAATATAGTCAAAAGTCACGATGTTGTGCGAATTTGCGCAAATATTAATGCTGTTTTTGCGCGTTTTCATCCTCGAATTTTGTGCGGTAGGCGCGTTTTTGCACTTTTTCTGATGTTTTTAGCATTTTTGCAGCACTACAATCACAGCACCTTCTTATAACTTTGCCATCGTTATCAGCGCATAGTTGATAGATTTTCCACTTTTGCAAGTGAGAGAATGCCTTAAACAAAATTCTAATAAGTAAATGAAAAAATTTCTCCTCAGGGCACCCGACGCACCTCATGCAGACGCTTCGTTGATTGCCAAACTCCTCTCTCTTCAGGGCAACCGATTCAATTTCCCCTGAGAAAGCATTTTTTTCAACTCCTCCCTCTTAAGGCTATATAACCAAAATTGTTAAAAAAGAGCTTTGACTCCCCGCCTCATAACCATTTTTTTCTTTTCGGATAACAATTAGTTTGATTTAGCATGGCAGCGACCAACGTTCCCCGGATTCATCCGCGGGGCGTTGGATTCCGCTCGACAAACGATTGTTCTTCATCGTCAACAAACAATCCGATCCATTACAACAAATTCGAGTAAACGCAAGTTCCACCTACCTCTACCTTAAAGCGATTCACGACGCATTACCATTTAAAAACTATCTTTCACCTTACTATATCAAAATGAAAAAACAATTTTTCGCATTGTCAGCGTTGTTGGCCACAATGTCGGCTTACGCTGTAAAAGACGCATCCGAGTGCGAAAACCTCACCCCCTACTGGGA
>CAYTBH010000065.1:0-12991 GCA_964435935.1 uncultured Alistipes sp.
CCTCAACCCCTAAACCCCTAAACTCAACCTTTCACCCTTTGGCCTCCGGCCAACTTCAACCCTTATATCATGAAAAAGTATTCCTTGATTCTCCTGAGCCTGCTCCTGCCCGCCATCGCCGCGGCAAGCGCCTGGGACACGGACTACCGCGCCATCGAGGCCTCGATCGCCGAACCACAGTTCGCCGACAAAGCCTTCGTGATCACAAAATACGGCGCGTCGCCCGACGCCTCGGCTGCTAAAAACCAAAAAGCAATCACCAAGGCCGTGAAAGCCTGCGCCAAAGCCGGCGGCGGCCGAGTGGTGGTGCCCGCCGGAACATTCAAAACCGGCGCCATCAGGCTCGAAAGCAACGTGAACCTCGTGGTCGAAAAGGACGCCACGCTCCTCTTCGTATTCGAGCCCGAGCTCTACCCCCTGGTGCCCACTCGATGGGAGGGCCTCGACTGCACCAACATCTCGCCCTGCATCTATGCCTACCAGGCTAAAAACATCGGCCTCACCGGCGAAGGCACCGTCGACGGCGGCGCCACAAACGACACTTGGTGGAAATGGTCGGGCAAAAAACACTACGGCTGGAAAGAGGGCGAACCCCGCCAGCAGGACGACCACTGCCGGCCCCGCCTGCTCCGCCTGGCCGAGGACGGCGTGCCCGCCGAGGAACGAGTCTTCACCGCCGACGACCTGCTGCGCCCGCAGCTGGTGAACTTCAACCAGTGCGACGGTGTGCTCATCGAAAACCTCACCCTGCTCCGCTCGCCCTTCTGGGTGATCCACCCCCTGCTGTCGAAAAACGTCGTCGTGCGCGGCGTCCACGTCAGCAACGACGGTCCCAACGGCGACGGATGCGACCCCGAATGCTGCGACGGAGTGCTCATCGAAAACTGCTTCTTCAACACCGGCGACGACTGCATCGCCGTCAAGAGCGGACGCAACAACGACGGACGACTCTGGGGCCTCCCCTCGCAAAACATCATCATCCGCGGATGCAAGATGGAGAACGGCCACGGCGGCATCGTCATCGGCTCGGAAATCTCCGGCGGTTGCCGCAACCTCTTCGCCGAGAACTGCGACATGGACTCCCCGAACCTCGACCGCGTGTTCCGCCTCAAAACCAACTCCTGCCGCGGCGGCGTGATCGAGAAAATCTATGGCCGCGACATACGCGTCGGCCAGTGCAAGGAGTCGGTGCTCAAAATCAACCTCGACTACGAGCCCAAGGAAATCTGCTGCCGCGGGTTCCTCCCCACCGTGCGCGACATCTATCTCGAAAACGTCACCTGCGACAAGAGCAAATACGGCGTGATGATCGTGGCACTCGACTCGGTGTCGAACGTCTACAACATCAACGTCAAAAACTGCCACTTCAACGGCGTGGAGGCCGGCAACTACCTCACCGGCAAAGCCCATGACCTCAACTACGACCAGCTCTTCATCAACGGCTCGCTCGTGCTCAACGACAAACCCCACAAACACTTCTCCGAGTGGATGACCCACTCTGAAATGGCCCGCGTGCCCCAGAGCTGCCTCCTCGACTTCTCCACCAAGCCTAAGTGGAGCTACGTCATGGGCATCGAGCTCGAAGCCATGCTCGACACCTATCTTAAATATGGCAACGACGCCGTGCGCGACTACTGCCTGGCCTACACCGACACCATGATCGCCCCCGACGGCTCGATCCGCGGCTACAAGCTCGCCGACTACAACCTCGACAACGTGCGCACCGGCCACTTCGTCACCCGGCTCCACCAGAACTTCCCCCAGGAAAAGAACTTCGCCGCCATGAAAACCCTCATGAAGCAGCTCGAGGACCAGCCCCGAACCGAGGAGGGTGTCTACTGGCACAAGGCAATCTACGCCTACCAGGTGTGGCTCGACGGCATCTTCATGGGACTCCCCTACCGGGTGCTCACAGCCCCCGCGCTCCACTCGGGCAAGGAGCTCGCCAAAATCTACGACGACGCGGTCGACCAGCTCAAGAAAACCTACGAGCGCACCTACGACCCCGCCACCGGCCTTAACCGCCACGCCTGGGACGAAAACCGCGACATGTTCTGGAGCGACAACACCACCGGCCTCTCGCAGCACTGCTGGGGCCGCGCCCAGGGATGGTACACGATGGCACTTGTCGAAATCCTCGACGCCCTCCCCGCCTACTACGCACGCCGTGGCGAAGTCGAGGAGCTGCTCGACAAAACCCTCGCCTCGGTGGTGAAATGGCAGGATAAGGGCACCGGCCTCTGGTACCAGGTGATGGACTCCCCCGACCGCGAAGGCAACTACCTTGAGTCGACCTGCTCGTCGATGTTCGCCTACGCCATGCTCAAGTCGGCCCGCAAAGGCTACGTCGACAGCAAATACCTCGACCACGGCAAAAAAGCCTACATGGGCATCCTCGACAAGTTCATCCGCGTGAACCCCGACGCGACAATCTCGCTCACCGACTGCTGCGCCGTGGCAGGCCTCGGCCCCGGCATCTCGCCCGCCGTGCAGAAAGCCGCCCCCAAAATCAAGGAGAACACCCGCCGCGACGGCTCCTACGCCTACTACCTCTCAGAGCCCGTCCGCGACAACGACGCCAAGGGCGTAGGCCCCTTCATCTGGGCCTCCCTCGAAATGGAGCAACTCGGCCTCACCACCGACGCCCTCCCCTACTAAGTAGTTGGCCCTTCGGCCAAAGGTCGAAGGTTGAAAGGTTGAGAGGTTGAAAGGCTGGAAAGCTGGAAAGCTGGAAGGCTGGAAAGCTGGAAAGCTGGAAAGCTCTCCTCAATTCTCTCCTTTGGCCACTGTGCCGAGGCGTCAGCCGAGGTCCCTCTCTTAAACTAAACCCTCTTAAACTAAACCCTCCCCCGCCGGGCTTGCGTTATCGCAGCCAGCGGGGGAGGTTTGTGTTGTAGCTTCGCGGGGTGACGCGATCAGATATAGGCTTTGATGATCACCGGGGCGGCGTTGGGAGCGTCGAGCCGGATGAGGATTGCACCCGCGGGGATGGCGGGGAGCACAGTCGAGGTCGATACCACGCGCGCCACGCACAGCAGCCGCCCGTCGGCACCATAGACGCTCAGGAGGCCGCCTATGGCTGTTTCCGGGGCGGTGAGCGTGCGTGTCAAAGCGTCGTAGGCCACTTCGGTGGCAATGCTGGCAACATCAAGAGCGTCAGCTCCGAACACATTGTCCATCTGCTCGCCCATCAGCGAGTTGAGATACACTTCGAGAGCCGTGTACCCCTCGGCGTTGCGGCGGTTCTGGTCGGGGGTCGAGGGGTCGAGACCATTGGCGCGTTCCCATTCGTCGGGCATGCCGTCGCCGTCGGTGTCGGTCGGAACAACGTAGTCGGTCGAGTAGGCGAAGAATCCTTCTGCGTCGGCCTCAGTGTCGATGATGCCCGAGCTCTTCCCCTTGGCGGCACCGCCGTAGGTCACCTTGCCGGTGCGGGCGTCGTTGGCAACGCGGGCCTCGACCTTGTCGCGGTTCACGGTGCCGGCAGTTTCGACAACGGTGTTGAACGCATCCTCGGCAGTCTGGAAATCCTTGAGCATGTAGAGCGTGGGCTCGTAGTTGCCCTGGTTGCCGGTGATGCTGTATTTGTAGTAGGCGTTCTGCGGCACGATGCGCTCCTCGGCCTTGATCTCTTCGAGCTTGTAGAGCTCGGCGGTCATAGCCGACCAGTTGTCGGCCGTCGCGGCGGCACTGGCAGTGGCCACGTTGCCGGCCACATACCACTTGGCCGGGGCCCAGGACTTGGCACCGTCGCGGGCTCCCGAGGCGTTGACAAACACCACTTTCGTGGCGTTCGAGGCCGGGCCGCGGCGATAGTAGTTGTTGATGAAGTTGCACTCGTGGGCCGAATTCAAGCCGTTGTAGGAGTTGACGGGCGCGGTGTTCTCGCCGCCGTAGCAGCCACCGTTGGTGCCGTAGTTGTAGTTGACGTTGTTGATGTACTCGATGAACACAACATGGTCCTCGCCGCGGGCACCGTTGAAGCGGCACGAGCGCGACTGATTGTGGGCCAGCAGGTTGTGGTGGTAGGTTGCTGGCGAGCCACCCCATTGGCATCCATAGCCGCGGTCGCCCTTCGAGTGGCCGCCGCGATAGAGGCCTTCGTGAACGATGCTATACTGCACGGTGAGGAAATGGGAGTCGGCAGTGTTCATGTTCTCTTCGACCGACCAGCCAAACGAGCAGTGGTCAAAGATGAAGTTCGAGCAGTTTTCCGCTCCGAGGGCGTTCTCCATCATCACGTCGCCGGCTATCGACTTGTTGCCGATGCGGAAACGCACATTGCGCACGATGAAGTTCTGCGACCCGCCGAGGTTCACCTTGTTGCGGGTGATGGCGATGCCTTCGCCCGGAGCGGTCTGGCCGGCGAGGGTCCAGTCGTTGCGGTTCACGCGGAGCTCGCGGGAGAGGGCAATCTGGCCGCTGACCGCGAACACGATGGTGATCGGCTCGTTCTTATACTGGTCGAAAGCCCAGCGCAGCGTGCCTTCCGAGCCGTCGTCGGCAATGGAGGTGACAGTCACCACCCGGCCGCCGCGGCCGCCGGAAGTGAATTTGCCGAATCCCTCGGCGGTGGGAAACGCCTTCAATCGGGCTGCCTCCTCAACCTCGGCGGCGCCGGAGGTAACGCCGTAGCGCGAAACAGCCTTCACGGTGTAGCTCTTAGCGGGGTCGTAGCCCTCGAAAGTGTTGGCGTTGGTGAACGCCACGGGAACACCATCGCAAAGCACCAGGTAGGCAGCCGCGTCGGCATCGGCCTCCCAGGTGAAATGGGTGTCGGCAAGGTGGAATCCGGCGGGAACAGCAGGAGCGCGGAGAATCTTTTCGTAGTCAAACGGCACTTTCGAGAAGTTGCCGAAGAGGAATTCGGGGTTCATGTAAGCCTCGACCTCGGCATCGGAAGCCTGCAAGCCGAAGCTCACGCGCTTCGAGGTGTCGGCAAGCGACCCGTCGGGGTTAACGGAGCGATACTCATAGAGGGCCGAGGAGTTCTCGGTGCCGCTCCAGGCGGTCCACCCCGCGGGGGCGATGTGCTTTCCGAGGGTGCAGTTGAGGAACATCGCGCCGCAATTCTCCTGCCACGGACGGCCCAGGGTGAACGACGAGGCGGCAACGCCATCCTCAGCCGTCAGCTCGCAGCGGTCGAAGAAGAGACCGGGGTAGAAATAGGGCTGCGAGAGCTCGGGATAGAGCACCCGGCTCATAGGCATGGCCGAGGTGCCGGGAGCGGTGAGGTAGCCCCCCTTCGAAGCCTTGCGGGCGCGGATTTCGCAGCGGTCAAACCACTCCAGGCCCGAGTCGTAGATGAAATCGACAGTGCCGCCAATCACGCAGTCGCGGAAGTAGCCGCGGCTGCCGGAATTCGATTTGTAGGTATCCTGATAGCTGAGAATCGTGCACTTGTTGAGCACATGGCCGTCGCCGTTGGTGTAGAGCGCGATCGACTGGCCAGCATTCTCGCCGGCAGTGTTGCGGATTGTGATATTCTCGGCATAGAACCTTGGGTAGTAAACGTTTATCGCGGCGCAGTCGTTGAAGGTGAGCGCGGGGTCCATGCCCATGCCGAGCGAGGCCGAAAGAATGGTGGTTTCGCGGTTCTCGCCAATCAGCGAGATGAAGCGGGCCTGGTCGCCTTTATGGCCGGCATAGATGTTCTCCTCGTAGACTCCGGGGCGGATGTAAATGAGGGCGCGCACGCCGGCGGGAACGGCGTTGATCGCGTCCTGAACCTTGGTGTAGTCGCCCGTGCCGTCCTGCGCCACAATCATCGTGACGATTTCGGCATTGTCGTCGGGAGCGGAGAGCTCGTTTGTCACCCCGAACTCCGAGAGGTCGGAGAGCTCGCCCGGGTCGTTCACCATGTTCTCGCGGGCGAAAGCAGCCTGCTCGGCGGTGATTTCGTCGCCGAAAATCTTCACTTTGTGCACGCGGGGAGCCTGCATCTGCGCCAGCGGGTTGAGCGCCGTCGTGAATGGGCAGGCGCCGTTTTCGTCGGTCTGCACCGGGTTGGCGAAGTCCTCGCCGTCCCACACGCGCCAACGCAGCGAGACATCGCGGGCGTCAATCACGTTCTCCATGAAATAGCCCTGGTCGCTGAACACCGTCCAGCCCTGCTTCTGGCGCTCGGAACCCATCCACACAAGGGGCTTCCACTCGCCGTCGCCGATTTTGATGTCGCACTTGATGCCGCGCCCCCACGAGGTCGACGACCACGACCACTGCACCCTCTCGACGTAGGGGATGTGGTCGATTTCCATCCATCCGTGGAGCGACGTCACCTTGTCGGCCGAAGCGTCGCGGCACATCTGCACGAAACCGGCCTCGCCGTGAACGGGAATCCCCTTTTCGTCGCGCTGGATGTTGTCCTCGAGATATGTGGTGTGCCCCGCGACGGTCCAGTTGTTGTAGGTCGCGGCGGAGTTGCCCGCGGGCTTCTCACCAACATAATATTGGCGCGAGAAGGCAGCCGTGGCACCCCCGAAGCCGTTGGCCGAGGCATTGGTGGCGAAAGTGCAGTTGTGGAACACAACGGGATATTTCACCTCCGAACCGCCGTTGGCGTTAACGTCGATGATGGCGTTGACATAGCCGCCGTCGCTCAGCGAGGGGCAGTCGCGCCCGGTTTCCCCCTGCCAGGAGTCGGGCCACGATGTGTCAGAGAAATTGATGTCGATGATTTTCGGGTGGGTGGAAGCGTCGCTCCACTTCTCGACCACCGAAGCGGGGTCGGTCGAGGCCGCCGAGGCTGCTAACGCCGTCAGGGCCACCCCAAGAGAGAATAATTTTTTCATTTATGGCAAAATCATAGGTTTATTTTCAATGGCTCGCGCGCTGTCGTCAGGGATAGACCACCACATGGGTTTGGTCGGTGAGCACGGTGGGGTCCCAATTATCCTCGCCGCCAAGGACTTCGGCCAGCGAATAGCCCTCGTCGGAGGTGAGGATGTGGCCCCAGGGAGCGCGTTGTGAGGTGTCGGCGCCTTCGCCATAGCATCCATACTCGGCATAGAAGGCGGTTTTTTCGCGTTCGGGCTTCTTCCAGTTGTGCCACCCTTCGGGACGGATGTGGCCGCCGACATCGCAGCGGATGAACACCGTCTGGCCATAGTCGCGCCAGGGGCGCGAGTACCAGCAGCGCACCGCGGCCGAGTCGGCTGTGAGCTTGCAGTTGTTGAACACATAGCCGTGGCGCTGTCCCTGCGGAGTGGCGGGGGCGGTGATGTAGCCCCCGGCGCGCTTCGAGTGGATGGTGCAGTCGTCGAACATGGCGGTCGACTTGCCGAAAATAAAGTCGACCGTACCCTCGATGTAGCACCCCTTATAGTACTGGCGGCCAATGCCGTGGTTATAGAGCGTGTCCTGATTGCCGAGGAAACGGCAGTTGTTGAACACCATGCGGTCGCCGTCGACATAGCAGGCCACCGCCTGCCCAACAGGCCCGGCGCTATTCTCGAAGGTGATGTTTTCGGCATAGAAATCGTCGGGGAAGATGTAGCAGGTCGAGGAGCCGGCGGTGCCCATCTCCTGGTCGAAGCGGTTTTTCTTCGAGGCGTAGTCGTCGTAGGTAATCACTGCCTCCCCTTCGCCAATGAGCGAGAGGTTTATTTTCGTCGGGGGGATTACGAGCTTTTCGTCGTAGCGCCCCTCGCGCACCAGGATGCGGGTGCGGTAGGTGCCGCAGAGGTCGGGAACGGCGTTCACTGCCTCCTGGATGGTGGTGAAGTCGCCGCTGCCGTCTTTAGCGACAACGAAGTCATAGTGTTCAGCCGTTTCGGCGGCAGAGGCCAAAGAGGCTATAAAGAGGAGCAGGCAAGTGAGCTTTGCTTTCATTTTACGCTAATTTTTAATGGGTTACGGAAGCAGGCGGCGGTGTGGCGCATCATTTCGCGCCACTCCTCGGTGTTGGCCGGGGCGGTGGGGTTCTTGGACCACGCCGAACCCCAGAGATAGGTGTAGGTGTCGCCAGGCTTATATTCGGAAATCGCGAGGATGTGTCCCTCGGCATCGCGGGCGGGCTCTCTCACCGGCTTATATATAATGGTGTCGGCGGGAGCGACGGCTCCGAGGTAGATCACACCGTTGCCGTTGCGGGGGTTGTCGGTTGAGTCGACGTAGGCCATCCACCCCTGTTTCGCGTCGAAGCCGAACTCACGGGGGTTCTGCTGGTGGATCACGATGCCGGGAGCGAGGCGGCGGGGACGCGAAAGGCCGTCGTAGCGCAGCTCGGTGCGGTTGAAGTTGGATCCTTGGTCGAGCGTTATGACACGGGTTTCGACAACCGCCTCATCCTCCTCGGCTTTGAGGGGATTGTAGGTGAGGCGCACGGTGAAGCGCAGTGGCCCGTTGTCGAGAATCTCATACTCCTTCCAACACCATGGGAAGATAATTTCCCCTTGGTCGTCGAGCAGGGCGGCGGTGCCACCGCCGAGGGTGTTGGCAACGATGTAGGCATCCATGCCGTTGCCATGGTCCTTGTGCATCGACTTTTTCTGCGTGGCGAGCTTGTAGCGGAGCTCGAGCACCAGGGTGTCGACGTTTTTGGTCCAGACATCGTAGCCAAAGCCGCGTTCGCCGCGGGCCTGGAGCGCCGGGCCGTAGGCGGTGTAGGCGGCCTTGTCGTTCTCCCAGTTCATATTGTCCTTATGCTCAGGGAAGAAGCGGCCATAGACGCGGGCCTTCACGGGGGCCGGGGTTCCCGGCTTTATGGTGTAGACAGCCGAGCCATTGGCGGCCACGGCGGTCGGGAAAATCAACAGGGAGTCGGAAGTGAGTTGGTAGGGGACCTCGTTTCCGGCGGGATCGATAACAACGAATCCCTTGGAACGGAGCGAGCTTTTGAGCTCCTTTACTGGCACTTGGGCCATTTCGCCCTCGCGGTCGAACGGGAGGGGGTTACTTACTGTGACGCGCTGCGCCGACCCGCATCCCGCAAGCATCGCGGCGGGGAGGAACAACAGCAGTGAAAGTTGGGATAAACGGCTCATGGATTGATTTAAAGCGTAAAAAAGGAGCCGCACGGGGCTGTAGCAGTAGCCCCGTGCAGCGTAGTGTGCGTTAGAGTGTCACGCCGGTTTTGAAAATGGCGATTTCCTTGGCTCCGGCCTTCTCGTGGTGGAGGAGTTCGCCCGAGGCAACTGCCACCACCTTGTCCATCAGGCGGTCGCAAACCTTCTCGGCGGCTTCGTCCTCGACGATAGTCCCGGCATTGAAGTCAATCCAATTGTGCTTCTTAGCCGCGAGCTGCGAGTTGGTCGAAATCTTCATTGTGGGCACGAAAGTGCCGAAGGGGGTGCCGCGCCCGGTGGTGAAGAGCACAATCTGGCAACCCGAAAGGGCCAGCGAGGTTGCTGCCACGAGGTCGTTGCCGGGGGCGGTGAGCAGGTTGAGGCCGTGCTTGACGACGGGCTGGGTGTATTTCAACACATCGACAACAGCCTGGCTACCACCCTTTTGCACGCAGCCGAGCGATTTCTCTTCGAGCGTGGTGATTCCGCCGGCCTTGTTTCCGGGCGAGGGGTTCTCGTAGATCGGCTGGCCGTAGGAGCGGAAGTAGCCCTTGAAGTCGTTGATGAGGTCGACGGTGTCGTCGAACACCTTGCTGTCGCAGGCGCGGTTCATCAGAATTGTCTCGGCGCCAAACATTTCAGGCACCTCGGTGAGCACCGATGTGCCGCCGCATGCAATCACGCGGTCGGAAAGAAGACCAACCAGCGGGTTGGCGGTGATGCCCGAGAAGCCGTCGGAACCGCCGCACTTCAAGCCCACCTTCAGTTTCGACATGGGCAGGGGCTGGCGATGGTCACCGCGCATCTTCTCGATGAGTTCCGAGCAGATTTCAAACCCGGTTTCAACCTCGTCCTCAACCTCCTGGGCAATGAGGAACTTCACGCGGTCGGCATCATACTCGCCGAGCTGCTCGCGGAGCACCGGGAGCTGGTTGTTCTCGCAACCGAGACCGAGCACGAGCACGCCTCCGGCGTTGGGGTGCTTGATGAGGGCGGCGAGGGCCGAGCGGGTGTTGGCGTGGTCCTGGCCGAGCTGCGAGCAACCATAATTATGGGTGAAGGCGCGCACGTCGTCGATGCCCGTCAGATCGCATTCGCGGCGCAGACGCTCAACGATGGCGTTTGCCTGGCCGTTGACGCAGCCGACGGTGGGCACAATCCAAAGCTCGTTGCGGATGCCCATGTCGCCGTTGGGGCGCAGGAATCCGTTGATTGTCGGGCAGTTGTCGACCTTGACCTCGGGAATGGGGGTCGGGGTGTAGGTGTATTTGAGGTCGTCGCTCAGCGAAGTCGCGAGGTTGTGGGAGTGAATCCACTCGCCGGCGGCGATGGGTGCCGTGGCGTGGCCGATGGGATAGCCATACTTCACAACGGCCTCGCCCTCGGCAATCGGACGCAGGGCAAACTTGTGGCCGCGGGTGATGTCGGACTTCAAAACGACCTCGGTGCCTTCGGGAGTGACGAACACCTCGCCGGCACGGGCGTCGTCGGCAAGGACGACGGCCACGTTGTCGGCGGTGTTTATTTTGAGGAAACGCTTCATTTACAGAGTGATTGAAGAGTTATTCGTGAGCGGCGAGGAAATCGTTGAGGGCCTTTTCCATGCCGTCGCGGCGGATGGCAGCGAGATACTCGGCAACCTTGGCGGTGAAGCCCGGAACAGCCTCCTCGAAGCGCTCGACAAAGATGGGGCTGTTGACGATTTTGCCAACGGTGGCAACATAGTCATTGTCGTCCCAAACGTTGTTAATCAGCTCGATGTGCGAAGCGGTGTCCTGGGGCACGAAGTCGGTGCCAGGACCGTAGAGCGACAGGAGGGCGGCGAAGGTGAACAGCTCGAAGTCGGCCAGCTCGCCCTTCTTGGCGTAGGTGTCCTTAACGGTGCTCCAGTTGCGGGCCTCCCACTTCGAGAGCGAGTTGAGGGCGATGGAGCTGAGCATGTGCTTGATGTAGGGGTTGTAGAAGCGCTCGAGGATGCTGTCGGCAAACTTGCGGAGCTCTTCGGGGTCCTCGTCGATCATCGGGAGCACTTCGCGGGCCACCATGGTGTTGACAAACTTGTTGACAGCCGGGGTGTTGAAAGCGTCCATCACGGTTTCGCAGCCGAGCTGCAGAGCGATGGGCACCATGCCGGTGTGCGAGCCGTTGAGGATGCGCACTTTCTTGTCGCGGAACGACTTGATGGAGGGCATGAAGAGAACGTGGAGCCCGGCTTTGTCGAGCGGAAGCTCCTCGGCAACAACCTTGTAGCCGTCGCCGCCGATAGCCCAGAGGTGGTAGAGTTCGCCTTTGACGACCACATTGTCGTCGAAGCCGATTTCCTCCTTGATTTCGTTGATGGTGTCGCGGGGGAAGCCCGGCACGATGCGGTCAACGAGGGTGTCGCAGAAGTAGCAGTGGTCCTTTACCCAGTTGATGAACTCGGGCTCGAGACCGGCCTCCTCGGCGTGGCGAAGCACATATTTGCGCAGGGTGGTGCCGTTGTCCTCGATGAGCTCGCAGCAGATGAACACCAAGCCCTTGGAGGGGTCGCCGTTGAAGTGCTTCCAACGACGGTAGAGCAGGTTGGTGACCTTGCCGGGGAACGACGAGGGCTTGTCGGCCATCACGTCGACACCCTCTTCATAGCGGATGCCGGCCTCGGTGGTGTTCGAAACGATGAAGCGGAGGTCGGGCGAGGTGATGTATTTAACGTAGGTGTCGTATTCGCTCGCGGGAGAGAAAGCGTCGGCCACCGACTTCACAAGGCGGATTTCGCGCTTGGGCTTGCCATCCTCGATGCCTTCGAGCACAACGTGGTAGAGGCCGTCCTGGTTCTTGAGGATGTCGATTACCTTGCTGTCGGTGAAGAGGGGGGTGAGCAGGGCTACATTGGTGTCGATCACACCCTTTTCATTGGCGATGTCGAGCTGCCAGTCGACAAAAGCGCGGAGGAAGTTGCCCTCGCCGAATTGGAGGACTTTGACGGGACGCTCCTTGACGGGAACGTTCTTATGATTTAATTCTTTAATAGCCATTTTATTAGATTTAAAAGAAGTTTCAGGAAATGTTAATCAGCCTTTGTATTCGATCACCTTGTACTTGGGCACGAGGAGCTTCATGATGGCCCAGCCCACGAGGTAGGCCACGCCGCAGATGCAGAACACCACGAAGTAGCCGGCGGGTTTACCAGTATAGCTCATGAAGGCCATGTTGGTTTGAGCAGCGTAGTCGAAGAGCACGCCCGAGCCGAGGTTGATGAGGAACGAGCCGATGCCGCCGGCCATGCCGCCGATACCGATGATGGTGGCGATGGTGCTCTTGGGGAACATGTCGCCCACAACGGAATAGATGTTGGCGCTCCACGACTGGTGGGCGGCGCCTGCTATGCCGATGATGATGATGGGCATCCAGGGCGACAGGGCGCTGAGGGGCTGAGCCGCGAGGGCCAGCAGGGGGAACACGGCAAAGATGAGCATCGCCTTCATACGGGCCGAATAGGGGTTGACGGTGATACCCTTGCGGGCGGCGTTGTCGATGAATATAGTCGGCAGCTTACCGCCATAAATCGAAAGCATCGTGATGAGGTAGAGCACGAAAATCATGAGCATGCCCTGGCCCGACGAGGTGGAGAGCTTGAACACGTCGGTGATGTAGGCCGGAGTCCAGAAGAGGAAGAACCACCAAACGCCGTCGGTGAGGAACTTGCCGAAGAACACGGCCCAGGTCTGGGGATACTTGAAACACTTCAGGAAGGGGATGGTGGCAGCCTTGCTGTCCTCCTCTTCGGCCTTCTGGCGGGGAGTTTCGTTGGGAGCGTCGTCGTCCTGCTCGATGTAGGCGAGCTCGGCGGTGTTCACGCGGGGATTCTCGGCGGGTTTCTTGTAGAGCACCATCCAGAAGCCCATCCAGACGAAGCCGAGGGCGCCGATGATGATGAACGCCATTTCCCAGCCGTTGCCCCAGCCGATGCTCTGGAAATACTTGGCGAGCGGGCCGATGGAGAA
>CAYTBH010000066.1:0-6650 GCA_964435935.1 uncultured Alistipes sp.
ATCAACACCTGGAAAATGGGCGTTGAACGCGCCTTGAAGAAATACTTGCCCAACGGCACCTCGGCTGCCGGGCAGAAGTGCCCCAATTGCGGCCAGGAGACCCTCGTATATCAGGAGGGGTGCCTCATCTGCACTTCTTGTGGCACAAGCAAGTGTGGATAATGTAACCGGCAATCGGTAAAAATAGCATTGGAGCCGCATGGGTGAGATATTCCATGCGGCTCCAATTGTGTTAAGTGGCGGCTTCCTATTTCTTGCCGCTGCGGTATATTTGATAGGAATTCACTATGTTGTGCCACGCGACGTATGCTGCCGGTGCAGCCGACGCGAGGGGGTTCAGATAGGTTAATGTAAGCCAGATGGCGAGCACTGTGTTTTTCTGGCCCAAGCTCTGCGCTCCCGACACTCGGTCGGCATACCTCGCGCCGATTCTTCTGCCGATTAAGAATTGCGACAGACAGGCGAGCAGAGCAACACCTGCCAACAACACTATCTGCGGAATCGTCGATGGTGGTTCTTTCATCAGAAAGCTCACCGAGTTACCCACAACGATTATCAACGAAAAAGCCCAGATATAGAACGACAGCCCTTGGTGCCCCGCTATGGACGATTTTACTTTCGGCGTGAACCTACCAAGAAGGGCCGCGATGGCAAGCGGTCCGAGGATTAGTGGAAGCACACTTCGGGCGATTGCCAGCAGTGATGTAGTGAAACTGATACCCTCCGCGGTTTCACCACCCATCCACGTCAAAAGCACCGGTGCGAGAAAAGCTACGCTGACATGGGAGAAGAGCGAGTAGACCGCCACGCGGCCAATTGAGCCCCCGAGCATGCCTGTAATCACCGGCGCCGCTGTAGCGGTGGGGCAGAACACGCAGATAAACGCACCTTGCGCGAGAACCTCGTCAAACGGCCTCAACAGCATGTAAAGCGCCACGGAGCCGCCAATCTGCACTGCCAGCAGAAGCCAGATGTAGTGCCCGATGTGGAAATCGCTCGTTTTCAGGCGGCAGTATGTGATCAGGAGCATCGTGAAGATGAGATAGCGCGATAAAAACTCCAGTCGCCCGATGCTGTCATGGAACAATATGCCCAACAGCATCGCGATGGGGAGCATCAAAGGCTTAACGCGCTGACGAAATGTTGCGATGTTCATTGTGGCTACAATAGTATGGCGTTGTGTCGACCGAAGTATGCGACACAACGCCAATTTAGGGTTAAGTGGGGGGTACTTTATTCGTTTTCGAGACCTTCTGAAGCCATAAGGTCAGCTTCCTTGTCTGAACGGATATTGGGCAATTCGAGCCCGTAGTGTTTCTTCGCGTCGAGAATCTTCAGCCAGATGCCGAATATCAGGGCGAGGGCGCCGAGCGACGCGAACAGAAGCATGGGCACTGTGTAATTGTACTTCATGGGGTCGTCAATGCCGGGGTTGCATGCCTGGAGCACCACTCCGATGAGAATCGGGAACGCCATTAGGCCGATGTTCTGCACCCAGAAAATGAGCGAATAAGCCGACCCAAGGAAACGTTTGTCCATCACCTTCGGCACAGAGGGCCAAAGCGCGGCGGGCACGAGCGAGAAGCTGACACCCAGCACGATGATTGCCACAAATGCCAACCATGTCGCGGGATAAACAGGGAGCACGAGCGCGAAAGTGAGATGACACAGAATCATGAGAATCGCGCCGAGAATGAGCATCGAAGCGCCCTTTCCTTTGTGGTCGAGGAACATGCCGAGGAACGGGGTGAGAGCCGCAGCGCCGATGGGGAACCAGCGGAAAATGTCGGCGGCCTGCGTAGCGTCCATGCCGAGGGTGCACTGAAGCATGTTGGTGGCGTAGCGCTGGAACGGGAAGATTGCTGAATAATAGAGGACGCAGAGCAGAGCGATAATCCAGAAGAGCTGGCTCGAAAGGATGCGGCCCACGTCAGAGAATTTGAATTCCTCTTCGGCGGTTTCGTCGCCGTTGGCCGACATGCGTTCGGCTGCCATTTCACGGTCAAGTCGAGTGTCCATGAAAGTGAACACGATGAAGCAGATAAGGCCGATGAAGAGGAGCACGGTGCAGAACGCCACAGGGATTACAACAGTCGGGTCGTTTTTGCCCATCCAGTCGGCAAGGCGGGGCGAGATAGAGAATATGGCGAACACGCCCACGCGGGCAATCGCCATCTCAAGACCCATGGCGAGAGCCATTTCTTTGCCCTCAAACCATTTCGCGAGCGTCTTGCTCACTGTGATACCCGCCATTTCGCAGCCGCAACCGAAAATCATGAAACCGAAAGCGGCGAGTTTGGCGCTCCCCGGCATTTCAGTCCACCAGGAGTTGAGCCATTGCTCAAGCCCTGTGCCCTGGAATCCGTCGGAAATCGCGTATAATTTAATGCAGGCGCCAATCACCATCACCGATGCCGAGAGGGTGCCAGTGAAACGGATGCCCATTTTGTCGAGGATGATACCGGCCAAAATCAGGAATCCGAACACGTTGAGGATGTATTCGGCTCCGGCATAATAGCCAAAAGCTTCAGGTGTCCAGCCGCGTTGCTGCTCGATGAGCGACTGTAGGGGCGACATTACGTCGACAAACATGTAGGCGAAGAACATCATCGAAGCGACCAATATCAGCGCCGTCCAGCGCGCCCAGGCCTTGTCGTTGAGCAGTTGCTTCGCTTGTTCGTTAATTGTTTTTGTCACAACTAATGAATTATAAGATGGTTAATGAATCGCGGCTTCTTATCGCTTAAAGTGGTTGCCGGGAGGCATAAAGTAGCGATTGAGCGCCGTTGGCAATAAAATTGCCGCAAATTTAACAAATTTTGCGGCGATATGAAAACTTTTGTATATTTTTGTGCCCGTTTTAAACATCATATTGCCCAATCTCTATGAGTGCTGGTTCCACATTCTCGCGTCCCTTCACATTCGACCGCGTTGTGCGTTTGTTCATCGCATGTGCCATTGTGGTTTTCTTGGTTTGGCTTATCAATGTGTTGAAGGATGTGCTTTTGCCATTCTGCGTTGCTTGCCTGGTGGCCTATATTTTCGAACCGTTTGTTCAGTACAACCGGCGGCTGTTGCGTTTGCGCGGTCGAGTGGTCGCGATTTTCGTGACTCTGTTTGAAATTCTGCTATTCTTTGGCATATTGCTATACTTTACCGTGCCGATGATTATTGACGAGTTCAGGCAGATGGGGGCTCTCCTCGGGCGGTATGCCACAACGGATGTATCCATCCAGTTCCTCCCGCCCGAAGTACATGATTTTCTTCGCCAGAATATCGATTTTGAGGCTCTTAGTGAGCGCATAATGCAGCAAGACTTTAATTCGATTATCCATAAGGTTCTCTCTGTGGTCAACGGTGGTCTGCATGTGATTCTCGCTCTTGTGGGATGGTTGATGGTGCTCCTTTATGTCGTTTTCATTATGCTTGACTATGAGCCTTTGATGTCGGGTTTCAGAAACATGGTGCCACCCCGCATGCGTCCCGCCGTTTTCAAGATTGGCAAGGATATTAAGGAGTCGATGAACCACTACTTCCGCGGACAGGCTCTTATGGCCGTTTGCGTGGCAGTGATTTATTGCGTGGGTTTTTACATTTGCGATCTGCCGCTTGCGATTGTGCTCGGGCTTGGAACCGGCGTGCTCTACATGATTCCATATTTCCAATTCCTCACCATAATCCCGGTAACGTTGCTATGCCTTGTGGGCGCGGTGGATGGAACAGCCGATTTTTGGACTCAATGGTGGAGTTGCATGCTTGTGTTCGCAGTCGTCCAAGTCGTAGCCGATTTGATTCTCATGCCCCGCATTATGGGTAAGGCAATGGGGCTCAATCCCGCGATAATCCTGTTGTCGTTGTCAATCTGGGGCACCTTGTTTGGCATGATTGGTATGATTATCGCCCTGCCTCTCACCACCTTGCTTCTCAGCTACTATGACCAGTATATAATCAAACCTCACGAACATAATTCCGAAACCCCAACTAAGACCCGTGAGCGTAAAGTTTCGCGGCGTTGAAGTTTCTATAACTGAATATTCGACAGTTGTCGGCGGGCGCTTTCATTAGCGAGGATGCTGAAGTGATCGCCAATTTGCTTCCAGGCGATGAAGCCTCGTTGGCGCAATAGTTTGTCGACCTTTTCGGTTTTCGCCTCATCCATCCAAGCTACAATGCGGGGGACGTTAGCATCTATGGAGTTTACGTCGTTTATTACGTCTGATTCAGTCAAGTAGAATCGCATCGCCGAGTTTGGTCCCTTTTCTTCAAGGATGAAAGTATAGGTAGCGCACTCCTCGCCAATTACCGAGGTGGCAATCCCCGCGTTCCGCGCTGTGTCGAGAATCGATTTCACGCTGTCAATCTCTTCGAAATAGTTGAACGATGGATAGTTGCGCGTTCCGTTGATCGTCGTGGCGTGGGCGGCTTTTATCGGGGTTGCCCACACATTGTTCAGTCGCAAGAATACCATTGTAAAGTAACTCATTACGAAAATAGCGGTGAATCCCAGCAGATAGTTGGTGAACTTGCGATGTTTGTGCATTGCCTCTTTGTTGACACCGAAAGAGAATATAAACGCCATCCCCCAGCCAAGACGCTCCGCGACGGAGTCCGACCCAAATGCCTGAAGCAGAATGAACGCCGTCAGGGCCCAGCAGCCCAGGGCCGTATCCCTCGCGATTTTGGTGGCGTTAAGATTCATTACCAATGGGGTAAAATAGATACATATTACGGCCACGGGAATCAGGATGCCGTTGTGAGACCACCAGAAGGTCCACTCGTCATGGTTCATCACAATCGATCTGGTGGTGTAATATAGCAGCAGTAACGCGCCAATCCACAACAACGCATTCGCCCGGCCGATCTTAGTGAAGCATATTCCCAGTAGTATGGCTACGATGCCCGGGAGCATATATTGGTATTGCGAATATATGTGGCCAATGGAGATTTGCGCGATTTCGGGAATTTGAGCCATCGTGTGCCCCGCGACTGTGTTGCCTCCCGACATGGCTGCGAAATATGCGCCTGGCGAACCAACCATGATAGTCGCGCCAAGTGCGAAAACTATGACCGCCAGCGTAAAGAGGACCCCGATATTTGTGATAGCCACCTTGAAACGCTCAGACTTCACAATGATAAATATTGCCATAATTGCGAGAACAGCGGCCAGCGGCAACCTGAAAAGCGTCATTAGGCCGGCTATTGCCCCCATAACGACAACCTTTAATTTCGAAGGCGCGTGGGTATACGACAAGAGGCAGCATAAACCCAACGCTGTCACAGGGTAGGCCCCGGAATCCCAGTTGTATATCGGCAGATAGCTTAGTATGAGCCCTGATGTGGAAATCAAATAGATTGTAGCTGTCGGCAAGAGCCCTACGCCGCGCCTACGGATGTACACGCAGCCAATCGCCGCGGTTGCCTCGAAGCAGAGCGTCATAAGGCATCTGAGTACGATAAAACTCTGCCCGAAAAGCGACATCCACTTATCGCCTACGAAAAATGTCAGCATAGCCGCATACGCCCTCTCGTATTCAAGACAGCATAGGGCCTGGTAGGGCTCGTCGCGGAAACGAAACACTTCAAATGGGACGAGAAGGAACGGCATCGCCGTGCCCAGCGCGATCAACCCCCAGGCAAGTGCTTTTTTGAAACGCTTGCTGGAAAATTGTATGGTCGTTATGTCGCAGAGGCTCCTCATCTTCGCGAAGTATAAATGATTTCCTTGTAACCCCAATGTTTGAACGGCTCGGTTGGTAGCGAGTCAAAAATACTGTCCTTCGCGTAAACGGTGATTCGCGATTTGTCTGTGCGGTGATAGGGCTTGAAGCCGCGCTCAGAGAGAAATTCTTCTATGTCGTCGTTGTGCCATGCTGAAAGACTGATTACAACGTCGACCCTCTCTTTGTCATTCGCCCGGTTGAAATCTCCTTTGATATCATCGAGGTCAACGTAGAATTTCAACCCTGAATTTTCGCCATTTTCCCCGATTGAGAAGTTGAAGCAGTTGCTGGATGGCCCGATGGCGCTCACGCGATAACCGGCAGCCTCGGCATTGTCTTTCAGGAATTTTATGCTGTCGAGAAATGCGAACGGCTTGAGCTCCTCCTTGTTGGGGCGGACTCCTTTGAAAACTGTCGCATAATGTGGGTAAGCCGGACCGTCCCAACCCCTGTTGAGGGCGTGCAGCTTTAATCCGAAGAACGTCAGTAGCATGAACGTTGTGAACCCAACAAAATAGAAAGTCAGCTTCTTGTCGTTAAGGAACTTGTCGCGGTTTGCCCCAATGGCGAACACTATGGCCAGCGACCAGCCGATGCGCTCCACGATGCGGTCGGACCCCGCGGCTTGAAGCAGTGCAAACGCCCCGATGGCGATGATGAAGGCAATTTCAGGCTTCAGGGGCTTCTTGTTGCGGATGTTTGAAAGAGGGCCGATTGAAAGTGCGAAGAATGAACCGGGCACTATTATGCCGAAATTGCACCAGAAAAGGAGGTCGCGAGGGTTGGGCATGTCGGCGAAGGCACATTGGGTGACAATTGTGAGCGCCATCAACGCTGAAAGCAAAATCCAGGCGTTATTTCCTCTCTGCCGAGCGAAATAGTAACCCAACGCCACAGCTACGCATCCAGGAACCATCACGCACGAAGTGG
>CAYTBH010000066.1:6750-12873 GCA_964435935.1 uncultured Alistipes sp.
CGGGTGAGGAACATCAATGCGGTTTCCGCACCTATCGCGGCAGCCGTGAGAGTCTTTGGCCTTTCGAGATAAAGCAGCGTCGACAGGATGCAAAGTGCCACCATCGGATAGCTGGCCGCGTCCCATCCATAAACAGCGATGTTGTTCAGGCAGATGCCGAGCGACCCCATAAGGAATATTGCAGCGGTTTTAAGGAGTGAGAAGCCCCGCCGCTTCACATAATAGCATCCTATCGCTACCGACAGCATGTAGGCAAGAACCATTAATGCTCTAAGCGCGAGGTAATATTGGCCAAACAGCCGCATCCACATGTTACCTATCCAAAAAGTGAGCATCCCAAGATAGGCCCGGGTGTAGTGCTCGCAGCAATATGCCTGATAAGGCTCATCGCCAAACCTGAAGTCCTCAAACGGAATCAGTTGAAAGGGCAGCGCGATGCCTACCGCGATGAGAATCCCGGCGACTATGCGACGCTTCAGCGGGGTGTCGCATAGCGCTTGCATTATTGCGTAGGGGTCAAATCGCATCGGTGGCTATCGTGAAGGGTTGGAAAATCCGCGCTCAGTTGTTGGTGGCGTATCCGCGCCATTTCTCAATGAGGGTTTCCATATCTTGAGGCAAAGGCGCGGTGAAGAACATCTCCTTTTTCGTCCGGGGGTGCACGAATCCGAGGGTACGGGCGTGGAGCGCCTGCCTTGGGCAAACGGCGAAGCAGTTGGTGATAAACTGGCGATACTTTGCGGAAGTGTTTCCGCGGAGCACTATGTCGCCTCCATAACGGGCGTCATTGAAGAGCGGATGCCCGAGGTGTTTCATGTGCACGCGAATCTGGTGAGTCCGTCCCGTTTCAAGCACGCATTTCACAACGGAGACATGGCCCAGGGGTTCTGTTACCTCGTAGTGTGTGACGGCCCTTTTGCCTTCTTCTCCGTCGAGAGGATAAACGGTCATTTTCAGTCTGTCGCGGGTGTCGCGCCCAATGTTGGTGCTCACTGTTCCCTGGTCGGGCGAGGGGCGTCCCCAGACAACGGCCACATATTCGCGCTTGGTAGTTTTGTTGAAAAACTGTCGCCCGAGATCGGTTTTCGCATCGGGTGTTTTGGCCACTACGAGCAGTCCCGACGTGTCTTTGTCGATTCTGTGGACGAGCCCTAAACGGGGGTCGTTGACATCGTAATTGGGGGTGTCGCGGAAGTGCCATGCCAACGCATTGACCAGTGTCCCCGAGTAGTTGCCGTGGCCGGGGTGCACAACCAGTCCGGCCGGCTTGTTGACAACGAGCACGTCATCGTCCTCATAAACAATGTCGAGGGGAATATCCTCCGCCACAATCTCCATTTCGTAGCGGGGGCGGTCCATGACTATGCTTACAACATCGTCGGGCTTCACGCGGTAGTTGGACTTCACCGCTTTGCCGTTTACCAGGATGCAGCCGGCCTCGGCGGCCTGCTGTATGCGGTTGCGTGACGAGGATTTCGGCATGTGGGCCACAAGGAATTTGTCGACGCGCAGCAACTGTTGCCCCTTGTCGGCAACAAATCGGAAGTGCTCGAATAGCTCCTGACCGTTGGCCGACGCTCCGGCAAGCTCGTCGAGCCCGTCGAACTCTTCTGAATCGATATAACCTTCAGACATTTCGCTATTCGATGTTAAGCTGTTCGATTACATTGTCGATGGCCTCGGGATCATAAATTGAATCCTCGTCTTCGAGCGTGCTCATGCCGGTGCCCACCTCGAGAGTGATGACCGACGAAATTGGAATGCGGGCTCCGGGCTGGAGATCAACTCCGTTGAATTTCGCCCCGAGTACGAGTCCGGCATATTCCGACAAAACCGGCACTTCGCGCACTTGCGCGATGCCCAGACCCTCGAACATAGAACGTGCCTGGCGAACAGATACGTTGTAGAAGTCGGGAACGGTTACCAGCTTGGGGGAATAGGCCACAATGGTCACATAGACGCTGCCGCCTGTCTTGATGCGAGCGCCGGGAACCGGCACTTGCTCAACGACTGTTCCAGGGCGGCTGTATGAGTCGAATATCGAGTCGGCAACCACGCCCTTCAGCCCCATGTGGTTGATGTTGTTGATTGCCATTTCGGCAGGCTGCCCTTTAACGTCGGGCACTCGCCGTTCCTGGCCGTGGAACGTCCAATAGTCGAGAAACCACATCAGCAGCGTAATCATGAGGAAGGTTGCCAAAATCACATACAGCAAGTTCATCAGCACGGGGTGCTTTTGGCGGAATCCTTTGCGAGGTTCGTCGTCGTTGTCGTTCATGTCGAGCGTGGTGCCGCGGCGGTTGCCCCCCTTGGCACTGGGGCGAACGTATGGTTCTTCTTCCTCGTCATAGCTGTAGCGCTGGCGGCGGGGAGTGGTAAATTCGTCATCTTCCCAATCCTCGTCGCGTAGCCCTGTCGGGCGGCGTCGAGGATAGCGGGGTTCTGTATCGCGGTTCATGGCGGATGCTGTCTATTAATATTGCGTCGCGAAGTTACTAAATATGGCTGTTTTTAGCAAAAATTTGCATCGGGCGCTGTCGGCTGTTCGATGGAAATTTTGTAACTTTGTGGCTTGAAATGCACTGCCGTTTGCTGCGGCTGTGCCGAACCTGTTAATTATTAATCGGTTAACCACAAATGCTTAGAAAAATAGCCGGTATTCTCTTTTGCGCTGTCGCCGCGATTGCCCTTCTCACCGGGTGTGGCGAATATCAGCGGGCGCTTAAGAGTCCCGACCCTAACTATAAGTTCGACTATGCTAAGCGCGCTTTCGAAAACAAGCGTTATGTGCAGTCCTACACGCTCTTGAAAGATATCGTCACCCAGCTTAAGGGGTCCGACAAAGCCGAAGAGGCGCTCTATCTTCTCGGGCTTAGCTATTACGAAAACCAGGAGTACCCCGACGCCGCGGCATATTTCAAGGCCTACTATCAGCGTTACCCTAAAGGCAACTTCACTGAATTGTGTCGCTACTACGCCGGTTATTCCTATTATATGGATTCCCCCGACGCCCAGCTCGACCAGTCGGAGACAATCAAGGCCATCGAGGAGTTGCAAGGCTTCTTGGATTTCTTCCCCCGCTCCGACAAGGTGACCTCGGCTCAGAACGCAATTTTTGAAATGCAGGATAAACTGACGCTTAAAGAGTTGCAGAACGCCCAGCTCTATTACAATCTCGGCACTTATATGGGCAACAACTACGAGAGCGCCATCATAACGGCAAAAAACGCAATCAAGGAGTATCCTTATTCAAAATATAAAGAGGAGTTGGAGATGCTCGTGCTAAAAGCACGCTATCAGGAGGCAAATCTTTCTGTGGAAGAGAAGAAGGCCGACCGTTTTCGCGATGTGCTCGACGAGTATTACTCGTTCATCAACAACTATCCCGACTCTCCGCGACGCCAGGAGGCCGACAACATCTTCAAAATAGCGCAAAAGCATGTCAAGGATTAACCTTGATAGTCACTCATAAAGAAAATCAACAAGCATCGTATACCAGATATGGACTACAAGAAGACAAACGCTCCGTTGAACACCGTCACCCGCGACATGATGGAGCTTTCTAAGGACACCGGCAACGTTTATGAAACCGTTTGCATCATCGCTAAGCGCGCCAACCAGATCGCCGGCGAGATGAAGCACGATCTCGACAAGAAACTCCAGGAGTTCGCATCGCTCAACGACAACCTCGAAGAGATTTCGGAGAACCGTGAGCAGATCGAGATTTCGAAGTATTACGAAAAGCTTCCGAAACCTACTCTGATTGCCACCCAAGAGTATATGGAAGGCAAAATCTTCTACCGCAATCCCGCTAAAGAAAAACTCGGTCTCGACGACTAACCGGCCCAACGGCCCTATCGCCCGAGATTGGAATGCTTGATGAGGAATCAGGCATATCGATAAATCAAGCCCCGACGCATTGGCTATCTGCCTGAAGCGCCGGGGCTTGTTTCGCTTTTGGCCTCGATTTATTCTTTATTTCTGGTGAGGGCGCCGCTGTCGGTGTTAAGTCAGTTCACGGCAATCTCTTACTGCGAAGAGTGCTTTTTGAGCCAACCGAACCGTTTGGCCCAGTCTTTCATGATTTCGGCGCGGTGGCGCAGTATGGTGTTCTCGCCTTGCCATTTTGTTGTATAGTCTTGAGTGTCAGTGTACCAGTTGCTCCCCACGGCGATTGGTGCCGAAGATATGGTCGCGCTCTCTGTTTCATACTCTCCAATTGCCGGCCATTTTTCACCTACGACTATGCACCCATCGTGTGCGGGAAACCCTGTGATTTCCGAGTTGATGGAGTAGGGGAGTTTCGCTGGTGCCTTTGGAGAATACCTCACAGCGTATTTTCCGTCGCCAACGTAGAAGCCGGGCCATGACTGCCGGTCTATGGTAAGCGTGAAGCACACGCTATCGGCGGGGATGTCGACCTTCGGGCCGTTAAGTTCCCATTCCAGCAGTGAATAGCATGCCACGGTGTCGCGCTCGCTCACCGGACCTGTTACAATGTAGCGTGCCACAGAGTCGGTCGGATCGAAGCTGCCACCCCAGTGTTCACCTTGTGGATTGTCGGCATCTCCATTCATTAGATAGAACAGCGACGGACTGTCGCCCATCTTGACGCTCCCGTCGTAGTAGTTTGCGAAATCATTGCCAAGGATGCCCGCACCTTTCATAAACGTGTCGTTAAATCCAGTTCCATAGATGGTTTTGTCTGACGATGACTCTATGAATCCGCGATAGGTGGCATTATTTTCAATGAACCATAACGACGGGAAATGTTCGGCGATATAGCTGTAGGCGTTGCAACCCCACTTTTTATTAGGACCACCTATCCAATAAACGCGAATCTTGTCGGCGATGTCGGGCGCGTCGTGCAGAGCTTGCGCAAGGTCGTCGAGCGTACCCCAGACGAGAACCCAAAGAGGGCGCGAATCTTCCTTTCGGGCGCACTCCACTATCCACTCAGAGCCCTCGGTGGGCGTGCGGAAGCCACAATGCGGCGCACGTCCCTTGGCTCCCTGCTTGGTCACCGCAATGAGTGATTCGGGAGTAGGAAAAGTTCCACGCGATGTCCCGAAATTGTCGGCAAGCCCTTGTGACAACTCTTGAATGTCAGCCGAATACAGCCCAATCATTCTTATGATTTCCTCCTTTGAACCTTCGCCGAACGATGGTGACGATACGAGGCCTTCGATATCAAACTCGTTGGCATACATCAGCAAGTGTGTCATCGATTGATTGTCGTCGGGATCGGTGCCACCGATATCTGTGCTAATAAGTATTCTGGGCTTTTCGGCTTGCGGTGTTCCCGATGCTGTCAGGCTGCACAATAGACAGAATGTCAAGAGGATGGTATATATTGTTTTCATGGCGGTGCGCGATAGTGAATGGTTTTGCTCGGAGCCTGTGTCGCATGTAGGCATTGCGGCGATTTTTGATAGCTACTCGTGGCTATACTTCAATCCCGCACTCCATACGGTTGTGGGTGCGGGATTGTTATGGTTAGCCTGTATTTTAGAGCTGGGTGGCGGGGTCGAGATTCTCTTTTTCTATATCCTTGAAGTAGCGGTAGGTTTGCACCATAAGCTCGCCGCAGGCTGCTTCGTCGGCTACGATAATCGAAGCGGGGTGGAGTTGAAGAGCGGAAATTGTCCACATCTGGCTCACGGCACCTTCGACGCCGTGCTTGAGGGCGCGCGCTTTGTTGTGGCCGTTGACGAGGAGCAGGATGCTTTTGGCCGCCATTACGGTTCCAACACCCACTGTGAGCGCGGTTTTAGGCACGAGGTTGATGTCGTTGTTGAAGAATCGCGAGTTGGCGATGATGGTGTCGGTGGTGAGGGTTTTCATGCGGGTGCGCGAGGTCAGCGAGGAGCAGGGCTCGTTGAAAGCGATGTGGCCGTCGGGGCCTACGCCGCCCATGAAGAGGTCGACACCGCCGTAGCTTGCGATTTTTTCTTCGAATTTGCGGCATTCTTCAACGGGGTCGGGCGCGTTACCGTTGAGGATGTTCACGTTTTCGCGCGGAATGTCGATATGGCTGAAAAAGTTGCTCCACATAAAGGTGTAGTAGCTCTGTTCGTGGTCGCGGGGGATGCCGCAGTATTCGTCCATGTTGAAGGTGACGAC
>CAYTBH010000067.1:0-12853 GCA_964435935.1 uncultured Alistipes sp.
GGGCGTTGCCGATCACCCACCCCTCATAGCCTTCGGGGGTGGCGACGCGGTACCATCCGCCGCGGCTCTCTTCGAGGATGCGTAGCGGGGTGCCCATCACTGCTTGCGAAACCATTTCCGAGCTGTGGCGCGGCTCGGCGCGGAGACACGCCACCGATACTGTGGGCAGGGCGTTGCTGAAATCGGCGCCCCGGGCACTGAGAAGTGCCGCCAGAGCGCCGATAAGAAGTAGTTGCTTTCTCATTCGGGAGAGCTTGATGATGTTTTCAATATGGAGTGTGAACGGCGATGCCCTTCGTCACTTTGTGAGCGAGGCAATCACCTTTTTGATGTCGTTGGCGAGCGCCTCGGCCTCCTCCATGGTGTGGGCCTCGGAGTAGATGCGGATGATGGGCTCGGTGTTTGACTTGCGAAGGTGGACCCACGACTGGGGAAAGTCGATTTTCACGCCGTCGATGTCGGTGATTTTCTCCGAGGCGTAGAGCTTTTTCATCTCGCGAAGTATGGCGTCGACATCGATTTCGGGAGTGAGCTCGATTTTGTTCTTAGCGATGGCGTAGGGGGGATAGCCGGCTTTGAGCTCGCTGACCTTCTTCCCCTCTTTGGCCATGAGGGTGAGGAACAGGGCCACGCCCACGAGGGCGTCGCGGCCATAGTGGGCGGCGGGGTAGATGACGCCGCCGTTCCCCTCGCCGCCAATGACAGCGCCGGTGCGCTTCATCTCGGTCACCACGTTGACCTCGCCGACAGCCGCGGCGTTGTAACTGCAGCCGCGGGCCTCGGTGACGTCGCGGAGGGCGCGGGAGCTGCTGAGGTTCGACACGGTGGCTCCCGGGGTGTGGCGCAGCACATAGTCGGCTACGGCCACGAGGGTGTATTCCTCGACAAACATCTCGCCGTTCTCCATGACGATGGCGAGGCGGTCGACATCGGGGTCGACTACGAAGCCCACGTCGGCGCGGCCCTCCTTCATGAGGTCGGCAATCTGGGTGAGGTTTTCGGGGATAGGCTCGGGGGTGTGGGCGAAGTGGCCGGTGGGCTCGCAGTTGAGCTCAATCACGTTCTTAACGCCCAGTGCTTTGAGCAGCTGGGGAATGACAACGCCGCCAACGGAGTTAACAGCGTCGACTGCCACGGTGAAGCCGGCCTTTGCGATGGCGTCGCGGTCGACAAGGTCGAGGGCGAGCACCTGCTCGATGTGGCGGCGGTTCCAGGTGGTGTTGGTCATTATGGTGCCCAGGGCGTCGATGTCGGCGAAGGTGAAATCGTCGGCTTCGGCGATACGGAGCACCTCTTTGCCCTGCGCGTCGTTGAGGAACTCGCCGTCCTGGTTGAGGAGCTTCAGGGCGTTCCACTGCTTGGGGTTGTGGGAGGCGGTGATGATGATGCCGCCGCAGGCGTTCTCGCCAACCACGGCTACCTCGGTGGTAGGGGTTGAGGCCAGGCCGATGTTCACCACGTCGAAGCCCATTGCCGAGAGGGTGGAGGTGACGAGGCTGTCGACCATCGGGCCCGAGATTCGGGCGTCGCGGCCCACGACGATGAGGTTGGTGCCTTTGGTTTCGGTCTTGCGGATGAAGGCGGCGTAGGCGGCGGTGAATTTCACCACATCAACGGGGCTGAGCCCTTCGCCGGGCTTGCCGCCGATGGTGCCGCGAATGCCTGAAATAGATTTGATAAGAGCCATAAAAAAGCTTTCGGAAGATGATATTGTGAGATAGATGCGTAGTGTTGCGACAGGGGGCGCGTCAGTTGCTCATGGCGCGGAAATAGCGCACGTTGTAGAGGTAGGGAATCACCTGGGCTATTTCGGAGCTGAGGCCGAACTGCGACTTCACCACGAGGTTGACCTCGCATCCGAGCCCGAGGGTGGGGAACTGGAGCGGCATCTGCAGCGCCTGCCCCCATTGCGAGGAGGTCGAGAGCGAGAAGTTGTTGTAGCGGAACGAGGCCGAGCCGAGCGAGAGGTCGTCGGAGTTGCCCCAACCGGCGACATCGTCCATAGACCCGGTGCGCGCGAAGGTGTGGAGGTTGTAGCGGGTGAAGTAGAAATATACGAGCTGGTCGTCCTTGACGCGTTCCGAGGTGTCGCCCGACGAGAGCACCTGCATGTAGACCGATGCTTCCTCGTCGAGTTGGTAATAGGGCGCGTCGGGACCGATTTCAAACACGGAGTCGGCGGGGACGGAGGTGATGACGTGCTTCTTCGCGAGGAACGCGTTGACCGATTTCGTTTCGTCGGTCAGGAGCTCGGAATAGCTTTTGCCATCGTTGCACGAGGTGAGAGCCGTGCCGATCAGGGCGGCGAGAAGGGCGATAATGAACGGTGTGCGGGTTTTCATCCGTTTGTGTTGTTTTGTGGGGTCGTGATGTTGCGGTTTATTGCTGCTCGGGGAGGTAGTGGTCGTAGGCGGGCATGAGGGCCTCGCAGCGTTCGACGCACTCCTGCAGAGTGCCGTAGAACTCGCCTCCGGCGGCGTTTTCGTGGCCTCCGCCGTTGAAGTATTCGCTGCAGAGCTTGTTGACGGGGAACGCGCCTTTGCTGCGGGCCGACACCTTGATGTAGTCGGCTTCCTCGCGGAGGAAGATTGAATATGTGACCTGCGGGCTCGTCAGGGGGCGGTTCACGAGGTCCTCCGTGTCGCCCTTCTGATAGTTGAAGCTGTTGAGCTCGTCGCGCGTCAGGGTGATGACGGCAGCGCGGTGCTCGGGATAGTAGGCCAGCTTCTTGTCCATGGCGTAGCCGTTGAGCCGCAGCCGGTTGATGGAGTTTGTGAAGTAGATGCGGCGGTAAATCTCGTCTTTGTCGATGCCGCGGCGCAGGAGGTCGGCTATGGCCTCGTAGAGCGCGGGGTCGTTGGAGTTGTAGGAGAAGTTGCCAGTGTCGGTCATCATGCCGGTGTAGACACACTCGGCGGCCTCGCGGTCGATGAGGTCGGAGCGCTTGAGCTGGGTGAGCACGCGGTAGACGAGCATCGAGGTCGACGAAACCTGGGGATAGGAGATGATGAGGTCGGCAAAAGAGTCGGGAAACAGGTGATGGTCGATCATCACTTTGGGGGCTTTCGACGCGAGGAGCGGCTTGGCGAGGAGGTCGACACGCTTGGGCTCGTTGTAGTCGAGGCAGAAAATGAGGTCGACCTCGCTGAGGAGGCGCGTAGCCTGGGCCTCGTAGCGCGAGTAGACCATAATCTCCTGGGCTCCCGGGAGGAAGGTGAGATATTTTGCCGGGGTGTCGGGGGTGATTACTTTCACCCATTTGCCGGCGTTGCGCAATGCGCGGCAGAGGCCGAGCGACGAGCCGATCGCGTCGCCGTCGGGCGACAGATGGCAGGTGATGGCTATCTTGCGGGCCGGCTGCAAAAGCTGTTTGAGCCGGTCGATTTTTTCAGAGTCAATCAGTTTATCCATTAATCTGCAAAGATACGACATTGCGGGCTGATTTCCCGCAATGCCGCATCATTTTCGCATTATTTAATGTTTAAACTGTCGTTATTCCGGGCGCTCGGAGGGTCATTTAGCGGCCTCGGCGACGAGGGCGGTCCACCCTTTGAGGCGTTTTTCGGTGAGGTCGGGGTGGTTCACCTCGTCGAGCAGCAGGCCTTCGGCTTCGAGGGCGTCGTCGGGCTTGGCTTTCGAATGCTCGAAGCGGTAGCCTATGGTGTCGTAGGGGGCGATGAACCTGGCCCCGGTTTCTTTGAGGCGGTCGTGGATTTCGCCCACGCCGGAGCAGAAAGTGTCCTCCATGGTTTCGTCGCCGCACCCGAAGAGGGCGACATCCATGTCTCTGAGGTCGAGCGCCTCAAGGCCGTCGAGGAAGTCATACCAGTCGTCCTCCACCTCGCCAGAGCCCCAGGTCGACGTGCCGAGCACGATTATGTCGTAGTCGCCGACCGACGAGGGGCTGGCGGTTTTCACATCGTGAACGTCCTTTTCATCGACGCCGAGCATGGAGGCGATGCGTTTGGCAATGTTTTTAGTGGTGCCGGTTTTCGAGCCGTAGTAAATCCCTATTCTTTTCATAATATTTCGGATAGTTGAGTTTGATGTTGTTGACGCGGCGGAGGTGGCCCAATGGAGCGGGGCCCGCCGTCGATATTACAACGCTCGCCAGCCCTTTGGAGTTCACAAGGTCGCGCCATACTTTCCTCATAAATCGCGGGAGCCGCGCCCTGAGGTCTGGACGCGGCTCCCGCGGGTGAGTGTGTTCGGATCGAGGGCTATTTCTTCTTTTTGCCGTAACCGTAGCCGTAGCCATATCCGTAGCCGTAGCGCGAATGAATCGGGCCGATGTGCGACTGGTCGGTGCCGTTGAGGATGATTGCCATGTTGTGGTAGCGCTGGTTGTTGTAGTACTCCTGGATGTGTGGGAGCACGTCGCGTTCGAGCACTCCGGCACGAATCACGAACAGGGTCATGTCGGCATGGCGGTTGATGATTTTTGCGTCGGCCACGATTTCAACCGGCGGGCAGTCGAGCAGGATGTAGTCGTAGTTGTTGCGAAGCTCGTCGAGCAGCGTTTTCAGGCGCGGAGAGTAGAGCAGCTCCACAGGGTTGGGAGGAAGCGCCCCGACGGGGTAGATGTCGATGTAGTGGTCTTCGAGATTTTTGCCTTCGAAGCGCTCGGGGTGGGCGGGAGCCTCGATTTTGCGGCTAATCTTGATTTGGTCGGCTGTGGCGTGGCCCGAGAGGTAGGCCGACATGCCCATCGGCGGGGTGTTGACAAACGACGACAGGGATGCCTTGCGCAGGTCGAGGTCGATGACTGCCACTTTCTTCTCCTTGATGGCGAGCACGGTGGCGAGGTTCATGGTGATGAACGTTTTGCCTGAACCGGGGTTGGCCGAGGTGACCATGAGGATATGTGCCCCGGAGGTTTCGGCATCGGCCATGAGCTCGAGGTTGGTGCGGATTACGCGGAAGGCCTCGTTGACGGTGTTGCCACAACCTTTGCGCACCATGACGACGCGCTGGTCCTTCTCTTCGGGACGGGCGGGGCGCAGGCGCTGCAACCCACGGCGGCGGTGGTAGCCCAGGGGGATTTCGCCGAGGAAGGGCGCAGTGAGGTTTTCGATGTCCTTGCGGCCGCGGACTTTGGTGTTGAAAAGCTCGACAATCCAGATGAGGCCCATCGGTACAACCAAGCCCATGAGGAAGGCCACGAGGAGCACGTTGCGCGAGTTGGGCGACACGGGAGCGTCGGAGCCGGAGGGCGGGGTAATCACGCGGCTGTTATAGGCGGTGAACGCCTGGTTGAGCTCGTTTTCCTCGCGTTTCTGCAGCAGGTAGAGATAGAGGCTCTCCTTCACTTTCTGCTGGCGCTCGACGCTGAGGAGGTAGCGGGCCTGGGTGGGGTTGGCGGCCAGGCGCGACGAGGCGGCGGCTTGCGAGGCCTCGGCGGCGCGGACTGAGGCGTTGAGCGTCACGATGTAGTTGTCGATCGACTGGAGGATTGCCTGGCGCATGCCGGCGAGCTGGCTGTCGAGGTCGACCACGAGGGGATTGTTGGCCGAAGAGTTTTCAACAAGGTTGTTGCGGTTGAGCAGCAGGCGGTTGTACTCCGTGATTTGGGTTTCCACCGAGAGGTTTTGCAATCCGGCGTTGGCGGGGAGCACGTTGAAGGAGTTCGACGAATTGGTGAGATAGTTGCGTATGTAGCGCGCCATCCCCAGGCGGTTGTTGAGCTCGAGCACTTCGTCGGAGGCCTGCGAGGCGCGGGTGAAGTAGAGCTGCGAGGCCTGGGCCACGTCGGGCACCATGTGTGTCGATTTGTAGGACGAGATGTCGGAGTCGACGTTGCCAAGCTCGTTTTCAATCACTGCCAGACGCTCCTTGATGAAGTCGGCGGTGGAGATTGAAATGCGGTTTTTGTCGCGAATCCAGGTTTCGTTGTAAACGTCGGTGATGGTTTCGAGGAGGTCCTCGGCGCGGTCGGTGTTCACGTCGCGGCACGAGAGGGTGATGATGCGGGTGTCCTCGGGGATTTCCGCTGAAATCTCACCGGTGTAGCGCGCCACGGCTCCTTTGAGGGTGTTGCGCGTGATGTTGATCACCAGGTCTTTGGCGAGCGGACGCTCGGGTTTGACGTAGGTGGGGTTGGGCGAGATGACGATTTTGCCGCCGGGGGTGGCTATGGTGTCGATTCGCGTGAGCTCATTGAGCTGGATAACCTCTTCGGAGGGCACGGTGTTCCCCTCCTCGTCCTTGGTGGTGAAGCCCGAGAGGTCGATGGTGCCGTCGGTTTTGATGACGGCGGTGAGCGATGTTGACTTTGTGTCGTCGAGTTCGGGGAACGACACCTTTATCGGGAGCGAGGGGCCGTAGAGCTCCCAGGCGTGGAAGCGGCCCGGGGTGGAGTAGGAAACCTCGAGCCCGAGGCGCTTCACCACTTCGTTCATCACCGTGGGGGCGGTGATGGCAACCAGCTCGTTGTTGAGGTTGGAATAGGAGCGGAGGAAGCCCATGTTGGAGAATTCGTTGCCGATGCTGCCGGCGCCGGCGCCAGAGTCCTCGTCCTTGAGGAGGAGCTGGGTGGTGCGTTCGTAGACTTTCGGGGTGCTTAGCAGCTTGTAGCATGCGAATCCCATGAAAATGACCAGGGAAATCGCGAACCAATACCATCGCGACAGGCACATCCACAGAAGTTCCTTGACTGAGATGGATTGTTCGGAAGCCGTATAGTTTTCTTCGTTGTCTTTCACGGAGATGTTTTTATTCGTGTGGGGAAAATAGTTGATTCGCTTCGGGGAGGGACGTAGGCCCCCTTATTGGAATAGGGAGGCCCTGTTTTGGGGTGCCCGGGCCTTATTTGAGGATGAGCACGAGGACCGTGGTGAGGAACGATGCCACCGAAATCCAGAACGAGGGGGTGAGGGGCGCGTTGCCGTTGGCGGTGGTGTTGCGCTTTTTGACATCGTTGGGGGCGACATAGATTACATCGTTCTGCTGGAGGTAGAACACGGGCGAGTTCATCACCTGCTCGCCGTTGGTGAGGTCGATTTCGTAGACCTTCTGCCGGCCGTTTTCGTTGCGCATCACCTTGACATCGGTGCGTTTACCATTGATAGTGAGGTCGCCGGCATCGGATATGGCATCGAGGATGGTGTAGCGGTCGCGGTCGAAGGTCACTCGACCCGGTTTCGTGACGTCGCCCATGACGAGCACCGAGTGGTTCAGGAAGTCGACGATAACCGTGGGATCCTTCACGAGATTCTGCCGGATGAGCTCGTTTTTGATGTATTCGGCCACTTCCTGGCGCCGCATGCCGCCGATGTGGAGAGTGCCGAGCACCGGGAACTCGATGTCGCCGTAAGCGTCGACGACGTACGACGCTACCTCGTTGGCGCCAACCTGGGTTTTCGCGGTGATTCCGGGGGTGGTGGTGCGCTGCTGGGGCATATAGATGTTGAAGAGCGAAGCGAGCATTGGGTCCTTCGAGCTTACCAGAATCGAGAGGCGGTCGTCGGGCTGGACCTTTATGTCGCTCGGGTTTGTCATTTCAATCTGTATGCCGTCCTTCGTGTCCTGGAAATAAGTGACATCCTTGGGGGTGCGACACGACTGGAACGCCATGCAGGATGCCGCGAGGGCTATGGTGGCAAATATTTTTAGAGCGGCTTTCTTTAAGAGCATATTTGGCTATAATGATTGGTGTGGTGAATCTGTTTGTATGATGTAAAAGCGGTTGGGCGGTTTCAAACGTAGCCTTCGGTGATGTGGAGGCGCTCCTGGCGGCTGCGTATGCTGCGGGTGAGCAGGAAGTTGCACACGACCCACAACCCGAGATCGAGCAGGGCGATCAGGAAAGAGGAGGTGAAGGCCGAGAGCCACAGGTTCATGGCAATCAGCGCCGCGGAGGCTGCCAGGATTATTATCATGGCAACGCGCTGGCGGATGCCTATGGCGAGGAGCTTATGGTGTATGTGCACCTTGTCGGGGAGGAACGGGCTGTGGCCACGGATGATGCGGTGGAAGAACACGCGCACTACGTCGAGACACGGTATGGCCAGCGGGGCGAAGGCTGCCACCACCACGTCGCAGCCCTGGAGTGAGCTGTCGGCGCACTGGACCATGGCAAGGAACAGGAACGAGAGTATTATGCCAGTAGTCAGCGCCCCGGTGTCGCCCATGAATATCTTTTTGCGCGCCACGGGGCTGCCGAACACGTTGTAGTAGAAGAATGGCACGAGGGTGCCCAGCCCGGCGAACGCGAGCATCGAGTAGAACGGCTGGTCGAGCAGCAGAAACGCGATGCCATAGAAGCCCATCGCAATGCCGCTCAGCCCGGAGGCGAGCCCGTCGATGCCGTCGATAAGGTTGATGGCGTTGGTGATGAACACCGTCAGGAGTATCGTCAACCCCCAGGCAAGAAACGAGGGGAGCTCGTAGATTCCCAGGAAGCCGTGGAGATTGCCAAGGCGCAGCCCCGAAGCAGCCAGGAGGAAGCCCGAAATGATTTGCGCGGCGAACTTGGCGCGGTATTTTACCCCGATAAGGTCGTCGGCGATTCCCACGAGATACATTATAATAAGGGCGCACAGCCCGAAGCAGAGCGGGGCACCGATGCTGCCGATCGAATCGTAGACCAGCAGGTCGTCGATGGTGGCCGCGGCTTCTGCGTCGGTAACCGCCAAGCGCGATTGCTCGATGAGGAGGTCGAGCCCGGCAACCAGCGCCAACGCGAACAGAATCGACGGCATAAAGGCAATTCCGCCAAGACGGGGAACTGCCGATGTATGAATTTTTCGTCCGTCGGGCTCGTCGAAGAGCTTACGCCGGAACGATATAAGTAAAATCTGTGGTATGATGATGCCCGCGAGCATAAAGCTGATGAGAAACACGCATACCGATTCTAAAATCCAGTGCATAAGGGTTAGTCGCGCCGCTTTATTTGTCGGAAGGATTTTAAAGAATTCACATTATTTTTCATGATTCGTGGCTTAAGGTGTCGCGCCACTATGCTGATGGCCGCGGGCCTGTTTTAGCGGGCGAAACAACAGCATCGCAAAGTTACGGCTATTTCTCGGTATATACAATAGTGCCCGAGTTAAAAGTATAACCGGCCTCGAGGATATTTCGGCGGTGTCAGGAGCCATTGGGCGCGGCTTATTTCGGAATTTTCGGAATTTTAGTTAAATTTGCCAACATGGATGAACGAACCTTTTATTCAATGAATCTGCCAGCGGCAATCGCGCTTACCACGGCGCTGTTCTCGATTTTTAATATCCACGGCAATGAAGTCAGCCGCCCGGAGGGGTGGGCCACCTGCACGTCGGTTTATTCGGCCGGCGACTATGAATTGACCGGGGGCAACGATGGCTCTTTGGTTGTTCTGAGGAGCGATGGCTCGGATATGCGCGACGCTATACTTGACGCAGTTGTTTCCCACGACGTTGTTGTCTTTGATGGTGTCGGCGGTCCTTTCCAGGTGTCATCCAAAATCGATTTTCAATCGCTTTCAGGGCGCTCGTTGATTGGCGTCAACGGGGCGAAGCTGGAAACCGCGTTCTCTGTGACGCAGGAGATTCACGATTTGCTCGATGAGCTGGATGTGAAATCCTTGAGTCAGCACGCAGAAGACAATCTCGGCGGCACGCTATCGAACGGCGCTTATGTTGCCGAACAGGGTGAACTGACCGTCAGGCAGGCGCTCATTGACCTTTACGGCGACCCCAAGGAGCGCTATCGTTACTCGGGGGTGTTCGATTTTGTAGGGTGCTCAAACATCATAATCCGCAATCTCGACTTCGCTGGGCCCGGTTCGGTTGACGTGGGTGGCGCCGACTTGGTGACCCTCAATGGTTGCGACCATGTTTGGGTAGACCATTGCCGATTCACCGACGGCATGGACGGCAACCTTGATATTGTGAACAGTTGTGATTTTGTGACAGTGAGCGACACCCATTTCCGCTATACGGCAAAGTCGTATAATCACCCGCTGAGCAATCTCACCTACGGCGAGGAAGTGACCGACGGCTCTCCGCAAAAGAACAATATCAGTTGGATTCGCTGCCTTTGGGACGAGGGGTGCCTCGGGAGGATGCCGTATACAAGCTTTGGCATACACCACATACTCAACTGCTTCTGGGATTGCGCCACCGGCTCGACCATTGACGCGCATGTGCTTTCCAAACTGCTCATTGAAAATTCATATTTCGCATCCAAAGTGCGCCGGGCCATTTCGGTGAGAGACGATGATGTGCTCTATGAATGGCGGGGCAGCGTATGGCAGGGGCATTCATCTCCTCAAAGCAATGCCTCGGTTTCAGTTCCTTACGACTATACAACTATGGAAGTGATGGCTGTGCCCAAGACAGTCAGGGAATCGGCAGGCCCGACGATTCCCGAGCCCTACCCGCGGGTGCTCACGGCTTACCCGTCGACAATAGAATTCGGCGCTGTGTATGCCAACAGTCAAGTTGATGGGCTATTTAATATCTCGGCATTCGGTAGCGCGGCACCTTCGAGCGTGACGCTGACTGCCCCTGAAGGGATTCTGCTTTCCACCACCCCCGGGGGCGACTATTCGCGGGTGCTCGTTGTCGACGCTATCGACGATAATCTGCTGCAAGCCGATGTTTATGTCAAGGCTGTTTTCGGCCACAAGGGCTGTGTGGAGCAGGCGATAGTGGCATCGACCCCTGAACGTTCTTTTGAAATCCCGGTCAAGGCCGAGGTGGTGGGCGTTGAGGGCGCAAAGATTGATGCATCGCTTTCGTGGCCGCTTGACAAAGGAGCATTGAGCTCTTCGACCGCCGAGGTGGGCCATCCTGAGTTTTTTGCCGCCGCGACGTTTTCTCTGGGCGAGAAGCTATCCGCGCATTCAAGTCAGCGCATTGGCGGCAACCAGGTTTTCACGCTGTTTAATCCAACGGAAACCCTTGGCAGAGCTCTTGATGATGATTGCTTCATAGAGTTCGATGTGACCGCCGCGCCTGGCTATGTGTTCATTCCCAAGGGGTTGAAATTCAAAGCTGCCCGTATGGGCACCGATATGTGCTACCTCGACGTTGAATGTTGTCGCGACTCCGCGGCACCGCGCAAACTTGCCGCCGGGTTGCAACCCGTTCGGTCGTCGAACGCTCCTTATTATTCGGAAGTTGAGCTGCCGCTTGGCAATGCGGGTGTTGGCGAAACGTTGCGTGTCAGGATATATCTCTATTATATGACGGCCAACAAGCAGCTCGCCCTCAGCGATGTGGAAATCGAGGGCGATGTCTACGCGGCCGCGTCCGGCGTGGAGGCAGTCACTGTTGGCGCACAGGAGGGGAATGTTGAATATTTCGACCTGACGGGGCGCAGAATAGAGCGGCCGCGAAGCGGCGAGCCTTGCCTTGTGCGTTGCAACGGGGTGGGGGCCAAAATCGTGCGCCCCTGAGTCGCGGCTTGCCGGAACGGGGTTTAGAAAGCCGACCCTTTTAAGGCGAGGCCGGTCTTTTCAGAAAGGCCGAAGAGCAGGTTCATGCAGTGGGCGGCGTTTCCGGCCGCGCCCTTCAGCAGATTGTCGATCACAGATGTGATTTCGACCATGCCGTTGTCGTCGCGGCGTATGTGCAGAAGGCATTTGTTGGTGTTGGCCGCGTCGGCCAGTTCCGGGCGGCGGTCGATGAGGAAGGTGAAGCTGTGGTCGTCGTAGGCGTCGTTGAAGATGCGGTTCAGCTCTGAAACGGGCTGGTTGCAGTCGACCAGCGCTTTGACCATGATTCCGCGCGACGCGTTTGGATCGCGGCTGAGCGACACATTGACGTCCCCCGAGAACGAGGGCTGGATCGAGCGCATCGACTGCGCGATTTCCGAGCCGGCGATTTCGGCATCGGGGCGGTTCTCGGCTGGCGCGACGGGGTCGCGGCGGGTCGAGAGTTCGGCCAGATCGCCTTCCGAAGCCGCTGCCGCCCCTTGCTCGCGCACTGTTGACGCCAGCGAAGCGCTTAACTCCACGTTGCCGAAAAGGAGCATGTTCTTGGCCAGAGGGAACAGCGCGAGCTCCGCCGCCATGGCGATTTCGGAAGGGAGCGACGCCCGGGTGGCTCCGCGGACAAGCGCTTTGCGGTTGTGCTCGGCCAGCCCGTAGACCATTCCGGCCGAACCGTCGCGGAAAGCTCCAGTCAGGTCAATCACCCTGAGCTCCGGGTTGCGGTCGGCAAGCGCCATGAACTGGCGGGCCTCCCACGGCTCTCCGCAAAGGAACACCATGTCGAGCCCCTCGACGTCGGTGGCTGTTGGATCGCCGATAAACGAAGTGTCGATATCCCCTTCGAGTCCGCGGTGCAGGGCCGAGAGTTTGCGCCCCGCTTCCTGGGGCGACGAAACCCACATGATGGTAACATCGGGGTGGTTCACCAGGATTCTTATCAGTTCCCCGGCGGCCAGGGTGTGTCCGCCAATGATGCCTGTCTTTATCATTTTGGAGTCAAGTCGAGTTTTGATTCAGGGTGTGTGCCCGCGTGGCGGGCCGACACCGCAAAATTAGCAATAATTCGCGCAATGGCAAAATGCGGGTCGGCTATCTCGCCCCGGGCAATGCTATTTCGTTGAAAAATAATGCGGTGGGCCATTTTCAGGCTTCCTCGTGGCGTTTGACAGCTCCTATCGCAACCCCGAATTTTAAGATTTTAGCGAAAAAGTTGGCGAAAAATTTGCGCGGTTCGCGGAAACTGACTAACTTTGCATCGCTTTTGGGAAACAACCCCCGCCCAACGAAAAAGCAACAACACCATCGGGGTGTAGCTCAGCCCGGTTAGAGTACGCGTCTGGGGGGCGTGTGGTCGCTAGTTCGAATCTAGTCACCCCGACCAATTAAATGTTAAATGCTTGCGAGTCACCGACTTGCAAGCATTTTTCAAATTATACCCAC
>CAYTBH010000068.1:0-12665 GCA_964435935.1 uncultured Alistipes sp.
GCTTGTTCATCACGTCGTCGTATTCGAGCAGGCGCTTGCGGATGCCGAAGTTGTTCTCCTCGACGCGTTTCTGGGCGTTCTCGATGGCGCGGGTCACCATGGAGCTCTCGATCATCTCGCCCTCTTTGAGGCCGAGGGTGTCGAGCATCTTCATGACGCGGTCGGTGGCGAAGAGGCGCATCAGCTGGTCCTCGAACGAAACGTAGAACACCGACGAGCCCGGGTCGCCCTGACGGCCCGAACGGCCTCGGAGCTGGCGGTCGACGCGGCGGCTTTCGTGGCGCTCGGTGCCGATAATCGCCAGGCCTCCGGCCTCCTTAACCTCGGGGGTGAGCTTGATGTCGGTGCCTCGGCCGGCCATGTTGGTGGCGATGGTGACGGTGCCGGGGCGGCCAGCGAGGGCCACCACCTGCGCCTCCTTCTGGTGGAGCTTGGCGTTCAGCACCTGCGCGTCGATGTGGCGCATTTGCAGCATGCGGTAGAGGAGCTCGGAGATTTCGACCGAGGTGGTGCCCACGAGCACGGGGCGCCCTTCGTCGCGCAGGCGCACGATTTCCTCGATCACGGCGGCGTATTTCTCTTTCTTGGTTTTGTAGACGCGGTCGTCGAGGTCCTTGCGGGCCACGGGGCGGTTGGTGGGGATGGTGACCACGTCGAGCTTGTAGATGTCCCAGAGCTCGCCGGCCTCGGTTTCGGCGGTGCCGGTCATGCCCGAGAGCTTGTGGTACATGCGGAAGTAGTTCTGCAGGGTGATGGTGGCGAAGGTCTGGGTGGCTGCCTCGACCTTCACTCCCTCCTTGGCCTCGATGGCCTGGTGGAGGCCGTCGGAGTAGCGGCGACCCTCCATGATGCGGCCCGTCTGCTCGTCGACGATTTTGATTTTGTTGTCGTCGATCACATATTCGTTGTCCTTCTCGAAGAGGGTGTAGGCCTTGAGGAGCTGGTTGACGGTGTGGACGCGCTCGGCCTTGACGGCGTAGTCGGCCATGGCGGCATCCTTTTTTTCCTGGCGCTCAGCGAGGTCGGGGATGTTTTCAAGCTCCGAGAGCTTGGCGGCGATGTCGGGGAGCACGAAGAACTGGGGGTCCTGGTTGCGGTCGGTGAGCACGTCGAAGCCCTTGTCGGTGAGCTCAACCGAGCGGTTCTTCTCGTCGATGACGAAGTAGAGGGGGTCGGTGACGATGGGCATCTCGCGCGAGTTGTCCTGCAGGTAGTATGCCTCGGTTTTGAGCAGGGCGTTCTTCATGCCCTCCTCGCTGAGGAACTTGATGAGGGGGCCGTACTTGGGGAGGCCCTTGTAGGCGCGGAACAGGAGCAGCTCGCCCTCCTTGCGCACCTCCTTGTCGTCGGACTTGATTTTCTCCTTTGCTTCGGAGAGAATCTGGGTGACGAGGCGGCGCTGGGCCTGGAACACCTTCTCAACGTTGCCTTTGTACTCGTTGAACATCTGGTCGTCGCCTTTGGGCACGGGGCCGGAGATAATCAGCGGGGTGCGGGCGTCGTCGATGAGCACGGAGTCGACCTCGTCGACGATGGCGTAGTAGTGCTTGCGCTGCACGAGGTCCTCGGGGCTGAGGGCCATGTTGTCGCGCAGGTAGTCGAAGCCGAACTCGTTGTTAGTGCCGAAGGTGATGTCGCACTGGTAGGCGGCACGGCGCTCGGGGGTGTTGGGCTCGTGCTTGTCGATGCAGTCGACCGTAGCGCCGTGGAACATGTAGAGGGGGCCCATCCACTCGGAGTCGCGCTTGGAGAGGTAGTCGTTGACGGTGACCACATGGACACCGCGCTTGGAAAGCGAGCGGAGGAACACGGGGAGTGTGGCCACGAGGGTTTTACCCTCGCCGGTGGCCATCTCGGCGATTTTGCCTTGGGTGAGCACTGTGCCGCCGATGAGCTGCACGTCGTAGTGCACCATATCCCAGGTGATTTCGTTGCCGCCGGCCATCCAGTGGTTTTTCCAGAGAGCCTTGTCGCCCTCGATGGTGACGAAGTCGCGGCCCTGGGCGGCGAGCTCGCGGTCCATCTCGGTGGCAGTCACCTCTACGATTTCGTTGGCGGCGAAGCGCGCGGCGGTTTCGCGCATGGTGGCGAACACGATGGGGAGGTGCTTTTCGAGCTCGGTCTCGAGGGTGTCGAGGATGTTCTTCTCGTGGCGGTCGATTTCGTCCCACAGGGGCTGACGCTGGTCGAAGGGGAGGTCCTCTACGCGGCCGCGGATTTCGGCAACGGCGTCTTCGTCGGGTTTGATGGCGGCAGCGATTTGCGCGCGCACTTCATCGATTTTACCGCGGAGCTGGTCGTTTGAGAGCTCTTTGAGGCCGGGGCCGAGAGCGTTGATTTTATCTACAATGGGCTTGATTTCGCGGAGGTCGCGCTGCGACTTGTTGCCGAAAATCTTGCCTAAAAAGGAGGTCAGGGACATGATGTTATGATTGTATGATGATGTTGTGGTTGGATGTTGCTTGATTGGTCGCGTTGGGAGCACGGCAGGGGGATACCTGTGTCGGGCGCTCGCGCCCGGGCAGGCCTCCGCCGCAATGGATAACGCCGGGGAGGGGGCTATTGTTCATTTCAAAGCCTGAGCCCGGGGGTCGCGGCGGCGTTGGGGGCCCGGATGCGCAGGATGCCGGCCACTGATGGAGCGATTGCGCGGGCGTCGACCGGGGTGTCGATTTCGCGCGGGGCGACTCCGGGGGCGAGAATGTAGGCCGGGGCGGTGGGGATGACGGAGCGGACGGTTGTCACCGGCTGTTCCGTGTCGTTGTCGTCGTCGAGTTCCTGCCAGCCAGGGGCCACGGTGACGAAGACGTCGCCGGCAACGGGTAGGGCGATGCGGCGGCGCATAACCTCGGCGCCGGCACCGGCGGTGTTGTCGAGGATTTCGTCAATGGTCCAGGCCTCGCTCACCCCGCTCATGCGGGTGAGGAAGCGGGCGGCCTCTTTTCGGAGCGATTCAAGGTCCTTCGAGCGCTCCTTGATGAGTTTTCGGTTGAGGTAGAGCTGCCCGTCGTGGTAGCCGTCGACCCACTCGCCGTTGCCGTGGATGGCCATGAGATACATGTTGAGCAGCGAGACGGCCTTGCGCGACGAGAACTCGCCTCCGGGGATGTTCCATCGCTCGTCGTCGCGGCGCTGGCGGCGCGTGGCGGGGGTTCCGGCGAGGAACACCAGGGCTCGGTCCATGCCGGGGCCCTGCTTGTCGATGGTGGCGAAGAGATTCTGCAGGTCGCGGTCGAGGCGCAGGTAGCCGTCCATCAGTTCGGCCCTCGAGTCGGGTTCGCGCCCGTAGGGGTAAGGGTCGAGCTTGTAGGCGATGGAGAGCATGTCGGTGGCCTCGCGCTTGCCCAGGTTGAGCAGGCGGATGTATTCCTCGGCCATCGCCGTGATGTCGGTGTTGGCAACGGGCGATGCCTTGTAGGCCTTGTAGCGGTTGGCGCTTCCGCGGGCAAAGATTTGGCGGAAGGGATATAGCTTCTTGTAGGAGGGGAGGTCGGGGAGCTTGTCGGTTGGATAGAGGGGGCTCCACGAAAGGGTGTCGAGGCGATACTCGAGCGGGTTGCGGTGGTTCGCGTTCTGTGGTGGAGCCGGGAGGTCCTTGTAGTGGGTTGTGGTGGCCCACTTGCCGGTGTCGTCGGTGATCCAGAAGGCGCTGTTGCCGGCGTGGCCGGCCATGATGATGGCCTCCTCGGGGTCGGCGGCGATGGAATAGGCGTAGCCGAGCCCTCCGGAGTCGATTCTCAGCTCGTCGGCGAGGGTGCTGACGGCGATATTCTTGGGTGAGAGGGTCTGGGAGGTGTAGTTGCCGATGATGTCGGCATCGAGAAGGGCCGACTGCGCGCGCTTGGTGGCGGGGTCGAAGACGCGTGCCGCGGGGATGCCGCTCACATAGGGGTCGGCGCCGGTGAACACCACCGCCGCCGAGGCCGCGCCGTCGAGCGGGGCGCCGTAGTCGACGGCGCTGATTGCCACCCCTTTCTCCATGAGGCGGCGGAAGCCCCCTTCGCCGAAGTGGTCGCGAAGCAGGCGCAGATAGTCGTCGTTGAGCCCCTCGACGAGGATGCCCACCACGAGCTGCGGGCGCGCCACCTGTGCCGCCGCGAGTTGCGCGACCGAGGCGGCGGCCACGATAATGGCCGCCACCGAAGTTGAGACTCTATGCTTCTTAGCGTTTCGCACGGGTGACGTAAATATATGTCGCTGACCGCGTTAGGTCGGCGAGAATGAGCCACGGGAAGGCCGGGTTGAGCGCCTGCCCGAAAAAATGGTGCGCCGCCAGAAGCAGCAACACTGCCGCGAAGTTACAAAAATGGTAGAAATAAACCGCACGTTGGCAACATTTTATCCACACAGCCACAGCGGGAAAGAGGCACGCCGGGTTGAGCCAGAGGAAGAGGTAGTTGGGGCTCGTGGCCTCGTGGGAGCTGACGAAGATGAGGAACGCCAGCACACACCCCACCAGGCCGTAAACGCCGAAGAGCAGGGAGTCGAACCAGCGGCTTACGCTCTTGCGGCGCACGTCGCGGAAGCTGACGGCCACAGCGGCGGCGAAAATGTAGATTGCCACGGCCAGGGGGGTGAGCGGCCAGGGAGTGGGCTTCTCGCAAACCCCGCCCGGGGTGCCTTCGAGAATGATCCACTCGGAGCTTACGGCGGGGCGCCCTACACCGGCGGAGTCGGCTGGAAACCGCGCCTCGCGGAGCATGTCGCGGAGGTAGAGCGGCGAGAAGGCGCGCTCGCGGGTGGTGATGGGGCGGTCGATGCCCGAGCCGAGGGCGAGGTCGATGCCGAACTGATACCATGGGTAGGCGCGGTGGTAGCGCGTCATCTCCTCGCGGAAGGTGACGGGTGTCGAGGCGGGATAGTCGGCCTCGGAGCGCCCGGTTTCGCCGTAGGTGAAATCGGCCGGGGCGGTGAAGGCGATGGTGTCGCCCAGGGCCCGCTCCACGATGGCGAGGGGGCGGGTGGCGCAGTTGTCGAGGACGTAGTTGTAGCGGTAGACGCGGTTCCCGGGTTCGAGATTGCGGCGCACGAGCTCAACCACGCGGTCGGCCTGGGCGGGGGTGAGGTCGAGCACCTGCTCGGTGACGCGGCGCCCTTCGCGGGCATACTCCTCGAAGAAGAGGCTTGCCGGGTAGGCGGCACACATATAGTCGGTCTCCCCCTTCACGAAGCGGTAGACGAAGTTAGGGGCGTGGAAGTCGAACACGCCCCAGTTGACGGCCATATCGTAGACGCCGGGGTCGGTGACGCGGAGGGCCGAGTGGCCTTCGAGCTGGTAGATGTCGGCCCCGGGGTCGGCAGTGAGGATGCTGACGCGCGGCGACGCAGCTGCCGCGAGGGCGGCGAGTAGCATGGCGGCGAGGATGCTGAGATGGCGTTTCATGATTCGCGGAAGTAGATGCGGCGCACCCGGGGGCTCACCGAGGTCAGGATTTCGTAGGGGATGGTGCCGATTTTCTCGGCGAGGATGGCGGCGGGGCTGTCGGGGCCGAAAATTTCCACCTGGTCGCCGACCTTCACTGAGCCGCCTGCGCGGAGCAGGGGGCCGACGTCGAGCATGCAGAGGTCCATGCAGATGTTGCCGGCGGTGGGGCAAGCGACGCCGTTGACGAGGAACGAGCAGTTGCCGCACCCCATGTGGCGGTCGATGCCGTCGGCATACCCGACGGGTATTGTGGCGATTGTGGTGTCGCGGTCGAGGATGGTGCGCCGGCCATAGCCGATGGCGGTTCCGGCGGGGTAGTCGCGGAGCGAGATGATGACTGTTTTGAGAGCCGACACCGGGCGGATGCCCTCTTCGAGCCCTCGCCCCACAACAGGGATGCCGTAGAGGCCGAGGCCGAGGCGGCAGAGGTCGTAGTCGTACTGCGGATAGCGCACTATGCCGGCGGTGTTGAGGGCGTGGCGCAGCACTTTCTGGCCGGGAAACGCGTCGACGATGAGCCGCGAGCAGCGGTCGAAGAGGCGCAGCTGGGCTTCGGTGTACTGGTCCATGTCGAGGCAGTCGGCGGTCGCGAGATGGGTGAACACCGAGGCGACCTTGACGCTGCGCTGCCCTTTGAGGCGCTCGATGAGGCGGGGGAGCTCCTCCTCGAAGAAGCCGAGGCGGTGCATGCCTGTGTCGAGCTTTATGTGCACCGGGTAGTCGGTGACGCCGAGTTTCGCGGCCTCGGCGATAATCTCCTCGAGAATTTCGAAGCTGAAGATTTCGGGCTCCAGGCGGTTGGCGAAGAGGAGCGGATAGTTCAACACCTTGGGGTTCAGCACCATGATGGGCACGGTGATGCCGGCCTTGCGCAGGTCGACCCCTTCGTCGAGCACGGCCACGGCAAAGTAGGCCGCGCCGTGGGTTTGCAGGGTGCGGGCCACCTCGTAGGCCCCCGCGCCGTAGCCCGAGGCCTTCACCATGGCCACCAGGCCGGTTCCGGGAGCGAGCTTCGAGCGGTAGAAGTTGAAGTTGCTGACGAGCGCGTCGAGGTTAACCTCGAGCACTGTTTCGTGGGTGCGGGCTTCGAGCTTGTGCATCAAGCTGTTGAACGAAGCGCCGTCGCGCCCTTTGAGCAGCACGAATTCGTTGTTGAAGTCGGAGGGGGTGAGGGCCTCCTCCATTTCCGCGGGGGAGTCGAAGAAGCGGCAGTCGATGCCGTCGAAGAGGCTGGCGTGGGCCGAAATCTCCTTTCCGGCACCTATGAGGCGCGTGACGCCGAACTGGCGCAAAAGCCGCGCGATTTCGGCGTATGCCCCGGCAGCGGAGAGCGACTCGTGGCTCACATCGGAGAGCACCACGGTGGTGCGGAGCCCCGGAGCGCGGCGGCGCGCCATAAACTCGAGCGCCGGGCGCAACGAGTGGAGGTCGCAGGTGTAGTCGTCGTTGAGGATTAGGCAGCGGTTGACCCCCTCGGCCACTTCGAGGCGGGTGCCGGTGCCGTGGGCGCTCTTAATGCGGCGGTCGGCGTCGGCGGGGTCGATGCCGAGGGCGAGCATGGCGGCCAGGGTTGTGGCGGCATTGTCGACATCGCGGGGGTCGGCCAGCGGGAAGAGCGAGGGGTCGCGGTAGACGGGGGCCTCGGGGTCGGTGAGCGACCACCCGAAGAGCTTAGGGTCGCCGGGCAGGGCGAGCGCGGCGGCGCGGATGTCGGGGTCGTCCCAGGGGAAGACGACGGCCCCGGCGCCCTCGGCGAGCCGCATCTTCTCGGCGAGCTTTTCGGCCTTCGAGGCGAATCCCTCGTCGTGGTCGGAAAGCACGTTTGTGACCACGGCCACGTCGGGGCGCAGCATGTCGCGCAGGCGCTGCATCTCGCCCGGCTGGGAGATGCCGGCTTCGAAGATGCCGAGGGTGGTTTCGGGGGTGAGGCCCCAAAGCGACAGCGGCACACCGATTTGCGAGTTATAGCTCCGCGGCGAGCGGGCAATGTTGCGGTCGCGTGCCAGCATGGCGTTGAGCATCTCCTTCACCTGCGTTTTGCCGCGGCTGCCGGTGATGGCCACCAAGGGTCCGGCGAAGGTGGCGCGCTTGCGGGCGGCGAGGGTCTGGAGCGCTTCGAGGGGGTTGCCGATGTGGAATGTGGCCCCGGGGAAGTCGCCGTCGGGGGGAGCGCTGACCACGAAGCGGCGCACGCCGCGGGCATAGAGCTCGGGTATGTAGCGGTGGCCGTCGGCCACGGCGGTGTGTAGGGCGAAGAAGAGGGTGCGCCGCGGGTCGGCCAGCGCGCGGCTGTCGGTCAGCAGGTCGAGGTCGGCATCAATGGCCGCGGGGTCAAACTCAACGGTTTTCATCGAGATTGTCAATGGCAGAGGTTAGTTGTGGGTGTTTCGCGAGGAGCTTTTCGCGCGCCGCGGCGAGCATGGCCGCGTGGCGGGCGGGGTCGGCGGGGCGATGGGCCGCGAGGCGGGCGTAAGCGCGGGCCTCCTCGGCTATGGCGCGTGTCGCGGGGGTGAAGAAGCTGCGGGCGAAGAGGTCGTAGACGTAGAGGGCGGCCTGCTCCGAGGGGTGCGCCATGTCGGGCCCGTAGAAGCGATAGTCGCGGAGGTCGTCGATGAGGGCCTCGTAGGCGGGGAAGTAGGTCGCGGCGCCCTCCTCCTCGAGCGCGGCAGCCGCCAGGATGAGGGTGGCTTTCGAGCGCTTGTCGCGCTGGAAGCCGTAGGCGAGATGGCGCACGGGGCTCACTGTGAGGATGACGCGCAAGCCGGGATTGACGCCGCGCAGGGCGTTGATGGCGTCGCGTAGGAGCGCCACCGTCTGGTCGAGCGACAGGGTGCCGGGGGTGAAGAGCGCCGAGGGTTGCTTGTGGCAGTTGGCCGCGACGCGCCCCGAGGCGTTGTGGGTGAACGTGAAGACCGACCCGAGGGTTATGGCGAGGCACCCCAGGCGAGGAAGCTCGGCGCGCATGGCGCGGATGAGGCGGTTGGCTTTGTCGGCGGCCTCGACGGCTGTCGCGCCGGAAACTGCCGAGTGGAAGCGGAATGACACCCACGCGCCGTCGCGGCAGAAAAACTCGTCGGGGGTCACCGCCCCGCCCCGGGCCACCAGGGTGAGCAGCGAGGCGATCGACGCGGGATTGTAGAGAGCGCCGAAGGGGTTGACCCTCGCGTCGAAAAGGTCGGCGCGGAGCAGCTTGCCGATGTTGTCGGCGAAGCAGGAGCCGATGGTCCACACGGGGATGCCGTGGACTACGGTGCCTTCAACGCCCCGCAGGGGCGGAATTTCGGTGCGGAACTGCATTGGTGGCTTCTGTGGGGTCAAAAAAACGTGGCGCGATGTGTCAGAACATCTGATAGTCGATGGAGAGCACCTGGAACTCGGTGCGGCGGTTAATCTGGTCGGCCACCTCGGCATCCTCCTCCGAGAGGGTCGCGATGAACTCGGGGGTGAGGATGTCGCCCTCCTTGAATTGGGGGTAGAGGCGGGCGAGCTTCTTGGTGATGGTTTTGGGGCGGCTCTTTCCGTAGCCCTGGCTTTGCAGGCGGTCGGGGGCGATGCCGGCGGCGATGAGATAGTCGGTGACCGACTTGGCACGCCGCGATGAGAGGTCGATGTTGTATTCGTCGGAGCCCCAGCGGTCGGTGTGCGAGGCCATTTCGATGGTGATGTTGGGGTTATCCTCCATAATGCGCACCATCTCGTCGAGGGCGTCCTTCGACTCGGGGCGCAGGGTGGCCTTGTCGAAGTCGTAGAAGATGTTGTCGACCACCACCGGCTTGTTGATCGACGAGAGAATGAAGTCGACACCATACTCGGCATCCTCCTCGGCGGTGTCGGAGGTGAACTCCTGCTTGGCGTTGAGGTAGCCGCGGGCCCCGGCGAGCATCACATAGCTCACGCCGCGCTCGAGGGGGAAGCGGAACGAGCCGTCGGGCTTGGCGACAGCCTTCTGGTTTGAGCCGTCGTTGCCCACGATGCGTATCACGGCGTTGGGCACCGGCTCCTCGTCCTTGTCGAGCACCCATCCAGAAATCCATATCTCGAGGTCGGGGAGCACGAACGAGAAGAGGTGGTCGTAGCCGCGGCCGTCGTCGCGGTTGGAGCTGAAGAAGCCGTTTTCGGCTTTGCCGAAGGTGATGCCGAAATCGTCGGCGGCGGAGTTGACGGGGCGGCCCATGTTCTCGACCTTCCACCCGCCCGACTTGGTGAGGGTTGCCTTGAAGATGTCGAGGCCGCCGAGGCCGGGGTGGCCGTCGGAGGCGAAATAGAGCACCGAGTCGGAGCGCACGAAGGGGAACACCTCGTCGCCGGGGGTGTTGATGAACTCGCCGAGGTTCTCGAGCGAGCCGGCGCGCTCTTTGAGGTTCACGCGCCAGAGGTCCTTGCCACCCGAGCCGCCGGGCATGTCGGAGGTGAAGTAGAGCCACGCGCCGTCGGGCGACACGGCGGGGTGGCCGTAGGACGAGATGGTGTCGGAGGTGATTTCAAACTTCACCGGGGCGCTCCATTTGGCGTCGGAGCGCTGGGAGGTGTAGATTTCCACGCCGGTGTTGGCGTTGGGTTCGCGGCGGGCGCGGCTCAGATACATCGTGGAGCCGTCGGGGGTGAACGATGGGGTACCCTCGTCGAGCTCGGTATTGAGCTCGCCCTCGACCGGCTCGGGGCGCTGCCAGTTGCCTTTCTCATCTTTTTTGGCGAACCAGATGTCGCCCTTCTTCATGCCGGTGATTTCCGAGCGCTTGTCGCCGGTGACCTTCTCGTTGGTGGTGGTGAAGTAGATTTGGTCCTCAGTGGCGGGGTCGAGAAACATGGGGGAATAGTCGGCGCGGCGCGAGTTGAAGAGCGTGGCGGGTTTCACGACGTAGCGCGTCGGCGACTCGCGGAGGCGCAGTGCCAGCTCGCAACCGGCCAGGCCGTTGAGGGCGGCCTCGGAGTCGGGAGCCTTGGCGAGGAAGTCGGTGTAGGCTTTCTTGGCCTGGGCATATTTTCCCTCGGCCTGGAGCGACTGGGCCATGAGGAGAATGGCGGTCGAGTCGGGGTAGCCGTAGCGAATCGCGTTGCCGAAAGCCGAGGATGCGCGGGCGCTCATCGAGAGTTTGTCGTAGCAGAGGCCCATGAGATAGGCCACCTCGCCGCGCTGGGCGCGCTGCTCCCTCTTGGTGAGTTTGTTGTAGACTTTCCGATAGGTTTTCGAGGCTTCGAAGTATTCGCCGCGGAGGCGCTGTTCGTTGGCCGTGGATAGCTTGGCCGAACGGCACCCCTGCAACGTGGAGGCCGCGGCCAGGAGGGCGGCGGCGATGAGAATCCATCGGGCGAGGGAGTTGGGTTTCATGATTCGCGGTTCAGAGATTAAAAACGGGGCTTTCTGAAGCACCTTAATTTAAATAACGGAGATTGACAGCGAATAATTGCGAACAGGGGAAGATTTAGTTGGCCGGAGGGAGTTGGCCTGCGGCCAAAGGTTGAAGGGTTGAAGTGGGGGTTGAGGGGTTGAAGGGCGGAGGAGAGGGGTTGAGGAGGAGGGGGACGGGGACCACCCGGAGACAAACTGCCTGCGGGGCGAAACCAAAGCCTCCTAAACTCTTAAACTAAAGCCTCTTAAGCCGAAGGCATTTAAACTTTTAAACCAAAGGCTCTTAAACCCCTAAACTAAAACCCTCTAAACCCCTAAACCAAAACCTTTTAAACTAAAAAACAAGCGCGGCGTCTGATGAGACACCGCGCCTGGATGGGGAAGTCGGTTGTGACCCGCGTGCTTTTATTCGCCGGGGATGATAGCCTCGGAGGGGCACACGCTGGCGCAAGTGCCGCAGTCGATGCAGGTGTCGGGGTCGATCTTGTAGATGTCGCCTTCGGAGATAGCTTCAACGGGGCAGTTGGGCAGGCAGGTGCCGCAAGCCACGCAAGAGTCGGTGATTACGTAAGCCATTGTAGTAGAAAATGTTATTAGTGTGAGTTTTAATGGTTGCCGCCGGGTGGCGGGCAGCGCGCCCCCGGCAGAGGGCACAATGCGCTGCAAATTTACTCTTTTTGGGCGTAAAACAAGCAACTTTTGGCTGCTTTTTTTCGCCGGGAGGGTCGCGGGGGTGTGGCTCAGGGCTTTGCGATGCCGTCGGCCTGGCAGCGGGCGGTCATGCGCTTGATGCGCTCGACGGTTTCGGGGTGCGAGGAGAACATTTTGTCCATGTAGCTCGACTTAGCGCCCTGCTCCTGCTCCATCTTCTGGAATTTCTCGAACGCCTGCACCATGCCCCAGGGGTTTTTGCCATTCTTTTTGAGGAAGTCGTAGCCATAGTCGTCGGCCTCTTTCTCCTGTTTCTGAGAGTATTTGGCGTTGAGGAGCGACTGGCCCAGGGTGCCGAGCTGCGAGTCGGTGAGCGCGGCGGCCTTGTTGCTCGACGAGGCGATGGCATCCTTGAGGGCGCCGGTGAGGAGCTCTTGCTTGAAGGCGTTTTTGGAGTGGTGGAGCCCGACGTGGCCGATTTCGTGGCCGATGATGCCGAGGAGCTCGTCGTCGGTCATGATGTCCATGAGCGAGGAGAAGACGCGCACCGAGCCGTCGGCGCAGGCGAAGGCGTTAACGTCAATCACGTCGTAGACCTTGAAATTCAGGGGGATGCCGTTAACGTCGGTGAGGCCCTCGGTGAGTTTGTTGAGGCGCACGGTGTAGGGGTTGTCGGCGGGGGTCACGGGGTTGTGGGTGTCCATCCAGTCGACCGACTCCTTGACATATTCGGCCATCTGCTTGTCGGTGAGGGTGACGGCTTTGGCGGCTTTCGCGCCGGCGCTAATGGCTTTCTTGAGGTTGAACTGCGCGGTGGCAGCGGGGGCGGCGGCCAGGCAGAGGGCCACGGCCATGAGTTGGAAAATCTTTTTCACAATGAGCGAGTATAAATTGGTTAGGAGTGTTTCTGGTCGCGAAATTACGAAAAATTCCGGCTCGGCGATTTGACCGGGGCACAAAAAAAGGAGCGGTGCCGAGCCCTCTCCTGTTTTCGCTATGCCAATGCGGGGCGCGTGTGCCGAGCCTCCTTGGCGGCTTGCCGGGTGGTCCGATGTCGCTTCCAACATCGCCCTTGTGATTTCTTATCCGGCCCCCGGCCGGTGTGTGTTTTACTATATAACGCCGGGAGGTGGGGAAAGGTTTAGGGGGAGTTGGCCCGCGGCCAAAGGTTGAGGGGTTGAGAGGGGAGGTTGAGGGGGTGGAGGTTGAAAGGACCTCGGCTGACGCCTCGGCACAGTG
>CAYTBH010000069.1:0-8660 GCA_964435935.1 uncultured Alistipes sp.
CCGCGGGTTATTTCATTTCGGCGGCGTGGCCGGCAGGGCCGACGGTCCACAGGCGGTCACCCGGGCGCAGGATTTCGGCTGCCGGGCGCTCCAGGAATTCGCCGTCGCGCTCGATGCCGACGACGTGCGTCTGGTAGCGGCGGCGCACCTCCGCGGTGGCTATCGTCTGCCCTATGAGTGGCGACGAGTCAGAAAGCACCACCGATGTCAGCCTGAACTCGGGCGTTCCCTCGGTCTGGTCCAGCTCCTGGCCCGCCTCGATCACCGGGAGCACCGCCGAAATCTGGTCGTCGGTGCCAATCACTCCGATTGTGTCGCCCGGGAAGATGCGCGTATCGCCCGAAGGCACCGCGATTGTCTGCGGGCCGCGCTGAATCATCACCACGTCGACCCCGTAGCGCCCGCGAAGGTTGCTGTTGGCGAGCCGTTCGCCCACGAAGGGGCATGCGTAGCCAACGTGGATGTGGGCCAGGTGGAGGTCGCTCACGAGGTTGTTGTTCTTGCCCGAACGGCGCAGGTCGCGCTCGTTGAGGTTGTTGATGAATTTAGTCTCGATTTCGCGCAGCCGCCGGTTAAGGTTCTTCGACAGCAGCATCAGCAGCAGGAACAGGCACGCCAGCCCTATGAGCACGCCGACTCCCAGCGAGTAGGCCGAGGCCAGGGTGTAGGTGATGAAGCCAAGCGCGATCAGCAGGCGGAACACCATCATCACAATCCGCGGAACCCGCAGCTGCCGGGCCGACAGTCCCGCGGCCTTGGCGTTCATCTGCGGCGGGAGCACCATCGCCAGCAGGAACGGCGCCATGGCCGTCAGCGTGACCACTACCCCCGCGAGGCGGCTCCACGACGGAATCCACTCGTCGAGCGCCGGCTGTATGAAGCGGCCGCAAACCATCGAGATGGCAACCAGCACCACCGAGTAAAGCGCCACGCGCCACAGATAGCGCTTCAGCAGCGCTCCCCACGCCCGGCGTCCCGAGTCCTCGCTCTCGCCCGCCGCGTCGGCGGCCTCCCCCTGGTAGCGGTCGATCAGGAAGTGGAGTCGCCTCGGCAGGTGGCGCTCCACAAAGCGGTAGGCCGGGTCGGCCATGCGTATGAAATAGGGGGTGGTGAACGTCGTGATCACCGACACGGCCACCACGATGGGGTAAATCTCGGGGTTCAGAACCCCCAGGCTCATGCCGAGGGTGGCGATGATGAAGGCAAACTCGCCAATCTGCGTCAGCGACAGCCCCGACTCTATTGCCACCTTCAGGCTCTGGCCCGTGATGAGCATGCCGAAAGTGCCGAACACCGACATCCCGACAATCACCACCACCGACAGCAGCAGGATAGGCCACCAGTAGTCAATAAGCACCTGGGGTTCCACCATCATGCCCACGGAAATGAAGAACACCGACCCGAAGAGGTCCTTCACCGGCGTGGTCACATGCTCGATGCGCTCGGCATAGCTCGTCCCGGCAAGTATCGAACCCATCACGAACGCCCCCAGCGCCAGCGAGAAGCCGCAGAGCACCGAGAACACCGCCATCGAAAGGCAGAGCCCCATCGACACCACCAGCAGCGTCTCGTTGTTGAGATACTTGCGGCAGCGGTTCAGGAACGACGGCAGCACGAACACCCCCACGAGGAACCATATCACCAGGAAGAACACCAGCTTGCTCACGCTCATGAGCATCTCGCCCCCCTCGACACTGTTGTTGATCGCGATCGACGACAGAATCACCATCATCACAACCGCGAACAGGTCCTCGACAATCAGCACCGCGAACACCAGCGACGCGAACTTCTTCTGCCGCAGACCCAGGTCGGTGAACGCCTTAATAATAATGGTAGTCGACGACATTGAGAGCATCCCGCCAAGAAACAGGCTGTTGATGTCGGTGAACCCGAGCAGGTGACCTATGCCGAAGCCCGTCACCATCATCCCCGCGACGATGATCAGCGCCGTCACGACCGCCGAGCCGCCCGTGTTGACCAGCTTCTTGAAACTGAACTCCAACCCAAGCGAGAACAGCAGCACTATGATGCCTATCTGCGCCCAGAACTCAATGTTGGCCTCCGTCGTCACCGACGGCAGCGGCTTGAAATTGGGGCTCGCCAGAAAGCCGGCCACGATGTAGCCCAGCACCACCGGCTGCTTGATCCACTTGAAAAGGAGCGTCACGACCGCTCCTAAAAGCAATATGAAAGCGAGGTCCGAAATCAGACTTTCGAGTTGGGGCACCTGGGCCGAGCATAAAATCATAACGGCAAAAAAATTGGGTTTTAGCGGGGTGAATGGTAGCTTTGACCGCGAAATTACAAAAAATACACCGAAAAATTTGGCAGTTATCGAAAAACCTCCTAACTTTGCAGTCGCAAAAAGCCTCAGTTCGCGCCGAGGCCTTCTGCGATGCGTTGGCCCATTCGTCTATCGGTTCAGGACGCAAGATTTTCATTCTTGAAAGAGCGGTTCGATTCCGCTATGGGCTACCAATTTACAACAACAGACACATCGTTTAAACTTACAATGGCTAACCACAAATCAGCTTTAAAACGTATTCGCCAGACCGCCTCGCGCCGTCTCCGCAATCGTTACTACGCTAAGACCGCCCGCAACGCCGTGCGCCGTCTTCGCGCCATTACCGACAAGGCTGAAGCAGAAGTGGCTTTCGTGAAAGTTACCTCCATGCTCGACCGCCTCGCCGCCAAAAAAACTATTTCCAAAAACAAAGCTTCCAACCTTAAGAGCAAGCTCGCGCTGCGAATCAACAAGCTCGCCTGATAGGAAGCCGCGATAAGGAATCCGCCCCCTCTCCATCCCCGAGTGCGGGCGGCTCTGAAAAAGAATTTACTTATCCAAACATTCTCGTAATAATGATCACCCACCCGCTTGTGAAAGCTGATGGGTTGATAACGGCCCATTCGTCTATCGGTTCAGGACGCAAGATTTTCATTCTTGAAAGAGCGGTTCGATTCCGCTATGGGCTACCGCAATACAAAAGTAATTTCCCCCGATTGGCGCCTGATGTGAATCAGCCGCCAATTGTTTTTTGTCCCCGCGCCCTCCCTCTTCCCCCCCCATCAACCTTTCAACCCCTCAACCCCTCAACCTTTGGCCGCAGGCCAACTCCCTCCCCCTCCCGCCGTTGCCCGTTCACCTCGATCGGCGACGCGGCTCTCGGCGAAGCTGTTTGTCTGCGGGTGGCCGCCAAAATCCCAAAAAATCGCAGTTCGTCATTCCCCATAGCCGCCGCGGATTTGGAAATGTGGAAAATTTCGCTTAATTTTGGGGGAAATTTGGTAAAGTATGGCCGGCGAGTTCCAACAAACTTTTGAGCGGGTTGCGGCGAAAGCGCGCATCGTTGCTCAGCGCTACAAGCTCATCGAGCAGCAGCGCGACCAGGCGTTGGAACAGGTAGGGCTCCTCGAGGAGGAGCTGCGCCGCCGCGACCGCGAAGTGCTCGACCTGCGGAGGCAGGTGGAATTCCTCCGCGCCGCGACCACAATCGCCCCCGAGCGCTCCGACGTGGAGCGCACCCGGGCCATCCTTTCCTCTTTAGTGCGGGATATCGACGCCTGTATAGCTGATCTCAACAATTGACTGACAAGCTCAACATAACAATCCGTATCGCCGGGCAGAAACCCCTCGCCCTCAACATCGACCGCGACGACGAGGAGGTGTGCCGCACGGCGGAACACCAGGTGAACCGTCTAAACTCCCTCTGGAGCGACCGCTACAAGTCAAAGTCGCGCATGGAGGTGCTCGCCATGGTGGCATATCAGTTCGCGCAGCTCTACTACACCCAGCTCCGAGCCCAGGAGCGAGGCCGCGAGGAGCTCGCGCGGTTCGAGGCCCAACTCGACGAGATTCTTCTCGACGTGAATCCGGACCGCGGCTGACCAACCGACCTGCAAGCCCCCGGGGCCGCGAGCCCAGGGGCGGATTGCCGACATTCCCGCACGCCGAAGCCCTCCGCCACCAGCGGACGGCCCCGGCGCCTTTGTTTTTTTGACGCGACTTAATAACATCATATATATCACATCACAAGTTATCCGACACCATGAATATTCTTTTATATCTTGCAGTGGCAGTGGTGGCTATCGCCATCGGATCGCTCGCGACAATCCTTGTGCAGCGCTCCATGGCCCGCAGCCGTGCCAAAACCATAATCGACGAGGCAATGCGCGAAGGCGAGGTAATACGCCAGAAGCAGGAGCTCAAAGGGCGCGAGGCCGGGATGAAAATCAAGGACGAGGCCGAGCGCCAGGCCAACCAGCGCATGCAGAAGCTGCAGAGCGCCGAAGCCCGCGCCAAGCAGCGCGAAGGCCAGCTCAACCAGCAGCAGAGCGAGAACCAGCGCCAGCGCAACGAGCTCGACCTCTACCGCCAGCGCCTCGAAGCCGAGGAGGCCGTCATCGGCCAGCGCCAGGAGGAACTCGACCGCCTGAAACGCTCGGCCCAGGACGCTCTTGAGCACATCTCGGGCCTCTCGGCCGAGGAAGCCCGCGAGCGCCTCGTTGAGTCGATGAAGGACGAGGCCAAGACCGCGGCCGCCGCCTACATCAACGAAATCATGGACGAGGCCAAGATGACCGCCAACAAGGAGGCCAAGAAAATCGTCGTCCAGTCAATCCAGCGCGTCGCCACCGAGGCCGCCATCGAGAACTCCGTGACGGTGTTCCACATCGACAGCGACGAAATCAAGGGGCGCATCATAGGCCGCGAGGGTCGCAACATCCGCGCCCTTGAAGCCGCCACCGGCATCGAAATCATCGTCGACGACACCCCCGAGGCCATCGTGCTCAGCGGCTTCGACCCCGTGCGCCGCGAAATAGCCCGCCTTGCCCTCCACCAGCTCGTGGCCGACGGACGCATCCACCCCGCCCGCATCGAGGAGGTTGTCAACAAGGTGCGCAAGCAAATCGAGGAGGAGATTGTCGAAACCGGCAAGCGCACGGCCATCGACCTGGGCATCCACGGGCTGCACCCCGACCTCATCCGCATGATCGGCAAGATGAAATATCGCTCGAGCTACGGACAGAACCTCCTGCAGCACGCCCGCGAAACCGCCAACCTCTGCGCCATCATGGCCTCTGAGCTCGGCCTCAACCCCAAGAAGGCGCGCCGCGCCGGCCTGCTCCACGACATAGGCAAGGTGCCCGACGAGGAGCCCGAACTGCCCCACGCGCTGCTGGGCATGAAGATTGCCGAGCGTTGCAAGGAGAAACCCGAGATTTGCAACGCCATCGGTGCCCACCACGACGAAATCGAGCAGACAACGCTGCTGGCACCCATCGTGCAGGTGTGCGACGCCATCTCCGGCGCCCGTCCCGGCGCCCGCCGCGAAATCGTCGAGGCCTACATCAAGCGCCTCAACGACCTCGAGCAGCTGGCCCTCAGCTATCCCGGCGTGATCAAAACCTACGCCATCCAGGCTGGTCGCGAGCTCCGCGTGATTGTCGGCGCCGACAAAATCACCGATGCCGAAACCGAAAACCTCTCCAACGAAATCGCCCGCCGCATCCAGGACGAGATGACATATCCCGGACAGGTGAAAATCACCGTGATCCGCGAAACCCGCGCCGTGAGCTTCGCCAAGTAAGCGCCAGGTAGATACCCCGTTTCACCAAACCCGTTTACTATGGCAGAAAACAACGAAACAGCGAAAGCCGGCGGATGTTGCGGCTCGGGCTGCGAGGGTTGCCCCAAGCACTCGGCTGCCTCCGAGGGCGCCGAGGGGTGCTCCGCCGCGACCCGCGACTGCGCGACCTGCGGCGGATGCGGCGAGGTGCGCATGAAGCTCCACAGCTTCAACTACCTCGACGACATTCCCGGAGGGTTTGCCGACGACGACATGGTCGAGGTGCAGTTCAAGAACACCCGCAAGGGGTTCTACCTCAACTCGGCCAACATCCCCCTCGAGATTGGCGACTGGGTTGCCGTCGAGGCCTCGCCAGGCCACGACATAGGCCGCGTGTCGATGACGGGCTCCCTCGTGAGGCTCCAGATGCGCAAGGCCAATGTGAGGCCCGGCGCCGAGACGCGCCGCGTGTTCCGCAAGGCCAAAGCCTCCGACATGGAGCGCTACCGCATGGCCAAGGCCCGCGAGAACGAAACCATGATCCGCTCGCGCCAGATTGCCGCCGAACTCGGCCTCGACATGAAAATCGGCGACGTAGAGTATCAAGGTGACGGCAACAAGGCCATCTTCTACTACATCGCCGACGAGCGAGTCGACTTCCGCCAGCTCATCAAGGTGCTCGCCGAAGCTTTCAAGGTGCGCATCGAGATGAAGCAGATCGGCGCCCGCCAGGAGGCGGGGCGCATCGGCGGCATCGGTCCCTGCGGCCGCCCGCTATGCTGCAACACCTGGATGACCAACTTCGTGAGCGTCAGCACTTCGGCAGCGCGCTACCAGGATATATCGCTCAACCCGCAGAAGCTCGCCGGCCAGTGTGCCAAGCTCAAATGCTGCCTCAACTTCGAAATCGATTCCTACATTGAGGCCACCAAGAAGCTGCCCCCCAAGGATGTGCGCCTGGAGACCGCCGATGCGACCTACTTCTATTTCAAGGCCGACATTTTCAAGCGCGAAATCACATATTCGACCGACAAGAACGTGCCAGCAAACCTCGTGACCCTCTCAGCCGAAAGGGCTTTCGAGGTCATAGCGCTCAACAAGGCCGGCGAGAAGCCGCTGAAGCTCTCGGTCGAGGTGGAGGCTCCGCAGAAGGCCCCCGAGTATGGCGACATCATCGGCCAGGACTCCGTCACCCGCTTCGATGGCAAAAAGAAGAAGCGTAAGAAGAAAGGTGGCGGCGGTGGCGGCGGCAACGCGCCGCAGCCGCAGGGCGCTGCGCCAAAGGGTCAGAAACCTGAACCACAGAAGCCCAAAAACGCCGACCAGCCCCGCCCCGAGGGGCACGCTCCCGACCAGCAGCGCCACAAGCCCAAGAAGCACAAACCCCGCGGCCCGAAGCCCGAGGGGGGCGCCAAGCACAACAACCAACCCGGCCAGCAGCGGTGATGAAGGTTGGCGGCAAGGTGATGATGGCGCTCCTCGTAGCCGTTTTGCTGGTTGCCGGAGCCTCGTGCGCCCGTCCCGGCAACGCGGCCAGCGACTACGCTCTGCTGTCGCCCGAGCGGGGATGGTGCTTCAGCGACACTCTGAAGCTCGTCCTCAACCACCCCGACTCACTTGCCGCGGGGCGGCTTGCCGTGGGGGTGACCCACGCCGCCGACTACCCCTACGCCGACCTTTGGCTCGAAGTGACCTCGCCCGGCGAAGCCGGCCTTCCGCGCCGCGACACCCTCTGCCTCACCCTCGCCGACCGCAATGGCCGCTGGAAAGGGCACGGCATAGGCACCTCATTCCAGGTGACCGACACAATGGCGCGCCCGATGGTCCACCGCTCGGGCTCGCCGCTTATGGTGCGCCACATAATGCGCCGCGACACAATCCGCGGCATCGACTGCGTGGGGCTGTTCTTCATCCCCGGCGACATCGAAAAATGAAACCAAATTCAGTGACTATGGAACCTGTATCACTCCTCGAACCCCAAGAGAGCTTCCGCCGCTTTGAAAAGATACGCCGCGCCATGGGCGAGGCGGGCATCGACGCGATTCTCGCGACCGACTTCGCGACCGTCTATTACCTTGCCGGGCGCGTGTTCGACGGTTTCGCCTTCATCAGCGCCGGTGCCGACCCGGTGTGGTTTGTCAAGCGCCCCATCCACCTCGGTGGCGAGCGCGTGTGCCACATCAGGAAGCCTGAAGAGATTCCCGGCCTTCTGGAATCGATGGGCGTGGGGCTCCCGGCGAGCCTCGGGCTGGAGATGGACCTCTGTTCCTATTCGCTTGTCGAGCGGCTCAAAGCGGTGTTCCCCCAGGCCGTGGCGGTCAACGCCTCGCCTGCGCTCCGCGCTGCCAGGGCGGTGAAAACCGAGGCCGAGCTCGACAAAATACGCCTTTCGGGTGCCCGCCATTCGGCTGTCTACGCCCGCATCCCCTCGCTCTTCACCAACGGCATGACCGACTACGAGCTCCAGATCGCGATTGAATATCTCTCGCGCAAGGAGGGGTGCCTCGGCCAGTTCCGCATCAGCGGGTCGTCGATGGAGCTGTTCATGGGCAATGTGATTTGCGGCCGGAGCGCCGACGCGCCTTCGCCCTACGACTTCGCGATGGGCGGCAAGGGGATGGACCCCTCGCTGCCGGTGGGAGCATCGGGCGAGGAGATTCGCCCCGGGTGCACGGTGATGGTCGACGTTAACGGCAATTTCACCGGATATATGACCGACATGACCCGTGTTTTCTCGCTCGGCACGCTCCCCAAGCTCGCCCTTGACGCCCACCAGTGCTCGCTCGACATCCATGCCGAGTTCAGCCGTCTGGCGGTCGCCGGGTCGTCGGCCAAGGCTCTCTACGAGATGGCCGGGGGAATGGCCCGCGAGCGCGGTTTCGAGAAATATTTCATGGGCCACACGCAGCATGCCGGCTTCGTTGGCCACGGCGTAGGCATCGAAATCAACGAGTTGCCCGTCATCGCACCGCGCAGCCGCGACATCCTCGAGGCTGGCAACGTGGTGGCCCTGGAGCCGAAATTCGTCATTCCGGGCGTCGGGGCCGTGGGCATCGAGAACACATACATCATCCACGACGACCGAGTTGAATG
>CAYTBH010000069.1:8760-10097 GCA_964435935.1 uncultured Alistipes sp.
TCGGGGCCGTGGGCATCGAGAACACATACATCATCCACGACGACCGAGTTGAATGCGTCACCAACGCGCCGGGTGAAATCGTATCACTTGACTGATTAGCAAATGATTGTCGAACAGATTGACAAGCCCGTGTTCCACACCGTGGGAGCCGTGGCCGACGAGCTCGGCCGCGAATGCTATGCCGTGGGTGGCTATGTGCGCGACATTTTCCTGAACCGCGAATCGAAGGATATCGATTTCGTAACCGTCGGGAGCGGCATCGAGGTGGCGCGCGCCGTCGGCAGGCGCATCCGCGGCGCCCATGTCGCCGTGTTCAAGAATTTCGGCACTGCCCAGGTCAAGAGCCGCGGGGTGGAGCTGGAGTTCGTGGGAGCCCGCAGGGAGTCGTATAAGCGCGACTCGCGGAAACCGATTGTCGAGGATGGCACCCTCGACGACGACCTCGCCCGCCGCGACTTCACCATCAACGCCATGGCGGTGTGCGTCAACGAGGGGCGCTTCGGCGAGCTCATCGACAAATACAACGGCATGGCCGACCTGCGCGACGGACTGATACGCACGCCGCTCGACCCCGACATAACCTTCTCCGACGACCCTCTGCGCATGATGCGCGCCATACGCTTCGCCACCCAGCTGGGGTTCGCGATTGTCGACGATACTTTCAAGGCAATATGCCGCAACGCGGGGCGCATAGCGATTATTTCGCGCGAACGCATCGCCGACGAGCTGATGAAAATCATGCGGTCGGCGCAACCTTCGCGCGGTTGGGAGCTGCTGCTCAAGTCGGGGCTTCTCAAGCTGATTCTGCCCGAACTCGCTGCGCTCCGCGGCGTGGAGGTGGTCAAAGGAGTTGGGCACAAGGATAATTTCTACCACACGATGGCGGTGCTCGACAACGTTGCCGCCGCGAGCGACAATGTGTGGCTCAGGTGGGGGGCGCTGCTCCACGACATAGCCAAACCGGTGACGAAGCGCTTCGACCCGCAGCTGGGGTGGACCTTCCACGGCCACAATGCCGTGGGAGCCAAAATGATACCCCGCATTTTCCGCAAGATGAAGCTTCCGATGAACGAGCACATGAAATATGTTCAGAAGCTCGTCGACCTCCACATGCGCCCCATCGCCCTGGTTGAGGACGAGGTGACCGACTCGGCTGTACGCCGCCTGCTTTTCGATGCCGGCGACGACATCGACGACCTGATGATTCTCTGCTCGGCCGATATCACATCCAAGAACCGCGAAAAAGTGGAGCGCTTCCGCGCCAACTACGAGCTGGTCAAGGAGAAGATGGCCGAACTCGAGGAGCGTGACCGCATACGCAACTTCCAGCCCCCCGT
>CAYTBH010000069.1:10197-12188 GCA_964435935.1 uncultured Alistipes sp.
TATTTCGCTGGGCAACGCGGGTTATTTCGCGGAGCCTTTTTTCTTTTCGAGCTGGCGGTCAATGGCTTCGAGGCAGAGGTCGATGGCCTCTTCGAAGGAGTCGGCAACCTTTGTGGCCACGGTTTCTTCCTGCGGGCCGGTTACTTTAACTACTGCCTCCTTGTTCATTGCCGTTTCGGGCTTTACGACGGTGAGCTTCACGTCGACGGTGGTGATATCAGGGAAATGACGCTGAAGGCGTTCGGCTTTCTTGTTGATGAAGGCGGCGAGTTTCTCGCTGGCGTCAAAGTGGATAGCTTGAATACGTACGTCCATGTTTTTCTCCTCCTTAATGTTTTTGTGCGCGGGGATGCGCGAGTTCGTAATTCTGTTTCAGGTCGCGGTATGAAATGTGCGTGTACACCTGCGTTGTTGCCAACGACTGGTGGCCAAGCAATTGTTGCACGGCTGAGAGGTCGGCCCCATTGTTGAGCATGTCGGTGGCGAAGGAGTGGCGCAGCGTGTGTGGGCTGAGCCGCGAGGCCCTTGTGTGGCCCGTCAGCTCGCGTTTCACCACCCTTTCCACCAGGGTGGGGTAGATTGGGAGGCCTTCGGGCTTCCTTACGAAGAACATCTCCGTGAAGGTTTGGCCGGTGAAGTCAGCCCGCGCCACGCGGTAGCGCTCGATCGCGTCCCTCAGTTCGTTGCCAAAGGGGATCACTCTTTCTTTATTACGCTTGCCAAGCACTTTTAGTTCGCCTTTCGAGGTGTCGACATCGGCGTCGCGGAGGCCGATGAGCTCGGCTCGGCGCATGCCGGTGGAGTAGAACATCAACACAATCAGGCGGTCGCGCACCTCCTCGAAGGTGTTGCCGCCGACCGGTTTTTCTTCAAGAATTTCCTCCATTTCCTTTTCGCGCACATAAACCGGGAGCTCCTTGGCGAACTTGGCCAGGGGCACCTCGGCCGCGGGGTTCGACTTGGCCAAGCCCTGGCGTGACAGAAAGGTGTAGAAGCTGCTCAGGGCCGTCAGCATCTTGCGCACGGTGCGCCCGCTGAGGCCCTGAGACGACAGCGAGAGCGCCCAGGCGCGCGCATCGGCACCTGTGACGCTCTCGGGATGAAAATCTTGTGGCTTTCCGCCGGTAATGAAGTCGACGAACCGCCCGAGCGCGTTTTTATACGTTGCAACGGTGTGGGCTGAAGAATTCAGCTCACACCGAAGATATGTTAAAAAAGCGTCGGTCGGCATAGGCTTCGCGCGGAGCCGGGTCGAGGTTTGACTCGCGGCTCTCGGTAGCGAAATTAACGAAAACTTTTCGGAAATGCAAGCCGCGGGGCGGCTTTTGGCGCCTGGCGGTTCTTTTTTCGCAAAAGCGAAGGGGCATTTTCCGAAGTCGTGCGGCCCTGGCCGATGCGGAGAAGGGATGCCTCGATTATTCCTCGACCAGACGGAGCTTCTGGACGTAGATGGCTTTCATCATCTTCTTGCGGTTGGTAACCGAGGGCTTCTCGAATGCCTGGCGGCTGCGGAGTTCCTTCACGATACCGGTTTTTTCGTATTTACGCTTGAATTTTTTGAGAGCTTTTTCGATGTTGTCGCCTTCTTTAACTTGTACGATGATCATTTTGTTATTATACCTTGATATTGTTGTTTTTATCTATGGTCGCGCGCCCTGTCCGCGCCCCTTGCCGGGGCCGATGGGCGATTTGCGGGGCAAAGTTACGCATTTTCCCTAATTTACCCAACAAACGGCAAAAAAAATCATAAAAATCAGCGGGGCGAACCGGCTGATTTCGGGATGGCGAGGGGGAGGAGTAAAATTATGGGAGAAAAATTTGGAGGGAAAAGTTGCGTATATGAAAAGAAACGTGTAATTTTGCAACGCAAAACCGGGAGAGGTTTTGCTGAAAGGTTTTTTATCGTTTGGATTGAATCTCATCGGGTTCAATTCTATATGCTTCAATAGCTCAGTCGGTTAGAGCATCTGACTGTTAATCAGAGGGTCGTT
>CAYTBH010000070.1:0-12022 GCA_964435935.1 uncultured Alistipes sp.
GTCATCGCGCCAGCGCTTTCGTAGCGCAGCGGAGAAAGAATCCCTGTCTTTCCGCCAGCGAAGAGCAGCCGTAAGGTTGCTCTTCGTTGCATAAGACAGTGGATGAGAACCCTGGAAGGGTTCGTCATCGCGCCAGCGCTTTGCTTGCAAAGAATCCCTGTTTTTCCGCCAACAATAGGGGCGCTCAAAAGTGAGCGCCCTTATTGTTAACAGGAGGAGAAGAGGGCGGGGAGGCCCGGGGGCTCTATTCGAGGGTCAGATAGACGCGGGTATAGGAGTTTTCGTAGCGGACAAGGAGTTTGACGTATGGGGCCAGGTCGCTGGAATAGAATGGATAGGTGAGCGACAGCTTATTGCCTTTGATTTCGAGGCTGAGTTTGTCGGTTTTATTCTCATATCCGTCAGAATAATAGACATCCACAGCATCGTCAATCTCGCACCCGTCGGCAAACGAATACGTCGCGCGGCATATATTCCCGTCGCGCTTCACTTTCATCGCAACGCTGCTACCCCATGCCGGGAGCTGCTTGACAGCGGGATAGGCTTCGGCATAACGAATTCTGGCACCAGCGATCTGATTATCCTTATCGTAAATCCACGAATCGACATACACATTATAATAATTAGAGCAAATCGGGTATGCCCGGACACCGGCTATGGTTTGAATTTCCTGTGCGAGGGTGATCTGGTAATAGCACCCGGGCGCGACGGCCATCTCCTGCGCAATTTGCTTCAGGACGGGATTTTTGCCGAACCCGCCTTTTTTGCCCAGGTCGGCAATGGCGCAGTAATCTGAGGTGAAGTTTAAGGCGGAGCTAATGTATACGTCAGACCCTCCGATGGTGGATTCGCTGTCGCCAACCACCATGTTCAAGGCTATGGCGTCTGACGGAATCGTAGGCTCATCATCGTCGTTGTGGCTGCACGCAGCCATGAAAAGGCACGCTATTAAAAGGAGTGGCGCAAATGCTTGTTTCATAATTCTTAGGGATAAAAGGAGCGTATTGTCGACTGGTCGGTTCATCTCGTACTTGGAAAGGCCTGACCATTCCTCCGCGAAAATACATCAAATAGTTGGAATAGGCATACGCTCTGCCGTAATTAGCAAAGCTCATCAGCCCCGCGGCCGACGAGGAGGGGGCGGATTGAGGGCAAAAGCGCCGGGGTTGTGGCGAGCACCGAATGATTGCGGTTGTCGCGGATTGACTCAACGACAGCGCCGGCCTCGGTGGCGATGAGCTGCCCGGCGGCTACATCCCATCGGTTGAGATTCAGCTCCCAGTAGGCATCGAAAAAGCCGGCTGCCGTGTAGCACAAATCAATCGCGGCGGAACCCATTCGGCGCACTCCGCGCACCTTGAGCGCCACGCGCGATATCTCGGCAAGGTTGTTGTCGGGGTTCTCATTGCGGTCGTATGGCATCCCCGTGGCCACCACAGCCGTCGACAGCGCCGCCTTCTCGGAGCAGCGGATTCGCTGGCCGTTGAGCCACGCGCCGGCACCATTCACCGCGTAGAAGCACTCCCGGAGATAGGGCGCGTAGACCACGCCGACCACCGCCTCGCGGTCGTGCTCCAAAGCGATCGACACGCAGAATGCAGGCAAGCCTGCCGAGAAATTGGTGGTGCCGTCGAGCGGGTCGATCACCCATCGCCACTCCCGGTCGTCGTGGCTGCGGCCCGACTCCTCGGAAATCACCCCATGCTCGGGGAAGTGCTCCTTGATGTAATCGAGCATGAACCGCTCCGACTCCTTGTCGGCTACCGTCACAACATCGCTGTCGTTGAGCTTCGTGGTCAGCTCGAGGCCGGCCTTGCGGAAATAATTCATTTGAATGCGCCCCGCGTTCTCGGCCATAACCAAAGCCGCTGCAAGGAAGCGGGCATCGCGGGCAGCAATCCCCTCGGGCAAAAAATCCGTCAAACTCATATCGTTCAAAAACATATCGCGAATTAAGTCAAAAAATCGTTAATCTCTATGAGTATAACAAATTCGCCTGCCCAAATGGTTTGGCCCTCGAAAGTCTCGCCCGCTACAGGCGGCGGAGTTCGGCATCGGAGGCGGGGGCGCCGCGGTAGCGGCTCTTGCGGGGGTGGAGCTGGTAGACGGCGCTGAGCTGGAGGCCGCGGTGGTCGTAGCTCTGGCGCTTGTCGACGTAGATGCCGCAGGTGCGCATGGTCCAGTCGCTGTTGAGGGTGTTGAAAATATCGGTGGCCGAAAGTTTCACAGTCAGCGCGTTGCCGAAGAACCTCTTCCCCACCGACGCGTCCATAGTGAACCATGTGGCGCCGAAGCGGTTGGTGTGCATGTCGCCCAGGCTGCGGCCTCCGATGTTTGCCGTGATGGTCCACCCTCGGGGCAGCGAGATGGTGTTGTCGAAATAGTAGGAGAATATCGGCTTGTCGTGGTCGGTTTCGCCGAGCCTGAGCCACTGGCGGTAGAGGCCCGCGGTGACGTTGGGGGTCCAGCACCCGACCGGGGAGCTCCACACGAGATACACGCTGAGGGCCGACACGTCGATGTTCACCGGGTGCATCAATAGCTGGAGGTTGTCGGCCGGATAGAGTTGCTTGACGTAGGCGTATGTGTCGAGGCTGCGGGTGAAATCGGCCTGGAGCAGGAAGCCGCGCCACATACCGAAGAGCTGGAAATCGTGCATCCGCTCGTCGCGCAGCCCCGGGTTGCCACCTTCTATTTCGTGAGCCCCGACATAGCTCAGCGACCCGGTGAGTTGCGAATAGGGCGGCTTCACGGTCGCCATCTTGTAACTGAGGCTCAGTTGCGCCTCATCGTTGAACGCGTAGCTCAGCGAAATGTCGGGCGTCAGCGTATGGTCGCGCCGGCTCAACTCCCTGTCGCGCCGCCCGTCGACCTTGAAATCATAGTCGACATACTCGTATCGCGCGCCGGCAGTGAGGGATAACTTGCCGAACGTCCGCTGCCAGGTCGCGAAAAGCGCCGCCGACGTTTGCCTGGTGGTGGTCAACGACGAGGGGATGTATTGGCCGACCTCCTCGTTGAGCATGCGGTAGTCGAGCGACGTCGTCGTGTGGCTGTCCTGTGTTCCGGCAGTGAAGGTCCCGGCCCAGAGGGGGAACTCGGCATAAAGTTTTCCTGCCCAAAGCGTTGTGACGCGCTTATCGGCTGACTCAACATCGGAATTCTCAGCCGAGGGATAGGTTGTGGCCACGCTGTTGCGGGATGATGAGTGCCGGAAATCGCCATCGAAATGCAGCAGACACTTGCCGGCAAACCTGTCCTCATAGTAGACCGACGCAAGGTGGGAGCGCGAACGGATCCGTTTGTCAATCTCGCGCCGCACAGCCGGGGCGTCGTCAAGCCATTCGGTCCCGGCGTTGAGAAAGTCGCCACGCTCGGGGTTGTAACGATAATAGGCACCAAACGACCGCTCCCCCATGGCGTAGTTCACCCCGGCCTTCACAGTCCCCGTGGTCGTGGGATAGGAGTTGCGTTGCGAGCCCCCAACCACCGTTTCCCGGCCCTGGTAGAGGAGGGTGTTGGTGGTGCTCCCCTTGGCGAGCGAGTTGTCGCGGTTGATCGAGCCGTTGGCGAAGAACTCCCAGCGCCCGAGGCTGTAGCTCGCGCTAAGATAATCCATCACCGACCAACGGCGGCGGCGTTGTAGCTCGAATTGGTCGGTTACCGACAGCCCCTGCGCGAAATCGCGGCGGGTGGTGATTTTCAGCACCGCCCCGGTGGTGCTGGCGTATGCGGCGCCGGGAGCCATGAGCAGCTCTACCTTCTTCATATTCGAGGAGAGAAGTTGCCGCAGCTCCGTCGCGTCGCGCATAGGGCGCCCGTCAATGTAGATTTCAATGTCGCTTTTGCCGACTACGCTCACGGCATCATCATCGACCTTGATCATCGGCAGCTGCTCGAGCACGTCGAGAGCGGTGCCGAGGGTCGCGAGATTTGTTCCGGCGATTGTTGAAACGAGGGTCGAGCCAACCAGCTTGGTGGCCGGCTGCTTTGCGGTTACCACTATCTCGCCCAGCTCGCGGGCGAGGCTGTCGGTTGGCTCCTGGTTCTGCGCGAGGGCGGTCGTCGATGCCCCGAGGAGTGCGAAAAAGGCTAAAATGCGGAATGAGTTCATTATGGGTAATTTTTTGTTGCAAAATTACTCACAATGGGCCTCTCAAGCCAAAATAATAGTCTGACACCAACGATTACAAACCACTATTTACCAGCTAATTGCAATACACGAGCCTCTAAAAACCTGACCCTGGGAAATCCGCTTCAGAAAACATCCATTATTTCGGGACAGCCAGCCTCGGCCACGCGCCTCATGCGCGATTTGAGCCGCGATTTGCGTTTGTAGACAACCTCGACCGACTCGTTGAGGAGCAAACTGATGGTTCGCGTCGAGAGTCCGCTCGCCAGGTAGACCAGCAACCGGTAGTCATCGCACTTAATCCCGGGGCAGCGCTCCTTTACTTTCGCGAGCAGATTGCCGCGGCAATCGTTTACAGCCTCCTCCATCTTCGGGAAAGCCGTGTCGCGCACAGCCTCGATTTCGCCCTTCACCTTGTCGGCAATCGCCTTGCGCTCGGTTTTGGTGCCCTGCGACTCATAGTAGGTCTGGCATAGCGAGTCGATCAGCTCGAAACGGTTTTCGAGCATGCGATGCAACTTCGTCTCCAGCCGCCCGATGTCGTCGCGGGTCGCGTCCACGCGGTCGCGCAGGCAGCTTGCCTCGGCAATCAGGGCTTCGTTTCGCGACGCCTGCAGCTTGACGCGCTGGCGCATCCACGCCACGGCCCCCGCGGCGGCAAGCAACACAGCCAGCCCCGCGAGCACGAGCCGCTCGCGCATCGCGCGCTCCTTGTATAAAAAGAACTCCTTTTCCTTCTGCAGGTAGAGGGCTGTCGCCAGGGCGTCGCTGTTGCCCGATGCCTTGATGAGCGCTTTCAGTCGCGACGCCTTGTGGAATTCATCCTGAAGGTTGTGGCGCGAGTAGTAGTCGACGGCCACATTGACGATGGTGTCGGTGGGTGCCGACAACTGGTTAGCCACAAGCGCCTCGCTGTAGAGGAGCGCCCAGCGGGCCACGATTGCCGAGTCTTGAATCTCAGACACATCCACCGCATTCAGCTTCGAAAGCGCGGCCGCGGGGTCGGTGTGCATAAGCCGCTGGGCATCGTCGAGCGCCCTGGGGTGGGAGCTCGAAAATCCGCAGCTTGTGAAAGCAACCAATAATATTATGTATAGCAGACCGCGCATACGCTCTACAACAGCTGTAATCTCCGGCAAAATTACAGCTATGCGGCCAATTGAGCAAACCGGGTCTGTTAAAGACTCAAAAAAAGCCGATTACATCGCCTTGATCACGTCGGCAAGAATCTTGCCGTGGGTTATGGCTTCGGAAATAACGTCGGCGTTGTGCTCCTTGTCGGCAGGGTCGACAATCATCATGCCGAACGACCCCACGGTGTCCGCCACCTCGAGCCCGCACAGCGCCGCCGTGGAGTTGATTTTGAGCAGATACTCGTCCATGGTGTGATGCTGCTTCCCTTCGGGCGAATATTCTTTTTTGGCAACCCCGGCAGTGAACGAGATAATTAGCTTCTTGCCTTGGAGCGCGTTCCCCTTCGCGCCGTAGGCGAAGCCGTAGGTGAACACCTCCTCGACATAGCGGTCGAGAATCGATGGCATGCCGTACCAGAAAATCGGGAATTCAAACACAATCACGTCGGCCTCCTTAAGTCGTGCCTGCTCCTTGGCCACATCAATCTTATAGTCGGGATAAAGCTCCATCAGGTTAACAACCCCGGCCTCGGGCACCTCTTGCGCGAGCACGTTGAGGATTGCCTTGTTGCTGTGGGAGTCTGCGTAGTGTGGATGACCGTATATAACAACTGTACTTTTCATAAACCTCGGTTTTTAGTTATATTTATTCAGAAATTAAACAAAATTGAAACCCCTGAGGTTCCCGCACGCGTCAAAAAGGGGGCGACGGGTGACGCTGATCGCGCATTTGCCGCAAAATGCGCGGGTGGAATTTTTGTCAGTGCCAATAACATACATTTGTTTAATTAAAATAACAATTGGGGTGGCTGAGGTGGAGTTTTTATCGACTGTTTAAATCTTTTTAACACATTAACATGTGGCTTCTGTGAAAATTTGTCTACTTTTGCGTCCATATTATCATAACCATCCATATACCATGAACAAATTTAGGTTACTCTTTTTGATGATGCTATGGATTTTCCCGTGCGGCTTATTCGCAGCATACGGCCAAAGCGTCACAGGTACCGTGACCGACAGCACTGGCGAGCCAGTGATTGGAGCAACGGTAATCGTCGAGAACTCGTCGGTCGGCACATCCACTGACATCGACGGCAATTTCACTCTCGCGGTAAAGAATTATCCCGCGACAATCAAAGTTTCTTCTATCGGCTACAATCCCAAATCGGTCAAAGTAACTGAACCGGGCCACGTCGACATCACGCTCGAAGACAATTCGGCAGCGCTCGACGAAGTTGTGGTAGTCGGCTACGGCGTAGTCCGCAAGGCCGACCTCGCAGGCTCCGTTTCGGTGCTCGACAGCAAATCGTTCTCAGCACAGCCCATTCTCGCTGTGGGCGACGCTATCCAGGGCCGCGTTTCGGGCGTCAATGTAATTTCTTCGGGCATCCCCGGCGACACCCCGAAAATCCGTATCCGCGGTTCCAACTCCATCAACAAGTCTAACGAGCCCCTCTACGTTGTCGACGGCATGGTCCGTGAATCGGGTCTTCAAGGCATTAACCCTGAAGACGTTGCCTCGATGCAGATTCTTAAGGACGCATCGTCGACAGCCATCTACGGTTCGCGCGGCGCCAACGGCGTTGTGATCATCACCACGCGCACCGGTTCCAAGGGCGAAAGCCATTTGACCTTCGACGCGTCTTTTGGTTGGTCGCAGGCCACCCACCTTCCCAAGCTCATGAAAGCCAGCACCTACGCCCAGGCTCTCATTGATTACCTCCCCAGTGCCGCCACCGGTAACGAGGTTGAGCTTCAGAAGTATATCGACGGCGAAAAGGACGGCATCGACTGGATTGACGCCATTTTCCGTACCGGCAACTCGCAGCAGTACAAGGTGTCCTTCACCAAGGGTACCGAAGGCATGCAGACCTACATTTCTGCCAACTACATGAAAGATAAGGGCGTTCTCGAAAACTCATCCTACGAACGCTTCACTACCCGCGCAAACATTAAAGCTGACCTCTTCAAATGGTTGAACGTGTCGACGGACATCAACCTCAGCCACGGTAACGGCCACGGTATCGGCGGCTATTCTATCGGCACAGGTCCGCTCTGGGGTGCTTTCACCTACTCCCCGACTATGGATATGTACAAGGGCGACGGCAAAACATTTGCCACTGACCCCTACAACTCCATCATGCCTGACAACCCCCTCTACACGATTACCCAGCCCAACGAGCGCCGTATGGATATTGTCAATGGCCGCATCGACCTGCGCTTCAACATCTGCAAAGGCTTGACGTTCACCACCTCGAATGGTGTTGACTACTACAACAACTACAGCTATTCATTCACTCCGAGCACTCGTGCCGAGGGTGCCACCACAGGCATGGCCAACTCCAACGGCAACCGCTGGCTCCTCCAGAGCACCAACAACCTCACCTACATCGGCACCTTCAACGAGAAGCACAACCTCACCGCCACCGCAGTATGGGAAGCAACCAGCTCCACATCGCGTAACATGGGCATCAGCGGACAGAATCTCCTCACCGAGTCGGTGGGCTGGTGGAATGTAGGCCTCGCCGAGACTAAGGGGGCATCCAACAGCTACTCCAAATGGACCCTTCTCTCAGCCGTAGCCCGTGCCATCTATAACTTCGACAACCGTTATATGGCAACTGTAACATTCCGTGCTGACGGTTCCTCGCGCCTCCAGAATAACAAGTGGGCATACTTTCCCTCAGTGGCACTCGCCTGGACCATCTCCAACGAAAAGTTCATGCACTCGATCAACCCGATTCTGAGTAATCTTAAACTCCGCACCAGCTTCGGTATCATCGGCAACCAGGATATCGCGGCTTACGAGACCCTCGAGCTTCTTACCCAGACAAGCACTTACTACAATTCGGCCACCCCAACTCCTGGCATGTGGTCCGACAAGATGCCGACACCCGACCTCCGTTGGGAGAAGACAAAGCAGTTTGATGTGGGCATCGATGCCGCATTCCTTAACGGCCGAATCGACTTCTCGCTCGACTGGTACTACAAACGCACCACTGACGCTCTGCTGAACACAGCACCCCCAGCCTACCTCTCGGCGAAAGAATATTATGTTAACGCCGGCGAAGTGAGCAACACTGGTGTCGACCTCAGTATCAACGCCACCATCATCCAAGGTCGCGACTGGAACTGGAGCACCTCAATCCAGGGTTCCTACCTGAAGAACCGCGTTGAGAAGCTCACTGCCCTCGAGCCCATCATCTACTCCCCCTCGATTGCTTCGATTGTCGGTGAGGCCCAAATCGTTAAGGAAGGTGAAGCTATCGGTTCGTTCTACGGCTACCGCTGGGCTGGCCTTATGCCCGCCAAGAACGCCGCCGGCGAAGTTTTGCTTGACAATGACGGCAAAACCATTCTCAAAGACTATTACTACGACAAGAACGGTGACCTCACCGACGCTCCCGAAGCCACGGACCGAGAAGTTATTGGCAACGCCAACCCCACTTTTACTCTTGGTTGGAACAACACCGTAACCTGGAAGAACTGGAGCTTGAACATATTCTTCAACGGTTCGTTCGGAGCTAAACGTCTCAACGTGCTACGCTACGCAATGAACTCGCTCATCGGCAATTCGAAGTTCGTCACTGACGCCGACTGGTTCGACGGCATTGGCAAAACATACACCGACCCCACCAAGACCAGCGACAGCTTCAATCCTGGAACTTCGACCAAATGGCTTGAAAAGGCTGACTATTGGCGTCTTGAAAACATCTCTCTCTCTTACGACCTGCCGCGCAAAACAACAAAATTTGCCGACATCCGCTTCTCCTTCTCTGTACAAAATCTCTTCACAATCACCAACTACAAGGGTGTAAACCCCGCGGCGCTTTCGTTCGGTTCCGCCGAATGGCAGAAGGGTGTTGACTTCGGCACCACTCCCGCCAACCGCACCTACACTCTGGGCGTACGCTTTAACTTCTAATCTCAGCCAATTCAACCATGAAACGGAATAAATATATTACTACCGCGGTTGCAGCGCTTCTCGCGATTTCAGCTGGAGGCATCTTCACCTCGTGCGAAGACTTCCTGACCGAGGATCCCAAAGGGCGTTTGGTCACAGAAGGATTCTTTGACACCGAAAACGACCTGATAATGGCTGTGAACGCCCTCTACTACAACGTAGCGGCATCACAACGTCACACCAACCCATACATTCCCGACACCTCCGGTGACGATATGACAACGCTTGCAAAGCAGAACAACATCGCTTATCAGGCAGCAGACGAATTCGGCCTCACGATTGACTATAAGGGTGTCAATGACCTTTGGGAATTCCAATACAAAGTTATTCAGGCCGCAAACCTCGTCATAGACAACGCCGATAAGGTTAACGCCTCGAAAGACATAATCAACATCGCTAAGGGCAACGCTTACTTCTGGCGTGCTTCGGCATACTTCCGCCTTGTGCGCGTATTCGGCCAGCTTCCTGTCAACCTGCACAACGAGCCCGACAACAACTCGACGCCTCTGTCATCTGTCGAAGAGATTTACAAACTCATCGAGGACGACTTGAAGAATGCCGAAGCTTGCAACCTCCCAACCTCTTATGAAGGGAACGGCTATGCCAAATACGCTTTCTTGGGCTCAACCAACGTTTGGATTTCCAAACAGGCTGTGAAGTCGCTCTATTGCGCTGTCTGCATGAATATCGCCGGTTATCCCCTTCAGAAGGAGGAATATTGGGAGAAAGCAGCCGATCTCGGTCACGAGGTTTACCAAATGATTGAAAACGGCGAGTGCCCCAACCATCTTGAAGCTGACTATGCACAAATTTTCAGCTATGGCAACAATTTTGGTGCTGAGCAGATTGTGACTGTTTCCTACATCTCGACACCCGGTAACATGTCGGACTACAGCTCGCAGTGGGTTAAGGTTCATCGCTTCTCTGCTTATGTGGCCGGTTGGGGTGACTATATGCCCGAGTACAAATACTGGACAAAATTCCTCGATGGACCGCGTAAACGCGCTATGATTGATCCTCAGATCTACATCTATCAGAAAGATTCTGAAACAGGTGAGAATGTGACCGTTGACTGGTGGGCAACTACCGACATGGAGCCCTATTCACCAGAAAAGAAGAACAACATCGTTGGTGCCTTCCACCCCATGTTCTCCTCGTGCAGCATCAATGTCGACGCTGACGGCAACTACATCGCCGCACCCTACGACTACCGACTCCCGCAGTCTGAAGCTAACCAATCTGGTGCGCAGGCACACCGCTTCATCCGCGTCGGCGAGGTATATCTTTGGTTTGCTGAATCGGCTGCTCACGCAGGCAAATACACCGGAGAAGCTGAGGCAGCCCTTCGCAAAGTTATGCAGCGCGCATACGACCCGGAAACTCTCCCCGCCATTACTAATGTTGAGGAGCAGGCATTCGAGGAACATGGCTTCGAAGTTGCAGGCTATCCCCTGGCTCTCTGCTCGCGTCGATCCGACCTTTTCCGCAGAAATCGTCTGAAAGACGCTTGGCAAGAGCGCGTCAACGAGCAGCAAAATCCCTCCGTGATTGTGCCTGCCGGGACACTCACCCATACATTCGCACGTGTGAACACCGCTGCATCCGGACGCCCTGTTTGGAAAAATATGGCCGTGACCTACACAACAACGGAAGACCTCCGTATCTGCGAACCGCTCACAGTTGAACCGGAATTCACCTTCTGGTCGGTTTACCAGCCCTATCCACCTGCCGAAGTAGAAAAAAATCCCAATATCGTTCACGGGACGTCATCACTCTAACGATTTTAGCTCCCCGGGGACCCTGAAGAATAGCTCCCCGGGGAAGCATAACCACCCACTTGTCAAAAAACATAACACTAACCTTAATTAACCATTTATTCAATTATTTCTTTTATGAAGAAAAATTTTTTACTCCTTGCCGCTGCCGCAGTCGCAATTAACGCTTCTGCCGAGCAGTTCCCTGTAGGTGAAGCATTCTCCTACGACTTCGGTCCTTCATTCACATGGGGTCTTACCCAGGAAGATGGCGACCTCTACGCCCAGTATCCCTCTCTTGGTCTTCAGGGCCAGGCTTCTTTCGAAGAAGGCTGGGGTCTCGCTTCTTGGTGGTTCAACGCTCGCAAGGCAGCCAACACTGCCCAGGCAATGGAAGATTGCCCCGCTGTTGAATTCCCCACAGGTTCTGCAGCTCTTCAGATGCGCACCACCCGTTGGGACGGCTTCGGCAACTTCAACTTCGCCCTTCCCATGGTTAACCAGAAATGTCGCATTCGCGTAGTTTACTATGTAGACTACACCGCTGCTGAAAACACTTGGTTCAACGGTGGGAATAAGAAGCCTTTCCAGGTAAAGCTTATGGACGACAACGACCAGGACAACGTGGACTATCCCTTCGTGTCTGAACTCAACGAAAAATTCTGGGACAATCCCGGATGGCGCATCGCCGAGTTCCAGAGCAACCTTGAACACGACCACTACTACATCAGCCTCCTTTGGGATGCCGGTGGTCTTTCTTGCCAGTGCAACGTGCCCATGTACGTTCGCGAGGTATCTGTAGTTCCCGTTGACAAAATCCAAGGATGGCAGGACCTCGAATACCCCACTGAAGAAGGTCGTCTGACCGTTGTTGCTGACATGCCCGACCTCATCACCACCACAGAAGTTGGCGCAGTGAAGAATGTCGACGCTGACAATGCAACCGCTCCCGTTGAATACTTCAACCTCCAGGGCATCCGCGTTGCTGAACCCACCAACGGCATGTACATCCGTCGTCAGGGCAACAAGACCACCAAAG
>CAYTBH010000071.1:0-11742 GCA_964435935.1 uncultured Alistipes sp.
TTTCTTCATCTGCCCCTCGAGCCCGAGGTTGCGGATAATCTCGCCCACCTGCATCAGCTGCAGGCGGTCGATGATTTTGCGGCCCACCACCAGGGCAATGAAGAGCGACAACAGAAGCGCCATGCCCGAGCGGAAAGTGATGTAGTCCATCAGCCTCGCACCCGGCACGCCCCATTCTTCGAGATATTGGAAAAGATAGTAGAACATCCTTCCTGAAAGTTAACTTGCTGTGTGAAAATTCTTAATTAATCGGAATCCCCTGGTGGGTCAGCGGCTTGTGCCGAATATTTCGGCCACAACCTCGGCATCGTCGAAGTGGTGCTTCACGCCGCGGATTTCCTGATAGTCCTCGTGGCCCTTTCCGGCAATGAGAATCACGTCGCCGGCAGCCGCCATGGCGGCGGCTGTGCGGATGGCTTCGCGGCGGTCGGTGATGCTCAGCGACTTCTCGCGCAGCTCGGGCGTGTCGAGCCCCTCCTCCATGTCGCGGAGAATCGCTTCAGGCTGCTCGAAACGGGGATTGTCGGATGTGAGGAAAAGGCGGTCGGAGCGCAGGGCTGCCTCCTTGGCCATGATGGGGCGCTTGCCGCGGTCGCGGTTGCCTCCGGCGCCTACCACGGTGAACACGCGGCCCGAGGTGCCAACCACCTCGCGGATGGCCTGCAACACGTTCACAACCGCGTCGGGGGTGTGGGCGTAGTCGACAATCGCGGTCACCCCCTTTGGCGAATGGAACGCCTGGAAGCGGCCTGCGACGGGCACCAGACGGCTCATGTTGACGAGAACCTCGTCGGTGTTCCATCCCAAAAGGATGCAAGCGCCGTAGACAGCCGTGAGGTTATAGGCGTTGAATTTGCCCGTGAAGCGGGTGATGACCTCCTTATCGTTGAGTTTCAGCAGGGTGCTGTCGAGGCGGCTCTCCACGATGCGGCCCCTGAAATCGGCCATCTGCCGCAGCGAGTAGGTCTTGCGGTCGGCCTTGGTGTTCTGGAGCATCACCTCGCCAACCTTGTCGTCGATGTTCGTCAGGGCGAAGGCGCCGGCGGGGAGGCCGTCGAAAAATTTCTTTTTGGCGTTGAGGTAGTTGGCCACAGTTTTGTGGTAGTCGAGGTGGTCGCGGGTGAGGTTGGTGAACACACCTCCGGCGAATGTGAGCCCGGCGATGCGTTTCTGGTCGGCGGCGTGCGAGCTCACCTCCATGGTTGCCACGGTGCACCCGGCCTCCACCATGCGGGCCAGCAGGGCGTTGATTGTGATCGCGTCGGGAGTGGTCTGCTTGGCGGGTTCGCGGAGGTTGTCGATGTAGTTTGCCACCGTCGAAAGGAGTCCGGCCTTGTGGCCCATCAGGCGCGCCATCTCGTAGATGAGGGTCGCGGTGGTGGTTTTGCCGTTAGTGCCCGTGACGCCCACGAGGCGCAGTTTCTTCGAGGGTTCGCCATACCATCGCGAGGCGATTTCGCCAAGCGCCTCAGCCGAGTCCTCAACGAGGATATATGTTACAGTCTCCTCGCGTTCGGCAGGCATCTCCTCCACCACCATCGCGGCAAGGCCTTTGCCGCGCAGCGAGGGGATGAACGAGTGGCCGTCGACCGTCACGCCTCTGACAGCCACGAAAAGCCCACCCTCGCGGGCCTGGCGCGAATCGGCAGTGATGGCGCTGAGTTCCTTGTCGATGGGTCCGGCAACTTCCTTCACCCGGAGCCCGTTTATGAGATTTTCAATCTTCATTTTCTGATGTTGAGTCTATATAGTCGTGATAATAATTGCTTCTGTGTCAAACGGAGAGATGGATGGTCACCTTGCCGCCGCGGGCGAGCGGGGTGCCCTGCGCCGGGGTGGTGCCGCGGGCATATCCCGTGCCGCTCACCCGGACGTTGAACCCGGCATCCTCGAGCACTCGCACCGCCTCGCGCACTCCCAGGCCGGCAACTGAGGGCACGGTGCCGGCGGGCATCTTACGCGGGGCAGCCGGGTGCACCTCCTCCTTCATCCCGGCGGCTTTGCGCACCGACGAAATCTTTTCCTGGTCGATGGAGCCGTAGAGGGTGCCGCGCTTGCGCCCCGAGGTCCCCTCGGCGTAGTCCGAGGCGTTGTCGAGCATGCCGCGGGAGTACATTTTCAGGGCTATGTTGCGCATCACCCGTCCCGAAGTCGAGGCCGCTCCAAACATATTGCGCTTGGGGTAGAACGTCAGCACCATGCAGGAGTATTTTGGATTGTCGGCAGGGAAAAATCCGCAGAATGCCAGGCGCTTGCGAGCCGTGTTATACTGCTTTGTGCTCGGGTCGACGCTGTAGCATGTGCCGGTTTTGCCGGCGAGGGCCACCTTCTCGGAGCGGAGGCTGCGCCCCGTCCCGTGGTCGCCCCACACCACCTGCTTGAGCATGTAGCGCATCTTGCGGGCCGTCTCCTCCGAGCAGATGCGGTCGCGGATGTAGGTCACGGGAATCACCGAGTCGTAGTCCTCGGTCACGAGGTTGCTCACCAGGCGCGGGCGGACGTAGCGCCCACCGTTGGCTATAGCGTTGTAAATCGAGAGGGTGTAAATTGGGGGAATCTGCGACGCGTAGCCGTAGCACATGCGCGAAAGGTCAACTTTGCCCGGGTTGGGGTTGAAATAGGGCACGCGCTCGCCAGCGATGCCGGTGCCCATCGGGTCGAGGAACCCAATGCCGCGGAGGCGCTCGACGAACGCCTTGGGGTTTTTGTCGTAGCCGCGGGCAATGATTCGCGCCATGCCGATGTTTGACGACTGCTCGATGACCTCGCGCACCCTAAGCGAGCCGTTGTAGTGGCTGTCGGTAATGGGGCGCCCTCCGGCGTAGGCCCAGCTCTTACCTATGGGAATCACCTCCTCAAGATTGTTGACGAGGTTGTCTTCCAGGGCAATCATCATGGAGATGGGCTTCACAACCGACCCCGGCTCGAAACCGACGACGGAATAGTTGAGCGCCTCGATGTAGCCGGGGCCCTTCTTGTTTTTTTCGAGATTGGAGATGGCTTTGATGTCGCCGGTCGACACCTCCATGAGAATCGCGCAGCCCCAGTCGGCCGAGCAGGAGTCGAGCACCCGGTTGAGCTCGTTCTCGAGGATGTCCTGCATATTGATGTCGATGGTTGTGCGCAGGGTGTAGCCCGGTTCGGCGGCGACATCGGTCCAGTTGACAATGTTCTTCGTCAGCGGAATCTTCTTGGAGAGCCCCGGTTTGCCATAAAGGAGCGAGTCGAGGGCCATTTCGAGGCCCGAAATGCCATGCACCTCGCGGCTTTTGTCGGTTTGGCCCACGCCCCCCACCGAGCGGCGCGCCATGTCGCCGTAGGGGTTTGAGCGGCGCATGGTGCTCTCGACAATCAGGCCGTTCTTGTTGGGGTTCTTGATTTCGAAAAACGGGAATGTGCGCAGCAGTTGCAGGTCGGTGTAGCTGAGGCCGCGGATCAGCCGCCATGCGCGGGGGCGCTTGGCAGGGTCGGTGTTGAGCGGCTTTTGGAGATATTCGCGCCACTCGGCGCGGCTGCGGCGGGGGAAGTGGAGCGCCAGCGAGTCGGCGATCGAGTCAATCGCCAGGCGGTAGCGCTCCTCAAGGAAGCGCTCCGAGCGGAAGTCGATGCGCACCGTGTAGTAGCTGAGGTTCGTGGCGAGTATCGAGCCGTCGGCCGCCAGGATGTCGCCGCGCTCGGGGTAAATCGTGTCGATTGTCTGCAACTCTTCGAGGGCCTTCCTGTTCCAGTCGTCGGCGTGGACGATGGTTGTGGAGAAAAGCTTGTAGGAAATCGCCATGGCGAAAACCGCGATCAGAATTGTGATGAACGCGTAACGCCCCTGGATTTGTAGCCTGCCGTTTGCCATTTGGAGTCGAGTTCGTTGGTTGGAGTTTGTTGAAGAGAGTTTGGTGGATTGATTACTCGCCGAGCGATAGGCGGTAAGGGGGCTGTTCCTGCACGGTGAGCCCCAGGCGCATCGAGTCGACCATGCGCTGCATCTGCGACTCGCGGATGCGGCTCATGTAAATCGATTTCTCGCGCACGCGCTCGGTTTTGGCCACTTCCAGTTCGCGGGTGAGGCGTTGGATATCCTCCATCTGCGTCTGGCAAGTGTAACGGCTCGTGATGTATATCATCAGCATCACCACCACCATGAGCACCCACAGCCAGTGGCGGCTGAAAAAATCGAGCGACAGCATGCGGCCATGGATGGCGCTGCGCCATATCGACGGGCTGCGCTTCGCCTTGGAAGCGCCTTTGGCTCGGTTGGTGTTACGGGATGTGCTGGTTTTTGCCGACATTGGAGTGAGTGAGAGATTGGTTGGATTGACGGGTGTGTCGCTTGGTTGTTTACGTTTCTGAATTATAGCTTTTCGGCCACGCGGAGTTTCGCGCTGCGCGAGCGCGGGTTGCGCTCAACCTCCTCGTCGGTGGGGACTATGGGCTTCGACGTGAGGCATTTCAGCGGACTCAGCCGGCGGCCGAAGAAGTCCTTTTCCTCGCGCCCCTCGAGGTTTCCGGCCCGCATGAAGTTTTTCACCAGGCGGTCTTCGAGCGAATGATAGGTGATTATCGCGAGCCGTCCGCCCGGCTTCAGGGCTTCGAGGCTCTGGTTGAGGAGCGAGCGGAGCGCCGAAATCTCGTCGTTAACCGTGATGCGGAGCGCCTGGAAGAGCTGCGCGAGCTCTTTTTTCTCCTGGCGGGGGCTGATGTGGGGCTTGACTACCTCCAGCAGGCGCTCCACGGTGTCGACCGGGGCGGTGCGCCCGGCTGCGATTATCGAGCGCGCCATGGCCTTTCCTTGACGCAGTTCCCCGAAGAGGGTCAGCACATCGGCGAGTTCCTGTTCGGTTGCCTTCGCGAGGAAGGCAGCCGCGGTGAGGCGCGCGTCGCGGTTCATGCGCATGTCCAGCGGGCCCTCCCAGCGAAACGAGAAGCCGCGGCCCGGGTCGTCGAAGTGGTGGAACGACACTCCCAGGTCGGCCAATATACCGTCGACGCTGTCGGCCCCATAATAGCGCAGAAAATTGCGCAGGAAGCGGAAATTGCCCCTTACGGCGGTGAACGCCGCGTTGCCGCTGAGCTCGGCATCGGCTGCCGCGCGGGCTATGGCCTCGGAATCCTGGTCGAAACTAAGCAGCCTGCCACCTTGCGCCGGGTCGAGCTGGCGCAGAATGGCGCGGGTGTGGCCGCCGCCGCCGAGAGTGCAATCGACATACACTCCCCCGGGCTTGATGTCCAAGCCTTCGATTACCTGCGGCAGCAGGGCGGGAACGTGGTAGGGGATGTTGGTGTCGACTGTTGTCTGCATCGTTCAGTAATTCGCTGTTATTGGCCTTGTTGACTAATAGAATCCCATCCCGCGGGGGGATGGATGGATAAAATGAAAAACGCTCCGTTGGCGCAGCGCGCTTTCGGAGCGTAAAGTTACGCAAAAATGTCGGAAGAATTTACAATGCCAAACAGCAAAAATGCGGATTTTCAGCAAAAAAGTTATCAACACCCCTTTGGCCCGGGCCGGGCGGTTTGCATTTGCAAACGCGGCTACGGGTCATCGCAGCTCGCCAACGGCGCGGAGAGTGGTAAGAGGCTGGTCGGGGTCGTTGACAATCAGCTGAATACGCCCGTTGAGCATCTCGCCCTCGGCTTTAGATGGGTCGAAGCTCACTTTCACGGTAGCCCGCTTCCCTTTCTTGATTTTCGAGGGCGCCGAGACTATCGACAGCGCTGGGTCGAGGGTGTAGACGCGGCGCACAAGCAGGTCGCTCTTGCCGAGGTTCGCGACCTCGAACTCGCGCACAACCGGGGCCCCGCCGCGCTCTACCTGGCCGAAATCGACGCTGCCCGCGTCGACCGACACCTTGGGGGCCTTCATGCGCTCGCCGGGCGAGAGGCGGCGGAAGTCCTCCTCAACGATGGCGGTGTACTCGACTTTCACCGCGTCGGCGCCCGGGATTTCGAGCCAAATCGAGTCGCAGAGAAAGCCGTATGGCACCCCCTTGTCGGCGTTGAGCACGAAGGAGTAGACACCCTGCTCGCCGGGGGGAATCGTTTCGGGCATTGCCTTGACTTTCAGATAATCAGGCAGCCCGCGCCACGATGGTGTGATTGGCGAGGTCGTGGCGTTGTAAACCTCAAAAATGGCCGACTTGGCACCAGGGTTGCGCACGGTGCCCATGAGCATCGACGAGGAGCGCAGCTTGAGGGGTCCGGCATCGACGGGATAGCGCGACTTGAGGGTGTTCTGCGCCCCGATGACAACGCCTTTCACCTTGAGGGTCTGCTTCTCGCTGTCGGAAAGGGTCACGCTCACAGTCTTGGAGAATCGGCCAGGACGCCCTACGGGGTTGTAGCGCACCTCGACACGCCCGGTGTCGCCGGGGGCGACAGGTGTTTTGGTGAAGCTCGGAGTGGTGCAGCCGCAGGAAGCCCTCGCGGCAACGATGGAAACCGGGTCGGCTCCGTTGTTGACGAAGCGGAATTCGCAGCTCACGCACCCGCCGTCCTCGGTGAAAGCGCCGTAGTCGTAGTTTGTTTGCAGCCATTTGACCTCAGCCGTCGCGGTCGCGGCAACGGCGATGGCAAACAGGCCCGCGGTCAGTCGCTTAAGCATAGTGCTCACTTCTTGTCGGGGGTTACGAATCCTTTGATTTTGAGCGTCACCTTTTTCTGCTTCTTGCTGTTGGTGCGCACCGTGATGGTCTTGTGGAACTCCCCGGGGCGGCCATCGGGATTATATGTGACCTTGATTTTTCCGCTCTTGCCAGCGGCAATAGGTTCCTTGGGGAATTTAGGCATCGTGCACCCGCACGACGCGGTGGCGTTGACAATCAGCAGAGGCGACTCGCCAGTGTTGGTGAAATCGAACTCGTGGCTGACGTTGCCACCCTTTTCGGCGATGGTCCCGAAATCGTAGGTCGACTCAGCGAACTCGATGGCGGGCTCGCCAGATGTCTTGGCCGCCATGGCGCAGAACACGCATCCGGCTGCCAGCAATGCGGCAAATATCTTTTTCATATCTTTTATGTAGCTAAATTAGTTTCTTCCTTCGCCCGCGAGCATGCCACAGGCGGCAGCTATGTCCTCGCCGCGCGAGGCGCGGATTGTGGCCACAACACCGTCGGCGTTCAGCTGGTCGCGGAAGCGCTCCATGGCAGCCATCGGCGCGGGGCGCAAAGGCGAGTCGGGTATGGCATGGAAACGGATGAGGTTCACGCGGCAATCGAGCCCTTTGAGCAGCTTGGCAAGGTCGCGGCAATGGCGCACATCATCGTTAACCCCCTTGAACATAATATATTCGAAGGAAAGGCGGCGTTGGTGGGCGAAATCGTATTCGCGCAGCAGGTCGAGCAGCTCGCGGGTGGGATAGGCCTTCTCGACCGGCATCATCGCAGCGCGCTCCTGCGAGTAGGGCGAGTGGAGCGAAACGGCTATGTGCACCTTTGTTTCGTCGAGGAACTTCTTGAGCTCGCGGGTGCGCCCCACGGTGCTCACGGTGACGCGCTTGGGGCTCCAGCCGAATCCCCAGGGCGCGGTGAGAATCTCGATTGCCATCAACACGGCTGCCGCGTTGTCGGTTGGCTCGCCCATGCCCATAAACACGATGTTGGTGAGCTTTTCGCTCTCGCGCACCGAAAGCACCTGGTTGATTATGTCGGCGGTCGAGAGGTTGCCGTGGAAGCCCTGGCGCCCTGTCATGCAGAACGAGCAGTTCATTTTGCAACCAGCCTGCGACGAAACGCATAGCGTCGCGCGGTCGGCCTCGGGAATCATCACCGCCTCGACGTCGCGGCCATTCACGCCGGGAAACAGATACTTCACCGTGCCGTCGGCCGACACCTCGCGGCGCAACGGCTTGCGCAGCCCTACCACATAGCCAAGCTCCTGGAGCCGGGCGCGGCCCGCTTTGGGAAGGTCGGTCATCTGGTCGATGTCCTTCACGCGGGCCGTGTAGAGCCAGCGGGCAATCTGCTTGGCGTTAAAGGGCTTGAGCCCCGCCTCCTCGCAGACGAGCCGCAATTGTTGCAGCGTCAGGCCAATCAGCGGCTTGGGACGCTTGAACTCCGCCGGAGCGGATGCTTCGATGGTCGGTATGTCTTGATTTTCCATTATCGTTGTCGGGATTAATGTTCATCTCCGGCCCCACCCTCCTCTGGAACGCGGAACAGCGAGAAATTCACCGAGCCGTAGGCGCGATGGTCAAAAAAATGAGGCAGCCCGGAGAAATCGTGCTTCGCCGAGTGCTCGATGATGAAAAGCGCTCCGGGTTTCAACAACTTAGAGGCAAGCACCTTTCCGGGAATCTCCTCAAAGCCGGGAAGGTCGTAGGGGGGGTCGGCGAAAACGAGGTCGTAGCCCTTGCGCGACGAGTCGATGTAGCGCAAGGCGTCGCCGCGCACAAGCGAGTGGTTGTCGGCCTTGAGCTCGCGGGCAACCTTGGCGATGAAATTGGCCTGGGTCGCGGCTTTCTCTACGGAGGTCACCGCCTTGCAGCCTCGCGACAGGAGCTCGAACGACACGGCTCCTGTGCCGGCGAAAAGGTCGAGCGCCTCGGGCTGCTCCTCCTCGAAGTCAACGAGATTCTCCATTACGTTGAAGATGTTCTCGCGAGCGAAATCGGTGGTTGGGCGCGCGGTTATGTTGGTGGGCACGCTGAAACGGCGCCGCCCGTATTTTCCTCTGATAATCCTCATCGGCAATTACTTATTTCTAATAGTCAACAGCCGCGGGCAACTATAAGTTTGCGAACGGTGCTACTTTCAACGCGAACGGGAGCGCCCTGACCTCCTTCGAGGCCGAAAGCACTGCGGGCGGCTCCACAGCCGGGATGACGAACGACACCGCCCGGCGAAGCACGGGAGTGAGCGATGCGCGCGCGGCCGCTGTGCCCGCGAGCATCAGCTCGTCGCGGGGAGGCAGCTCGAGCGCCTGCCTGACGGCGAGGGCGTAGTAGGCGGCATCCATCGCGCCCGAAATGGCAAAACTATTGGCACACAGCACACCGCGCCGGCCAAGCACCACAACATCGGCCCTCCCCTCGCCCACACTCAAAAGAGTGCGGCTGCCAGAGCGACTGCCATGGCGAGCGGCGAAGTAGAGCGCCTCGACACTCAGCGGATGCCGGGTGGCGGGGTTGTTGAAAGTGCGACGGAGAAATGCGAGTTCGTCGCTGTCGACCTCATACACCAGCCTCGCGCCCAGCCCTTTCCAATCATCAATCAGCAACTGGGCGGCCGGCAGGTCGTTGTCGACGGGATATTGCTCGCGGAAAAGCCGCTCGGCAAGCTGGTCGTCGGTGACGAACGAGGGGATGAGCATGAAGCGCTTCGCCCGGTAGATTATCGTCATTGAACCGAAATCACTCAACAGCAGCGGATTGGCATAGACCGACTCTTCAAGCGCCGGAACCGGGGCCATCCCCCCGGGATATGGCATCGCTCCGCCCACTATCGAGGGCGATTCCACATTGGAAAAGGCTATGAACCGGCACTCGCTGCTGTCAACATCGAGAAACGCGCTATACCGGCGCGGCACCATGATCGTATCTTTGCCAAGCACTTGATTCGGTTTTATTTAGGTGTGGTTTATGCTTAATAGGGCCTGTTGGTTTGCAAGGCGCCGTTTCCGAAGCCCCCGCGGCGGTGGCTGTTGTTGTATTGCGAGCCGTTGCCCCAGCTGCCTTGGTCGTTGTAGAAGTCTTCCTCATCCTCCTCGTCGTCATCGTCGCCGCGGCGGCGCTCGCGTTCAGAGTTCTTGGGCTTGTTGCGCTTGATTTCGTAAGGCTTCTGCTGATCGACGGGGGTGTCGAACAGGCTCCACTCCATCTCTATGTCCCAGTTCTTGCGCAATGTCAGCTTCTTGGGCAGGTAGAACACATCCTCGGGTTGGATGGAGTCGGCCACGTTGCCGGTGTCCCACTGCCCATCGAGGTCGCGGTCGACGTATGCGCGGGCATAGTAAGTGCCGGGAGTGACGTAGTGAAACTCCGCCGTCTGCCCGTTGACCTTGGCTGTGGCCTGCGGACGGTCAGAGCCATCGAGCAGCTCGACAACGATGCCCATTGAGTCGGGAATCTCGCCCGCGTCGGGAATCGTGAAATAGATGTTGCCGTAGTCCTCGACCTCCTTGGTGGTGAAATTATGCTCGAAGTGGCCGTTGTAAAGCCCGTAGATGTTTTGGATGGCCATTGAGTCAGCCGTCAGGCGGTATTTCGTGCCGGGTTGCCATGCCGCGTCGAGTCGCATCCGGCGCACCGAGGCGGTGTCGGGCCCGAAAGTCCACTCTTTCACCGGGCGCCAAACCGAGTCGGCTGTCCATTCGAGCCTCACGCCCAGCGAGTCAATAGCCCCCACGGGTTCGGTGATTTCAAATGTGGCCGGGAGGTGGAGGTCCTGCATCGAGCTTGTCAGCGGCTTGATGTTCAGCAGGGGTATGGGCGGCGGAAGCGTGTCGGCCTCCTCTTTTTTCTTCTCTTTCTCCTTCTTGCGCTTCACTTTGTTGAAGAGCTTCAAGGTGTCGGTTTGCCACACGAGGTTGTCGAGAGTGTCGGTGCGGCGGTAGCGTGCTTCGACAAGCAGGGAGTCCTGGGCCACGAGCACCGTGTCGCGCAGCCAGTAGACCAGCGAGTCGCGCTCGGGGCGCGTTTCAATCACCGACAGGTTTTCGAGCAGCTCGCCCTGGCGGGGGCCGTTGAGAATCTTCAACGAGGGCATCGAGTCGAGGGTCGCGCCAAATTTCAGCTGCACAAACCGGGGGTCGGGTCGCGAATTGTCGCGGAGGTATTGCGCTTTATAGTTTTCGTTGAACCATGTAAGCAACAGGTCGTCGGGGAGGTAGTGGGTGCCCTGGCGCACTACGAGCGAGTCAGAGCCGTCGGCGGCGCGGAGCGTGTCGGTCACCTCCACGGTCCTGGCTTCCGGGGTGATTTCGATGGGATAGAAGGCGATGTTCTCCGAGCGGTCCCAGTGCCAGTCGTGGTTGCGGTCGTCGATCGCGTAGACGCGGTAGCGCCCCGGCTGGAGGTTGCGGATGGTGAACTGGCCATACTGGTTGGTTTTGGCCACGCGGTCGAGCGGAAGGGTTGTCAGCGACGTGTCGGATGGCTCGCGATAAACCCCCACCACCATTCCCTGGGCGGGCTCCAGGGTGCGCGCCTCGAAAACCATGCCCGAAATGCGCAGGGTGTCGATGTGGTCGCCCGTGGAGAAGTCGAGCGCGAAGCCGTCGAGGATGTTCCCCTCGTTGAGGTCGCGCACAGCGTCGGAAAAGTCGATGGTGTAGGTTGTCGAGGGCAAGAGCGTGTCGCGGAGCTGCACGGTGACCTTCTTGCCGTTAGAGCGTATTTGCGGCGGCTGCTTTTGTGCCGGCGAAACCACCACCTTGTTCGACGGGTCGTCGAGCTTGATGTTCTCGTCGAAAATGATTTCCAGGCGGTCGTCGTTGAAGTTAAGCTGCCCCGGGGTGGGATTGGAACGCACATAAACCGGTGGGTCCTGGTCGCGGGGTCCTCCGCCGGGGCGGCCGATTGAGGCACACGCAGCCATAAGCAACCCCAAGGCCGCCCAGGCGAGCAATCTCATTCTGTGGGTGCGTCTGCCTCTTCCGCGCATACCTGAATTTATTGTTTAGGCTGCCCGGCCACGGTTCGCCAGGCAGCCTTGATCACTGTAATTGTACCCCGGAGCAGAATCGAACTGCTATCAAATGTTTAGGAAACTCCTAACTTAACTTTGACTATCAACCAGATACGAGGTTGTTGCA
>CAYTBH010000072.1:0-9017 GCA_964435935.1 uncultured Alistipes sp.
GATGGCCGCTACCTCATCTTCGAGGACGGCATCCTCACCCGCTTCAACTGACCCCCACACCCACTGACATCCGCAGCCTCGTTACTGCGACTTCCGGCGACCGAACGGCCACAGCTTGTCGAAGTCGCGGCGGAAGATGATGCCGACACCCTGGGTGGTGGGGGAGGTGCGCAGATAGTAGTTCTGGTCGTTGTAGCGGTTGTAGGCTTTCAGGCGGAGGTTGCCCGAGCGGTTTAGGAGGTATTCGAGGTCGAAGTCGCCGACAAACTGCGATGTGTTGAGAGTCTTGTCGCGGTAGCCGAAATTGCCGTTGAACAGCAGGCGGTTGTTGAGCAGCCGCGACGACAGGGCAAGGTCGACCTCGACGTCGGAGAAGTCGCCGCGGTCTGAGCGAAACGACGGCGCGATGTTCCAGTTGTCGGAAATCTGCCCCAGCAGCGAGCTGAGCTGCGAGGAGATTGTCGACGACGCCACCGACACCAGCTCGTTGCCCTTGGTGGTGGATGCCATATAGTCGGGTGTGTAAAAGCGGTTTAGCGCCAGCAGGTAGATAATCTGGCGGTTCATCATGTCGTCGGTCGACACAATGGAGCGCACCTTGCGGTAGACGTCGGAGGTGAGGGTCGGGAACTCGAGGTCGAACGTCACATCGGGCTGGCGCATGTCGCCGCTCACATTCATCAGGGCGTTCACCGGCACCGACGTGCGGTTGAGGTCCTTATCCTCGAGAAACGACTCGTCGAGGTCCGAGAGGTTGGCGTTGAGCGTGTAGGCCGCCTTGATGTCGAGCTGGGCCGAATAGGGGTCGCCCTGGAACGAAATCTTGCTCCCGGAGCGTATGGTGAAGTCCTTAATAATAATGTCCTGGAGGGTGAAGTTGTAGTCGCCCCGGTCGAGGGTGTAGGTGCCATACATCTTCAGGTCGTTGTTGGCCGAGCCGTAGTCGAGCTGCAGCTGTCCCGAGCCTCGGGCGCGGATGCGGTCGCCACCGACGGGGTCCATCACCAGCACGAGCTGCGCCTGCGGCGTCACGTTCATCACCAGCGAGATGTTATAGTCCGACGTGCCGACGGGGTCGGCGGCGATACGGCGCCGCAAGCTGTTGACGAGCTCCATCCGCGGGTCGTGCTTGACAATCAGCGCGTCGCCCTCGACCAGAGTCGGGGTGCGGTCGCGGAAGGTGAGGAATGAATACTCCTCGGCCACCTGTTGGTCGGAAAGCACGAAGGTGAACACCGTGTTGGGGGCTGTCGACATGTCGACGCTGATGTTCACCACCCCCGGCTCGCCGTTGACCGACGCCGAACCATTGCCGTATACCTGGCCATACCACACCGGGCTCCTGGCAGCCGTTTCGTCGTAGCAAAGGAAATCGCGCGCCCGGGTAATCGCGAAGTTGAATCGGGGCTCTTTGAAGAAAGTGTGCCTCACCTTGCCGTCGAGCTTCGCCGTGTGGCCGTTGACATCCTTGATCGTAATGCCGTCGAGGTCGATCACCCCGGGGCGGAAATGCACCGAGTCGCTCGTCGAGTAAACGGTGTTGGTGAAGTTAATCCTCATCGCGAGATTATCGGCCTTCACGTCGCCCTCGAGGTCGATATACTTGAAGTTGCCCCAAAGCCGCGCGCGGCCCGAGGCCTCGCCGCTGATGTCTGAGGCGAAGGCCGACATGTAGGTTTGCATAAATTTGGCCGGGATGCGGTCGGCCCTGAAAGTGAGGTCGAGGGAGTCGGCCATGGGGAAAATCGCGCCGTTAATCTCCGAGAGGCGGTCGCCGCGGGTAATCGAGGCATCGATAGTCACGGCGTTGCGCCCCGTGTCCCACCGCGAGCGCACCAGTGCGTCGCCAAACACAGCCTTGTTATAGCTTATTCCCTTGACGCTCAGCCCCGAGGTGAGGAGAGCCGGAGTCTTGGTGTAGAGGCCCGAGGCGCGGAAAGTGCCGGTCGCGTCGCCGCCGAGGGTGACATTGTCGATGCCCAGTGTCTCAAAGAGATAGTCGAGGCTGAAATCGCGCACGTCGACCGTGAGCGCCGCCAGGGGGTTGTCGCTGATTTCGCCGTCGATTTTCACGAACTGCCGTCCGTGGCACACGTTGATGCCGTCAACGCTAATCGAGCGGCCGTCGATGGTGACAGCCGCCGGATTCACCACCCAGGTGGAGTCGTTGAACGTCAGCGAGCTGCGGTTGAGGTTTACAATGGTGCGCAGCCGCCCCGGGCCCGCGGCATCGTCGCCCTCGGCATGGTAGCGCGAAAAGAGCGTCGTCAGCCCGACGGAGCCCTCGTAGGCCCTGGCGCGGTCGATGCTCCAGGAGAGGTCGGCCCCGATTTTGTCGGGGGTTCCCGAACTGTCGAGCAGAATTGACAGCGGGCCATTCTTGGTAGGCATCGTGGTTGCCAGCCCCAGCGAGTTGGAGCCGTCGGCCCCCGACATCTTGAACCGCGCCGCCGTGGCTTCGACCAGCTTGTTGCCCTGCCGGAGGTAGGGCGCGTCAATCTCAAGCGACATCTCCCGGGTCACCGAGCTGAACGCCCCGGTGACCGTCGCGGGATAAATCACGCTGACCGGGAGCTTGACCACCCGCCCCAGCTCCTCGGTCGACTTTATGTTGAACTCGAACCCGAAATCATTGACCGCGGCAAAGTCGGCATCGGTCGAAGCCCCGGGCAGAAGCGAGGGGAGCGAGGCACCCACCACGCCCAGAATCTGCTTCGGAAGCCGCTTGAAATCAAACACACCCCGTAGGGTGCCGTCGACATAGTCCGACTCGAGCGTCACCGCGACCCCGCCGGCTGAGTCGGGCGAGGCGTTCACCGCCAACTCGCCAACAACAAACGGCTCCCCCTCGGCAGGAATCAGCGACACATTGGCCAGGCGGACGTAGCCACCGGGGCGGTTGAGATCGGCAATGTCAAGGTCCGCGTCGATGTCGCCCGACAGGAGCGCGCCCGGGAGCTTGTTCCAGAGTCCGAGCCGGTCGGGGAAAGCGCGTTCGATGCCTCCGCGGAGCGCGATGTGGCGCGCCGCTCCGAGGGTATAAGCCCCCTCGAGGCTCAGTTGCAAGTCGGGGTCGTCGACACTCACGCGGCCAGCGACATCGTTTCCGGCGAGCGACGCGTCGAGGGCGAGGTCGTGGTAGGTTTCGCCGCGGAACTCGACGAACGGCAGCCGCGCCCGCGCTTCGCCGGAGGTCAGTTTCCCCTTCGCCAGGCGGCCCACGGCGGTGACAGAGCCGTCGACCATCCCCAGCCCGGCACGCGGAAGGAACGCCGCGCAGTTGACAGGCGTTGAGGTCGAGGCGTTCACATCAATGTCGAATCCGGCCTCGCGGCTTCCCCGCGCGCTGCCGTCGATCGCCAGCGAGCCCGCGTCGGTGACGATGGTGGCGTCGAGCGTTCCACCCGTCGGGCTCCACCGACCCGAAGCTTCGAGGTCGGCATCGCCAACCGCGGTGAGCCGGGCGAGCGCTTTCTCGCCCAGGGGGCTGAAAGCGCCGACAATCGCGGCCACCGCCGCGCCGCTTGTGCTGAGCGAGAGGTTTGAAAGCTCAGCCGACCGCCCAGGGGCGTCAATGTCGGCAGCCCGGCCGGCAAACCTGAGCGAGAGGTGGTCGCCGACGGCGAGCGATGCCGACACCGAAGCGTCGGCCAGCGAGCCGTCGACAGTGAGTTTCTGAACCACGGCGGCCATGGGGAGCCTGGCAAACTGCGGCACGAATGCCTGCAGGTCGGGGAGCCACAGGGAGCTCGCGGGGGTGATGGCGAAATTGACCTTAGCGCTCTTAAGCTGGCCGCCCAGGTTGCCCAATCCATTGAGCGGCACAGAGAATGGCTCGATGCCGACCCGCGAATCGGGGAGCGTGACAATCAGATGGTCGACCCGCAGGGCATCGCCGTCGAGCGAGGCCGCAAGGTTTAAATTGTCGAGCTCGAAGCCCGACCTCTCCTCGAAGCCGAGGCGCTTGACATTGACCGTGTAGGCATCGTCGCGGAGGCGTGGCACCACGATGTCGGCCCGCAGTCCGCTGACGCCGATGTGGTTGGGGTCGAAGCCCTTGGCCACCGGCTCGGAGAGCACATCGTAGCTGAAGGAGCAGGAGCGCAGAATGACGGTGGGCACGCGGAGCGAGAAGCGCGTCGGGGGCCGCGACTTGTCTTTCGGGGCGAGAGCGTCGAGGGTGGGCTGAATGTTGAGCGGGCCGCCGGGGGTGGCGCGCCACAGCTTGCCCCGCAAGCCCATGACGGCCACATAGTTGATAGTCCAGGTGTCGGAGCGGAGCCCCCCGACGAGGTCGACCGAGGCCCCGATGCTCCGCGCAACGAGGGCGGTGTCGCCCGGGGCTGTTTCCACCACCACGTCGCTGAGCACCACCCTGTTGAAGGGAATGATGTTGGCGCGCCCGATCGTCACCTTCGCGGCGAGCAGGGTCGAGAGCTCGCGCTCGGCCACGTCGGCGATTTCGCGCTGCACGCCGCTGAGCGAGAGGGCCACATAGAGCACCGCCGGGACGACGAATCCAAGGACGATCGCCGACACCAGCAAACTGCGGAACACTCTGTAAATCCACTTCGACATAATTCAAAACGCGAGGCTCGCCGGGGCCCTTTTGCCTTCGGCAAGGTGCAAAGTTACGATTTTTTCGGCTCATAAGCCCAGCCAGGGCCCCGATTTGCACACTTTGGGCGCCAAAACGGGCATTTTGCGCGTATTTTTCGCAAAAGAATGATAACGTTTGCGAAAAAATAGCTAACTTTGTGGCCTTATTTAAGCGGACAGGCAGTTTTGGCCGTCACAAAGGCAGCCCGAACCGGCCTGAGACTCAATCGACAAATCCCACCCAATGAAGCTACTCCAAGAAAAGCTCGCCAAGTACACCGCGCCCCAAGAGGCCAAAGCCGCCGGAGTGTACCCCTACTTCCGCGCCATCGAAAGCGAGCAGGAACCCGAAGTAATCATTAACGGCCGCAAAGTGCTCATGTTCGGCAGCAACTGCTACTCAGGCCTTGTCAGCGACCCGCGCATCAAAGAAGCCGCCATCGAAGCCACCAAGAAATATGGCACAGGCTGCGCCGGCTCCCCCTTCCTCAACGGCACCCTCGACCTCCACAAGAAACTCGAGCGGCGCATCGCCGAATACATTGGCAAGGAGGACGTGATGATTTACTCGACCGGATTCGAAGTGAACCTCGGAGTGGTTTCGTGCCTCACCGGCCGCGAGGACTACATCATCTTCGACGAGCAGGACCACGCCTCGATTATCGAAGGCAAGCGCCTGAGCTTCTCCACCACGCTCAAATACAAGCACAACGACATGGAGAGCCTCGAGAAGCAGCTGCAGCGCTGCGAGCCCGACAAGGTGAAGCTCATCGTCACCGACGGCGTCTTCTCCATGGAGGGCGACGTGGCCAACCTCCCCGAAATCGTGCGCCTTGCGAAGAAATACAATGCGTCGGTGATGGTCGACGAGGCCCACGGCATCGGCGTGTTCGGCAAAGGAGGCCGCGGCACCTGCGACCACTTCGGCGTCACCAAGGATGTCGACCTCGTGATGGGCACCTTCTCCAAGTCGTTTGCCTCGCTGGGCGGCTTCATCGCCACCGACAAGGAGATTACCAACTTCCTCCGCCACCACTCGCGCTCCTACATCTTCACCGCCTCAATCACCCCCGCCTCCACCGCCGCCGCCCTCAAGGCCATCGACATCATGGAGCAGGAACCCGAGCGCCAGGAGCACCTCTGGGAAATCACCAACTTCGCCCTCGACGGCTTCCGCAACATGGGATGCGAGATTGGCAACACCTGCACCCCGATCATCCCCCTGTTCATCCGCGACGACTACAAAACCTACCACATCACCCGCGAGCTCTTCGACGAGGGCCTCTTCGTGAACCCCGTGGTGTCGCCCGCCGTCGCTCCTCAGGACACCCTCATCCGCTTCTCGCTCATGGCCACCCACACCAAGGAGCAGGTTGAGTTTGCCCTCGACAAATTCCAGAAAGTATTCCGCAAGCACGGCCTCATCCAGTGATTCCGCCGGCCGCGGCAACGGCATAGAACAAAACATTAAAGGCGGTTGCGGCCCGACGCGACGCGGCCGCCTTTAACCGGCGCAAGTGGCGTAATGGTAGCCGCGCCAGACTTAGGATCTGGTGACTTCGGTCGTGGGGGTTCGAGTCCCCCCTTGCGCACCGTCCCCATCGAGGAGGAATTTCCTGAAGGAAGTTCCTCCTCGCATTTTCATACAAACGGCGAAATTTTCCCACCACGGGGGCCAATAAATTTTGAAATTCAACGTTTTCATAAAAATCAATCTCCTCATTTTTCCGTCCGGGGCAAAGTTACGAAGCACACACGCCGGGCAGTATGCGATAATGCAACATTCAAATTGTCATTCATTTTTCACAACAAATGACCCCAGAAGCCATTTTGGGGCGTATATATGGAAAAATGTCGATGTTTATTCAGTTTTCTTTGCAAATATCCACCATTATACCTAAATTCGCGACACGATGACTATCTGAAATCTATTAAAAATTGCATAAATTTAACGTGCTTATGAAATTCTTTACTCCCAAAACGCTTTTATGCGGTATCGGTCTGTTGGCAGCGACCTCCACACAGGCCCTCGAAATCAGCACTACCCTTGTCAACAACGGCATTTACTATCAGCAGACCGATGAGTTGAGAGTGAAAATCATCCCCTCGCAGGGCGCGCCCTACTCCGGCAAAATCGAGATTCCCAACTTCTTCAACGTCACCACCATCGACGCCGAAGGTGCGACCATCGTCAACAGCTACTTCGTGACCGAGGTTGCCGACGGCGCTTTCGACGGCTGCGACGCGCTGACCGAAATCACCTTCGCCGGCGCCACCGTGAAGTTTGGCAAAAACGCTTTCCGCGGCTGCACCCGCCTGAAAGCCTTTGAATTCCCCACCTCGTTTGCCGCCGACACCCAGATTGGCGAGAGCGCTTTCGAGGGTTGCACCTCGCTGGGCGAAATCGCGTTTGGCAACCATGTGGCAGCGCTCCCGGCGAAGGCCTTCGCCGGCTGCACCTCCCTGACCGACATCACCATCTCGGCCACCGAGCCCCCCGCCATGGCGGCCGACGCCTTTGACGAGGCAGTGATGAAAAAGTGCACCGTCTATGTTCCCAAGAGCGCGGTGAGCGCCTACAAGGCCGACGACGCGTGGAAAGGCTTCAAGGCCATCGACGCCATCTCGGAATACAGCTTCATGGTCGACGGCGTTTACTACCTCATCGACGACATGAACTCGAAGAAGTGCAAAGTGACCCTCGACGGCTACGGCAGCTACAGCGGCGACGTCGTGATTCCCGAATATGTGACCAGCGGCGGCATCACCTACACCATTTGCGAAGTGGGCAAGGACGCTTTCCGCGGCTGCTCGGAGCTCACCTCGGTGACACTGCCCGAAACAGTCTACAACCTCGGCATCAACGCCTTCCAGGGTTGCTCGAAACTGGAGTCGATCACCCTCCCCTCCGAGGTGAGCTCGCTCCCCAACGAGCTGTTCCGCGACTGCACCTCGCTCAAGAGCTTCACCTGCCCCCCCAACCTTGGCCGCATCTTCCAGAGCGTGTTCCGCGGCTGCACCGCCCTCGAGTCGGTGACCTTCAGCCCTGAGGTCTACATCATCGGTGCCTACGCTTTTGCCGACTGCACCAGCCTCAAGCAGTTCGCGGCACCCGAAAAGATGAATCTCATTGGCGACTATGCCTTCCAGAACTGCACGGGCCTCACTGAAATCATCGGTGTTCCGGGCTGGGACTACTGGTATGCCAAGGGCGCGTTCGAGGGTTGCGACAACATCCGCTACATCTCCATCCCCGTGGCCAACCCGCCCCGCTGCCCCAACGAGAACATGTTCCCGCAGGAGGTTTACGACAACGCCACCCTCATCGTGCCCGAAGGCTCGGTTGAGGCCTACCGCACCAGCGTCCACGGCGACAACAACGTGCCCGACGTATGGCAGAAGTTCAACACCATCATCGGCGCCGAAGCCGCTGTCAACCAGGTTGAAGCCGCTGCCGCCGAAGGCCCCGCCGCCTACTACAACCTGCAGGGCGTGAAGGTTGCCAACCCCGCCAAGGGCCAGCTTTACATCCGCACCTCGGGCTCGAAGGCCGAAAAGGTGATTTTCTAAGGCACACACCCTATCCACACACACCAAAACCAAACGAATTCTATGAATTTCAACAGAATAACCTCCCTGGCGCTCTTCGCGGCCCTCGCGGCCGCGGGAGCCGCCGCAACGGAATATGTCGTTGACGGCATCCGCTACGACTGCAGCGGCTCGGGAAACTCGGCGAAAGCCATAGTGCTCCCGGCGAAAGCCACCGACACCCCCTACGCCGGCGACATCGTGATCCCCTCGGCGGTGCACATCTCTGACACCGGCCGCGACTACAACGTGGTCGAGCTGAAGAAAGAGGCGTTTGCCGCGAGCGCCGTGACCTCGGTGGAGCTCCCCGCTGGAATCACCAGCCTGGGCATGAGCTGCTTCGAGGACTGCACGGAGCTCACCTCGGTGGTGCTCCCCACCAGCACGAGCATGATGCCCCAATATTGCTTCAAGGGGTGCACCTCGCTCGAGAGCATCGAGATTCCCTCGACCTTCGGCACCATGCAAGGCAACGTGTTCGAGGGGTGCACCGCGCTGAAAGAGGTGACCCTCCCCGCCGGCTCGGGCTACCTGCTGGGCGCCAACTTCTTCAAGGACTGCGCGTCGCTTGAGCATGTGGTGGTTCCCGGCAACTTCACCCTTCTGGGCGTGAACCTCTTCCAGGGTTGCACGTCGCTGCAGTGGGTCGAGTTCCAATATGCCACCCCCGGCAAGAGCTACCTGAGCGCCGGCATGTTTGACGACGACTTCCTGGCCAACGGCACCATCTATGTGCCCGACGGCAGCGAGGAAGCATACAAGGCAATCAACGGCATGGCCGACGTGAACATACTCCCCGTTTCGGCCCGCGTGGAAACCCCGGAACCCGA
>CAYTBH010000072.1:9117-11613 GCA_964435935.1 uncultured Alistipes sp.
CCGGAACCCGAATGGGTTTCGCGCGGCGAAGCCACCTTCTTCGACCCCTGGATTTGCTCGGTGTTCCGTGAGCCGCGCTATTCGTGGAAGGTCGAAGTCGAGGAGAGCACCTCGCGTCCCGGCTATTTCCGCATGAAGAACCCCTACCTCAACGGCAAATGCCCGATGTTCCTACTCGGCGAGGCCAACGACGTGTATATCAACGCCGAAGACCCCACCGCAGTCTACATCGAATCGCAGGGCCTCGGGTTCACGCCCAACTCGTCGGTTGCGCCTGAATTCCTCATCTCGTCGGTTGCCGGACGCCACATCGAGAACAACATCGGCACCCTCGAGGACGACAAGGCAGCCGGCCTCACCGGCTTCTACAACGAGGGCATCATCCGCATCCCGCAGGGTGGCATGCTCTGGTCGTTCCCGCCCTACACCGACGATGACTACTACTGGTGCAAATACGATTTCGAACTCCGCTTCCCCGACGCCGTGGTTTATGAAATCGACGCCGAGGTGATGTGCATCGACGACTACTACCTCAACCTGTGGAAGGAGTGCGTCACCCCGGGCGAAACCGTGCCCGTGATGGTCGAGGCCTCCAACGGCATCGCCTCCATCAAATACGGCGTGATTCCGGGTGTCGAGAACCCCACGTCTTCCGAGCTGGTGACGATCGCCAACAGCGACAATACCATCGAGGCCGGGCGCAACGACTTCGCCGTGCCCGACAACTATGTGGGCCGCATGTCGCTCATCATTGCCGCCATCGACAGCAAAGGCAACGTGCGCGACTACGCCCGCGTGCTCTTCGACGTGATCAACGAGGATGTCTACGGCCCGTGGAAATCGATCGGCTGGACGAAATACGAGGATGTGATCATGTATTCCATCTACGAGGCCTTCGTCGAGCCGTACGCCGTTGAGGTCGAGGAGAGCACCTCTACCCCGGGCATCTACCGCCTCAAGAACGTTTATTCGCCCAACGGCTACTGGAACTCGTCGGAGGGGAACCTCCACCACCACGAGGACCAGAACCACTACCTCTACATCAACGCCGAGGATCCGGCATGGGTCTATGTGATGCCCTCGCCCGTGGGTATGAAGGGCAACGACGGCTCGATGCTGCTCACCTCGCTCGTGGCCATCAACCTGGCCAACGGCTATCCGATGGACATCATCCAGGCTTCGGCCCCCGACTTCTTTGGCTCGCGCAGCGATTCGGGCCTGATCACCATCCCCGACGGCATGGTCTACGCCTCGGAAACCCGCTATGAGAATGGCGAGTACTACAGCGCCAACCTCGGCATGGAGATGCGCATCCAGCTCCCCGGCTTCGTCGGCGTGGAGGAAGTCGAGGCTGAGGCCGACGGCAAGGAAGCCCGCTACTTCAACCTGCAGGGCGTAGAGGTGAAGAACCCCGCGCCCGGCACGCCGGTGATCCGCGTCGTTGGCGACAAAGCCACTAAGGTGATTATGTAACCACCACCCGCAGACAAACCGGGGCCTCCACCGGCCCCGCACCCCATACTCAGCGCCCGATGGCCCGCGACGGCCACCGGGCGCTTTCTTTCCCCGCGGATCGCCCCTTGGTTTCGATTATGGGGGACGCCGCTCGATGGACCGATTGGGACCGACCGGGGCGGGATAGAGAAAAAACGGGGGCGCAAAAGTTGGGAAATTGGGAAAAAGTGAGTAACTTTGCGTCAACAAATGAAGCCAACGCGGTAATAGCTCAGTTGGTAGAGCATCAGCTTCCCAAGCTGAGGGTCGCGAGTTCGAGCCTCGTTTACCGCTCTGAAGAAACGTGAGGGTGTATCAATTTTTTGATACACCCTCATAGTTTCAGGGCTTTAACCGCCGCGAATTCCCGAATAAAAGCGTAAATTCGCGTATGGAAAGGTCCCATCCCCCCGCGCCGCGGAAAGCGGAGCGGCTGCCGGAAGGGGCTGAGAAACGATGAAAATGGAAAAGCCATGTCGGTCAACAAAGTGATTTTGGTGGGAAACGTGGGGAGCGACCCGCAGATTTCCTACATTGACTCGCGCCCGATGGCCACCTTCTCGCTGGCCACCAACGAGCCGGGAGTGGTGATGCCCGACGGGCGCCGCGGCCCGGAACGCACGGAGTGGCACCGCATAGTGGTGTGGGGCCCGGCGGCTGAGACCGCCGAGCGCTACATAAGCCGCGGCACGAAGCTCTATGTGGAGGGGAAGCTGCGCACCCGCGTGTGGGAGGACCGCAACACCATCAAGCACCAGGTGACGGAAATCTATGCCGACACGTTTGACATCCTTTCGCGGCCGCGCCCGGCCACCCCGGGGCAGCAGTGACCAAAGCCAATCATAATTATCACTATAAATGGAAACAAAACAGAAGATTCCGACCTCGAAGGTCGAGGGCGTGTGGCAGGATGCCGACCCCGCCGAACTCCCGGAGAACGCGTTCCGCGAGTTGGGCGCCGACGAGAAGTGCCGCGGGATGATGCACCCGGCGCGCGACTAC
>CAYTBH010000073.1:0-11413 GCA_964435935.1 uncultured Alistipes sp.
GGCGTGTGGTCGCCCCAAGGCGCCACCACCCTCCACCTCTCAGTTGACTAAAACCAAATCTCAACCGTAGAGGCACCGATATCTAGAAAATGACACATCAAATGCGTGGGTCCCGATAAAACTGGCAGAAGGAGTGTTAAAAACTGCGAAAGGTCCATGTTCACAGCGTAATACACCATCGGGCGCAAACTTTGTCACCACGGTAATAATTACCGGGGTGACAAAAGGGCGGAAAGAGAAATGGTGATTCGCGCCGTATCGGCAACTTCTACAACCCCTTCTCGTATGACCTGATGGCGATCGACTACAACCCGAAGAGATAGCGCGAACGAGCTACATCTCCAGAGTAAGTTCATGTGGAATTTAGGGGGATTTTGGGGGTGGAGTTTGCGGAGTCGCGAAAAGTTTGTAAATTTGTCGCTTTCTGCGGCCAGCGGGCATCAAAGTGGCCCGTTTTTTGGCCTTTTGCAACATTTTTTGATAGTATTAATCAATTATCACAAACAGCATGAGGAAATTTTTCTCAAAACCGTGCCGCTTCGTTATGGGCGCCATAGTGGCTGCGACTATGCTTTCGGCTTTGGCCGAGGAGCCGGGAGTGGTGGTCATGTATGCCGACGGCACTACGTTCTCGCACCCCATCTCCGCCCTGACGCGCATGGAAATCGGGTCTGACGCCGTCACCCTGGTGCATTCCGAGGGGTCGGCTGTTCACAACATGGCCGACATCGACCGCATCAAAATCGGCGAATTGATGTCGGGGCTTTTGAGGCTGCCCGAGGGCGCCGAGGCCGCCGTGTGGCCCACGGTGGTCGCTTCGAGCTTCAACGTGCTCCCCGCGGCCGACACCGAAGTGAAGGTCTACGACCTTAATGGAAAACTCGTTGCCGGCCCGCTCAAGGCCGCCAAGGGCGAGACCCTCGCGGTAGATGCCTCGAACCTTGCCGGCGGCTACTATGTGGTGGCGTTCGGCGGAAAGACGGTCAAAATCGTCAAGCAGTAATCAACCAATCTCGAAAAGTATCAGAAATGAAAAAATTCATACTTGGCGCCCTGCTCGCCTCAATGGCCGTTGTTTCTGTTCCGGCCCAGCAGAAAATGTATCTTGTGAAGGATAACCACCTGGTTGCCACCTACGATGTCGACGATGTTGACTATGTGACCTTCAACCTTCCCGGCGATGTTTCAACCAACCCGCTGGCCGTGGAGGTGAAGAACGTGGGCAAAAACACCGTCACCTACAATGTTACCACCACCGAGCGCGGAGTGGCCTACGCCCACAACATATACTCGATGCACCTGCTCAACAACTACGCGATGTCGTATTTCGGCGAGATGTTTGCCGACCTGGCCGACGAGGAGAAGTCAGAGCTCATCACCGACTGCATCTACAACGAGGGTTGCTATGTCGCATCCGGTTCGCAGTCGTTCACAATGAAGGATTTCGAGTCTGACGGTTTCGGCTACATGTTCAGCGTCCGCGCCGGCACCGATTACATCGCTGTCGCCGTTCCCCTGACCGACGATCAGGAAGATATCGTTGCCGAGCAGCTCTGCTACACCAACTTCAAGACCGCCGACCCCGCGGCAACCCCGCTCGCCGTTGAGGCCAAATTGGTGTCGGCTGCCAACGGAATCGTGGAATTTGACTTCTCCGGCACCAGCACCGACATCAAATATCTGATGGTGGCCGTGCTCCCCTCGATGTATCTCACCGTTTATCAGGAGTATTATGGTCTCGGTGTCGACTTCATCCTCGATGCCTGGGGCTATCCCTACACTCTCGAGGAGCTGATCGAGGACCCCACCTGGAGCATTAGCGAGGCCGGCACCTACACAGCCCTCGTGCGCGGTGTCGACGCTAACGGCGACATTGCCGACGCCAACGTTGAATTTGAATATGTCGATGCCGCCGAAGAGACTGACGCGCCCGCGATCACCATCCTGAGCAAGTCGAAGGACAACGGCGTGCTCAATGTCAACTTCGAGGTGAGCCCCAGCAACGTCACTGAGGCCTACTACTATATCGACACAGAGAACAATGTCGACGACCTGCTCAACGACGGTTGGGAAGCGTGGGAAATCGCGACCCGCTCGGCTGCCGTCGACGTGACCGACGCGATCCACTCCGCCGGCGAATACACCATCAACACCCCCATCGACTCCGAGCTGTGGAACACCCTGCTTATCTATGCCAAGGGGAGCGAGGGGGGCAAAACCGTGCTGCGCGTCAACTTCCACATGGATGCCGACACCTACTGGGATGTGCAGCAGCCCATCCGCTCGCAGGTGGCCAAAGCGCGCAAGCTGAAGGTGAAAAACGCCAAGAAGCCCGTCCTGAAGCACATCAAGAAATAACATCCCCGACTATGGCCCTGAAAATAGGATGAATCCCTTTCAAGAGGGTGTCATGCGACCTTGCGGCGACTCGAACCGCGAGGCGCGTGGCACCCTCTTTTAACCTTGCTAAAAACCCTACTACCGTGAAAAAGTTAATCTGCGTCGTCGCTGCCCTACTGATTTTGGTCCCCGCCACCCTCGGCGCGCCAAACAACGCCAAGGCCAAGAAGAACCCCCTGCTTAAAAGAACCGACAAGGAGTGGCTCACTTCCGACGAGGCTCGCCGCATAGCCGGCCAGGTGATGGCCTTCCAGCGCGCCACCGGCGGCTGGCCCAAGAACATCGACATGTGCTCGCCCCTCACGGCCTCCGAACTCGAGGCGGTGCGCGAAAGCAGCGGGCGGCTCGACGACTCGACAACCGACAACGGAGCCACCATACTGCAGCTGCGCTTTCTGGCTCGGATGTATAAGGTGACGGGCGACACCCTCTGCCACGACTCGTTCAGGCGCGGGGTTGAGTTTCTCCTTTCGGGGCAGTACCCCAACGGCGGGTGGCCGCAGTTCTGGCCCAATCCCAAGGGCTACCAGGTGCACATCACCTACAACGACGGCGCGATGACCAATACCCTCAACCTTTTCTTCGACATGCTGTCGCGGAAAGGCGCGTTCTCGGGCGACCTGTTTGACGACGCGCTTGCCCGCCGGGTGCGCGCGGCTTTCGACAAAGGCATCGAGTGCGTTCTGGCGACCCAGATTGTGGTCGACGGCAAGCCCACGGTTTGGTGCCAGCAACACGACCGCGAAACCCTGGCCCCGGCTCCGGCCAGGAAGTTCGAGCTCGCCTCGTTCTGCTCGCAGGAGAGTGCCGAGATTGTGGAGCTGCTAATGAAGCTCCCCGAGCCCGACGAGCGGGTGCGCGCGGCAGTGGACGGCGCGATGAGATGGTTTGACGAGCACAAGCTCACGGGCTACCGCGTCGAGAGGGTAGGCGAGCGCTTTTCGCCCGAGGAGGATACGCGCCTTGTTGCCGACCCCGATGCCGGGCCGCTGTGGGGCCGGTTCTACGACCTGGAGAACTGCGAAATCTTCGTGTGCGACCGCGACGGCATCCCCCGCCGCTCGCTCCAGGAAATCGGCCCGGAACGCCGCAACGGCTACAGCTGGTACAACGACCACCCCGCCCAGCTCTATCCGCTCTATGCCCGGTGGAAGCAGAAACACGGCTTTTGACCCCCGCTGCCTGATTATTGCCCCCGCGGGTGGTTTTTCGGGAAGTTTTTGTTAACTTTGCAGCTCCATGACTTACACGGCGTTCGGCCCAGCCACGGGCCGACGGACCCACCACCGACCGCAAAGTGAATCCCGACCAACTCAACGACAACGCTAACGAAGCCTTCCGGCCCACCGCGACCGGGGACGCCCGCGTGCAAAACCCCGGCACGCGCCATGGGGCGCTGGGCAAGGCTGCCGACAAGCTGGTTCACGGCGAGGGCATTTTCACCCTCATCCGTGCCACGCTCACGTCGCAGCTCTCGTCGTGGACCGACATGGCGGCCTCGTTCGTGTGCTACGCGTGGATTTTCTTCCCCCTTGGCCGCGACCCGCTCCGCTCGTTCCTCGCGACCGCCATCGGGTTGATTCTCGGAGGCATAGTCAATTCGGTGGTCAACTATAAGTTCACATTCCGCTCGGAGCACTGCGCAGTTAAGGCCGTGGCTGTTAAGTTTTTCCTCATCTGGGCCGGCAGCTTCCTGCTGAACCTCGGAGGCACCACCTTTCTCGACCATCTGCTGCAAGGCTGGGACGCCGTTTTGCGCGTGGGCTGGATCAAGCCCGACGGCATTTTTGCCTTCGCGCGCCTCTCGGTGTCGCTCGTGGTGTCGGTGTTTTGGAACTTCCTGTTGCAGAAGAATTTTGTTTACCGCCCGACCAAGTTTGACCCCTACGCCATACGATTTGTCGACTGGGTGACCCTGCGCAAGCGCCGCAGAGGCTGACCGCTGTGCGCGGCATCGGCCGAACTTTTGTGAAAAAGTTTGCATATTAAGAGTGGATTCTATACCTTTGCTGCCATAATCGAAAATTCTGTGGCAAAAAGCCACATTTGGCAACAATAATCAATCAATATGAAAAAACTCTACTCTATTCTTGCAATGGCGCTAATGGCCGGGGCGGGAAGCGCCCATGCTGTCAGCGTGCCATATTATAGCACAATCGGCAACAAGAGCGCGACCGCGATCGCGTCGGACTGGACCCTGGTCGACCACAACAGCGATGATAAGACCTGGATGTACGACGGCGACGACAACAACCTGACCGCGACCACCGGCGCTAACTGCGGCGTGAAATATCAATATCACAAGACAAACGCGGCTGACGACTGGCTGATATCCCCGCCACTCGAGCTGACTGCCGGAATAGAGTACCAGATTAGCTACTGGTTGAAAGAAACGAGCGCCAACAAGGAGGCGTTCAAGGTGTTTGTGGGCACAGAGGCTTCGGTCGACGCGCTCGCGGCCACAACCCCCATCGCCGAATACAGCAAGAACATCGGCACAACGTGGCGCAACGAAAAGAAGGCATTCACCCCGGAAACATCCGGCACCTATTATGTCGCCTTCCAGGTTTGTTCCGAAAAGGACCAATACAATTTATTGCTCCGCGGATTCAACATCAAGGCCAACATCACGCTCCCCGCGGCCCCTGCGGCCCTTGTGGCCGAGGCGGCTGCCGGCCAGGCTCTCAGCGCCCATCTCGCCTGGGAGCTCCCCACGCTGACCGACGAAGGCGCCCCGCTGCCCGCCGCTCTCGAGGCGGTGAAGGTGTACCGCGGCGACGTTGAAATCGCGACATTGCCCGGCGACGCCACTGAATATACCGACGAGGTTCCCGAAAGCGGAGTCTACACCTACGCCGTCGCGGCTGTGCTCAACGGCTACGCGGGTAGGAAGGTCGAAGCCACCACCGGATGGATTGGCCCCAAGACCCCGCAGGCACTCCCGTTCACCGAGATTTTCGACGACAAGAACTTCTATCCCTTATTCTGGACCACCATCGACGTTGACGGCGACGCGAAAGCCAACGCCAGCAGTAGCTATCCTCCGCTCTCCAACGCGTGGTGCTTCCAGACCAACCTCATGGGCAACGCCACCTGGGCGGCCATCTACACTTCGCGAAACGCGCAGGTGCAGGAGGACGACTGGCTCATTTCGCCGCCCCTCGCGTTCCCCGGCCCAGGCAAATACAAAGTTTCCTTCAAGGCCGCGATGTATTCGGGCGGCGTTCAGGGTTGCCGGGTTAACATCTACGCCGGCCAGGCACCCACTCCCGAGGATATGACAATCCAGGTGGGCGAAATGACTTCTGCCGGGAGCACCGCCCTCAATCCCAACGATGCGATGGTGCCCCTTCACGAATATGAGTTTGAGACTGAAGCCGGAGGCACCTTCTACGTCGGCTTCCACTCGACCAACACCCCAACCGACGTCGAGCGCCGCCTGCAGCTGAGTGCGATCTCCATCGAGCTCATAGAGCAGTATGAGGCTCCCATCCGCGTTTACGACACGCCTTTCGACAGCCAAACCTTCGAGGGGTGGCAGCCCGCAACGCTGCTCAACTTCGCGCTCGACAGGGGCTACTACAACGTGACCTTCGAGTCGGAGGGCGAGGTCGAGCTCAACGGCGAAGTGGAGCCCGACATGGAATTTTCCGAGGACTATCTCGTGCTGAAAGCCGCCGAGCCCGCGCAGGTTACTTTCGCGTCGACCGAGAACTTCACGGCCTTCGCCATCCTTCCGGCCGACCACACTCCCGCGGCTGCCGCCGAGTGCCGCTACGAGTATCTCGACCTCGGCCAGATTGTGAAATTCCACTTCGTCTGCCCCTCGCTCAATGTTGCCGGCGAGCCCCTTTACGAAATCACCAAGGCCGAAATCTATCAGGACGGCATCCTCATCGAGGAGGTAACCGGCCTTAACCCCGGCGACACGAAGTCGGTTGAACACGTCATCGCTGCCGAGCCCGAGGCCCCGGATTCGCGCGCCGCCTCGAGCCACACCTTCGAACTGGTGACGCACAGCCTCAGCGGCGCTTCAGAGGCGGTGGCGTTCCAAGGCATCACCGGCGTCGAGACCATCGGCGTTGACGCCGCCGGCGCTGCCGAGCTCTTCACCCCCCAGGGTGTCCGCGTACACGGCTCGGCCACTCCCGGCCTCTACATCCGCCGCACATCGCGCGGTGCCGAAAAAGTGATAATCCGATAATCCAATCTATTTAAAGGGCACGCCCCCGGTTTTGACGCGGGGCGCGCCCATATTACTGCTATTTAGTAAACCAATGACTAAAACACAGAAAACCTTCGGGCTGCTGGCAGCCCTGGTGCTGGGTGCCGCGAGTGGCTGGGCGCAAGCCCCGGCCAAGGTGTCATTCAACGCGCCTAAAAAGCATGTTTCGGAATCGACCGCGCAATACGCGCCCCCGGTTGTGCCGATCAAGACGGCCTACGCCTGGGCCACCCGCGAGCGCGGCGGCATTCCCAAGGGCATCGTCTCCTTCTCGCTCAACGACCCGTCGAAACTCACGTCGCTCTATCCCATCGGCGAGTCGGCCTACGCCGGCTGCTTCGGCAACGGGAAATACTATTTCGACCGCTACCGCACGGTGAGCGACAGCTGGGAGCACATTGCCTTCTCGACCGTCGACCTCGCTACCGGCGTCGTGACCGATGTCAAGAGCTGGAAAGACGAGATTTTCGTCATCAACGACATGGCCTACGACTATACCACCAACATGATATACGCGATGGGCCGCAACATCTATATGGACGATTTCCTGGCGGGCTTCAATTTCGAATACAGCTCGCTGATGACCATCAACCCGTCAACCGGGGTCGTCAAGGAGGTGAAGCAGTTCATCGACTGGAACAACGCGGCGCTCACCAACCCCACCTACTATAATCTGGCCTGCGATCTCAACGGCACTCTCTACTCCGTGAACCAGAACGGCGACCTCGTGATTCTGGACCGCGACAACGATTTTGCCGAAATACGCATCGGAAGCACCGGCGTTAACCCGGCCCACAGTACCCAGTCGATGGAGTTTGACCACACCACCGGCACTCTCTACTGGGCCATCGACTACGCGTCGAAGGCGAGCGAGCTGGCCGTCGTCGACACCGCCTCGGGCCTCACCTCGGTTGTGGGCCCCACCGGCAACGACGCTCACCTCGTGGGCCTTCACATCCCCTTCGACGTGCCCTCTGAGGCTGCCCCGGGCGCTGTGACCAACTTCACCGCCGTGCCCGACGCCAATGGCGCCCTCAGCATCAAACTCACCTGGACCAACCCCACAAAGAGCTTCGGCGGAGTGAACCTCGCGTCGATGAGCTCGGTGCGCGTGCTGCGCGACGGACAGGAAATCGCCTCGCTCTCGCCCGCGGCAATCGGTGGCGAAATGACCTACACCGACTCGCCCGCCAAGGAGGGCCTCTACAGCTACACCATCCTGGCAACCAACGCCGCCGGCAAGGGACTCCCCTCGGGCGTTACCCGCTGGGTGGGCAAGGATGTGCCCCAGGCTGTTGAAAACCTCGGAATCGGCCGCACCGATGCCGGCCACGCTTTCATCGAGTGGACCGAACCCACCGAAGGCGCCCATGGCGGCGTGATCGACAAGGCTTCGCTCGGCTACAAGATTATCCGCTTCCCCGACGGAACCGTCGTGGCCTCCGATGCCCGCGGCAGCAGCTTCACCGACACCACCGTGCCCGGAACCGGCAATTACTACTACACTGTCGAGAGCCACACCGCCCAGGGCGTGGGCCTGATGGCGAAAACTGCCGAAATCGCCCTCGGCGCGGCAATCGACACCTTCCCCTGGAGCACACAGTTCCTCCACCCAAGCGAGTTCGACCTCTGGACCGTTGTCGATTGCAGCGGTGGCTCCACCTGGCAGTGGAAGTCGCGCATAGCCGGCGGCTATGAGGCGCAGGCCATGTACCAGTATGACCATGACAACAACGGCGACGACTACCTCATCTCGCCCGACCTGCTGCTGCGCAAAGGTGGCCGCTATGTGGTGAAGTTTGCCTACGCCGGTGCCAACGCCTACCACACCGAGAAGCTCGAACTCACCTTCGGCAAGGGCAAGACCGCCGAAGCCCAGAGCACCGTGCTGAAGCAGTTCGTGATGAACGACGGCACTTTCCGCACCTACGAAACCGAGCTCCCGGCTGTCGAGGAAGACGGCTACTACAACTTCGCCTTCCATGCTACCTCCGATGCCGGCCAGTTCAATATCTATGTGACCGACGTCACGGTGCGCATGACCGTGGCTCCCCCCGACCAGGGCGACGAATATGAGTTCGTGGCCCCCGAAAAGCTCACCGTCAGCGTTGACGACGCGGCCAACAGCATCACCCTCCGCTGGAACGAGTCGTCGTCGGCCATCGAGCAGCCCGCCTCCGAAAACATCGTCGAGGACTTCGAGGGTATGGATAAGTGGAGCCTCAACCCCACAGGCCGCTATGCCTGGACCTACTTTGACGGCGACGGCGGCATCCCCTACGTCGACGACTATTATGAAATGCCTTATCCCACCGACGGCATGCCCCTTGCGGCGATGATTATGGCTCCCTACGAGCTCCACGAGTTCGTCTACAAGCCCAACCCGCCCCACAGCGGCGAGCAGTATCTGCTGTTCAAGAGCAACTTCTGCGACGGCAACCGCCAGCGCCCGGCACCCGTTCCCAACGACTATTTCATCTCGCCCTACCTGAACTTCGGCCAGGACTTCATCTTCCGCTTCTTCTGCAAGGCCGACCCCGATGACGGCGGTTTCGACCCGCTCTGGAACACCGAGTATTTCCAGGTTGGCTACAGCACCACCGACAACGCCCCCGAGAGCTTCGTGTGGATGACCGACCAGCCCGAAAAGGTTACCACGCAGTTCGACGAATGGGTCAAGAAGGAATATTCGCTCCCCAAGGACGCCCACTACGTCTGCATCCGCTACTGCACCCCCGAGAACGGTTACTGGTTTATGGTCGACGACGTGTTCATCGGCATTGAGAGCAACGCTGCCGTGCACGCCCGCAGGGCTCCGCAGGCCGCCACCTTCCAGGCCTACGATATCTTCATCGACGACGTGAAGGTCGGTAGCACCACCGAAACCACCTACACCCACACCGGCATGTCGGCCGGCACCCATGTTGCCAAAGTGGTGTCGCGCTATGCCGAAGGCAATTCGGCCGCGGCTGTCGCCTCCTTTGTCATGGGCAGCGACGGCGTCGAGCTCATCGAGGCCGAGCAGAGCGCCGATGTCGAGCTCTTTGACCTCCAGGGCCGCCGCGTTATGGCCCCCGCTCCCGGTGTCTACCTGCAGCGCAAAGGCAACGCCTTCAGCAAAGTGATTTTGAAATAACCCCCTCAGCGTGAGGATTGCCCCAGCGGGCGCGCCGTCTCATCCCGGCGCGCCCGCTCCCTTTTTCCCAGTCGATTGTGAAAAACAATGTTTTTATTTACTTAAAAGTAAAACCTTTTTCGTATCTTTGCCGTTGAACCTACAAGCACTTTACTATATGAGCGAGGCGGAACTTGTGCAACTCAATAAAGACAAGAATTGCACTCTTTACACTATCCAGTTTGTTACCGAGGACAAAGGCGAATACTTGCGTTTCTTTAATCGCTTTAAGGACGATTCGACCTATAATGAAGATTTGGCCCGTATAGCGAAATTTGTTGAAAGTATTGCCGATTTCGGGGCACTCGAACGTTATTTCCGCCCCGAGGGGAAAATGAGTGACCGGGTGTGCGCTCTGCCGGTTGTGAAGTCAAAACTGCGTCTATATTGTCTGCGTCTTTCCGACAGCATCCTGATACTTGGAAATGGGGGCGTCAAGAAGTCCAGAACATACGATGAGGACGAGGAATTGCGAGGATATGTGGTTTCCTTGCAGAACTTCGATAAGCTTATCAAACAGGGTGTAAAAGACGGAACAATTGTTATTTCTGAAAACGAGATAGAAACTGATAATACATTCGATATATGAAAACCGCGTTTGAAGAATATAACCAGTTGGTGGCCTCAATTCCAGCGAGGGTACATAAAGAAGTTGACATGCAGATGGCGGTCTCTAACAAGATATTCGAGCTTATGAATAAGGCCGGACTGTCAAAGGCTGAGTTTGCACGAGCTATCGGAAAGCGCCCTTGTGAGGTTACCAAGTGGCTGAGCGGCCAACATAATTTCACGCTTGCCACTCTCGGGCTGCTTTCTGACTTTTTCGGGAAACCGATTATCAAAGTCGGTTAGGGGAGCCCCGTCGCTTGATGGGAATTATTATGCGCTAAATGCTTGGCGGTTGCGGAAAAAATGCGTACCTTTGCGGCGCTTTGTCGCCGACTTTCCGGCGGCCAGGCGCGAGATAATCAATTACTTATTTTATTAACCATTAATTAAATGACTGAAGAAGTTAAAAACTCTCCAATCGCCGACTTTGACTGGGACGCCTATGAAAACGGCGACACCAAAACCGAGAAATCGCGCGAGGAGCTTACCCGCACCTACGACGAATCTCTCAACACCGTCAAAGACAAGGAAGTAATCGAAGGTACCATCATCGCCCTCAACAAGCGCGAGGCTGTGGTTAACATCGGCTACAAATCTGACGGCATCATCCCGATGAACGAATTCCGCTACAACCCCGACATCAAGGTCGGCGACGTCGTTGAAGTGTTCATCGAAAACCAGGAAGACAAAAAAGGCCAGCTCATCCTGTCGCACCGCAAGGCCCGCGCTTCCCGCTCGTGGGAGCGTGTCAACCAGGCAATGGAAAACGACGAAATCATCAAGGGCTTCATCAAGTGCCGCACCAAAGGCGGCATGATTGTCGACGTATTCGGCATCGAAGCCTTCCTCCCCGGCTCGCAGATCGACGTCAAGCCCATCCGCGACTACGATATTTACGTGGGCAAGACCATGGAATTCAAGGTCGTTAAAATCAACCCCGAATTCAAAAACGTGGTTGTCAGCCACAAAGCCCTCATCGAGGCTGAGCTCGAGCAGCAGAAGAA
>CAYTBH010000074.1:0-11353 GCA_964435935.1 uncultured Alistipes sp.
GCTGGATTGTCGGCAGGGTTCCAAAAACGGGTCCCTTCAAGGCGGTCGGGAAGAAACTGCTGGCGCACGAAATGGCCCGGATAATCGTGGGCATATTTGTAGTCGGCGCCATAACCCATCTCTTTCATAAGCGACGTTGGCGCGTTGCGTATGTGGAGCGGCACGGGAAGGTCGCCCGACTTGCGCACTTCGGCAAGCGCGGCGTCGATGCCCAGATAGGCCGAGTTGCTTTTGGCAGAAGTTGCCAGGTAAACCGTGCATTCGGCAAGCGGAATGCGCCCCTCGGGCATACCGATTTTCTTGATTATGTCGTATGCGGCGTTGGCCAGCAGCATCGCGTTGGGGTTCGCAAGCCCAATATCCTCGGCTGAGAGAATCACCAGGCGCCTGGCTATGAACTCCGGGTCCTCGCCACCTTCAATCATGCGGGCAAGCCAATAGAGGGCCGCGTCGGGGTCTGACCCGCGCACGCTTTTGATGAAGGCCGATATGATGTCGTAGTGCATATCGCCGTTCTTGTCGTAGGCGGCAGGATTCTGTTGCAGCGAGCGCGTAACAACCTCGTCGGAAATCACAAGTGGCTCGCCGGCTCCGTTTGATTGGTCGAGCAAATCGAGTATGTTAAGCAGTTTGCGAGCGTCGCCTCCCGAGAAGCGGAAAAGCGCGTCGGTCCCCTCGACTTTTATCTCGCGGGTCGACAACAGCTCATCTTGCGTGATGGCCCTGTCGAGCAGCGTTTGCAGCTCGGGTGCCTCGAGAGGCTTCAGCGTGTACACTTGCGCGCGACTGAGCAACGGCCTGATTACTTCGAATGACGGATTTTCAGTTGTTGCGCCGATAAGGGTGACGATGCCCTGCTCGACAGCGCCGAGCAGAGAGTCCTGCTGCGACTTGCTGAAACGATGTATTTCGTCGATAAACAATATTGGCCGTCCCTGTGAGAACATCGAACGAGCGTCGGCGCGGCAGCGCTCTATGACGTCGCGAACATCTTTCACGCCGGCTGTCACAGCCGAGAGGGTGTAGAACTGCGCCTTGGTGGTGTTGGCAATGATGCGCGCGATGGTGGTCTTCCCGACTCCGGGAGGGCCCCAAAGGATAAACGAACTCACATTGCCTGAGTCGATCATGCGGCGCAGAATACCGCCGGGCCCAACCAAATGTGTTTGGCCGATATATTCGTCGAGGGTTTGCGGGCGTAGCCTTTCGGCAAGGGGAGCGAGCATTGTCTGTTGCGGTTTTTATAGGTTGTTTCTTAAATACAAATGTACGCGTTTCCGAGGTTGAGTGACCTTCCGCGAGTGTTAACTTTGCTTAATTGGCAAAGCCTGGTTTTTCAATGGCACAATCTTTGGTTAATTTTACAAAATGAACAAACCCGCGCTCAAATGCGTTTTAAAATCAAAAACAATTCAACTATTTCATATTATGGCTAATCAGGACAATGGGAGAGGGATTCCCTCCACGATGAGAACCGTTTTCGGTATCTTCATGATCATTATTTATGTTGGTATGGGCATTTTGCTCTTCATCGACTTCTTCAGCTTCTCAGCCGGTTGGCAGTGGCTGCGCTGGGTTGGCGGCTCGCTCTTTGTGCTCTATGGATTGTGGCGCGCCTACCGACAGTTTGCCGGAATCGACTCCAATATCTGACGGTTGTCAACACATATTCGTAGCTGCCGGAAATCCGCAATCGCGCTACGGCACTAAATAACTCGAAAGAATTGTGCCCGCGGAATGGGTTATCCCCTCCGCGGGCATTTTTGTTCTTTTCACCCGGAGAGATTTAGCCGGAAAAGTTTCCGTTTTTGCGAAAGTTCTGTTAACTTTGCTTTCCGATAGCGGTCTAATGGTAAAAGGATGCTTCGCTGGGCTTGAGTGCCAATCCCTCGACGCGAGAACCATAACCAACAAATTTCGAACATTCTAACTTTCTTACTCGAAAATGAAACTCAGCAACCTCTTCTCGGCCGCCCTCGCGGTGGCTCTGGTGCTCCCTCTGGGAGCTTGTGAGGGTAAAGGTGGCAAACGCCAGCTCCCCACTGGAAACACCTCCACGTCGGGCACGGTGGTAATTGCTGCCGATGCTTCCTTCCAAAATATCGTACAGGAAGAAATCGACGTGTTCGAATACATCTATCCCGCGGCTTCGATTCTGGCCCGCTACACCGACGAACACGCTGCAATCGACTCGCTGCTTTTTGGCTCGGCGCGCTGCGCGATTATCTCCCGCGAGCTCACGAAGGAGGAGAACTCGTTCCTCCGCGACAAAAAGCATTTTGCCAAAACCAAAAAAATCGCCGTGGATGCCATCGCCGTTATTGTCAACGACGAGAACCCCGTTGAAAATCTCTCAATAAGCGAGCTCCGCGAAATCCTCACCGGCGAAGTCGCCGAGTGGAGCCAGCTTTCGCCCTCAAAGCTCGGAAAAATCCAGGTTGTTTTCGACCACAGCGGGTCGTCGGTTGTGAAATATATGGCCGACTCAGTGCTCCAAGGTGCGAAATTCGCACCTTCGGTTGCCTCTGCTGAAACAATGCCCGCCGTCTTCGAGGCTGTCAAAGAACGCAAAAACGCCATCGGCCTCGTAGGTGTAAGCTGGATTTCAACCGACCTCAAAAGCGCCGACCTCTCAGCCGAGGAGCGCCTGAAAACCCTTGAAGCAGACGACACCACCGCGACTTCATTCACCAACGACGTCAAAGTGCTCCCGATTCGCCGCGACGACTCCCTGACGGCTTATAAGCCTTATCAGGCGTATATCTTCGACGGACGCTATCCGCTCTTCCGCTCGATTTGGATGGTGAACACCGGAGCCGCAGGCTCGCTAGCCTCGGGCTTCTTCTCGTTCGTCACTTCGTTCCGCGGCCAGAAGCTCATCCAGCAGACGGGTGTGCTCCCCGCGACTGTCCACCAGCGCATGGTATCGGTCGATTAAAGCCGGCCGCCCGCGCTCATTCAATGAAAATTTCAAATTGATAAAGCAATATTAACCATGAAATCAAAATTCCTTCTCAGCCTTCTCTTAGGCTCTGCCCTCAGCCTTTCGGCTCAGGGATTCAAGGATGGCGTGGAATACTACCGCGCCGACCAGCCCGAAGAAGCCCTCATCATTCTGACCAACACCCTCGAACAGCCGGGTACCGACAAGGCAACTGCCTACTACTACCTCGGGCAGATCGCTATGCAGAAGGGCGACAAGGCTACCGCTAAGGCAAACTTCGACAAAGGCCTCGCAGCCGACCCCAACAACGGCTACAACTACATCGGCATGGGCTCGATTGCTCTCGCTGATGGCAATCTCGGCCAGGCTAAGGACTATTTCAAGGATGCCAAAGGCAAAGCCAAGAAAGACCCCGACGTGCTCACCGAAATCGCCCGCGCATATTTTGTCGCCGATCCTGTGAAGTATGCCGCTGAAATCGACAAAGCCCTCGTTGATGCCAAGAAAGCGAAGAAAAATGCCCCCGCGCCCTTCATTCTTGAAGGTGACCGCCTCGCTTCGACCAACGTTGGCGATGCTGCCGGTATGTATGAAATGGCTGCCCAGTTTGACTCGGCCAACGAGCACCCTGAGGCATACGTTAAATACGCCCGCACCTACTTCCGCGTCAATCCGCAGTATGCCATTCAGAAGCTGAAAGACCTGCTCGCGCAGCAGCCCTCCTCGGCTCTTGCCCAGCGCGAACTCGCCGAGAAGTACTACGACAACAACCAGCTCACCATGGCTGCACAGCAGTACGAGCAGTACATCCAGAACCCCAACCACTTCAAAAAAGATAAGCAGCGCCTCGTAGGCCTCCTCTTCTTCGCGCAGCGCTACCCCGAGAGCTACGCCCTCGCCGGCGAAATCCTCCGCGAAGAGCCCGCCAACTTCTACATGCAGCGCATGCAGTTCTACAACAAGAAGGCTATGGGCGAGAAAGAGGCTGCCAAGGCTGCCGCCGAGACCCTCATGGCAAACCCCAAAGCCGAACTCAACTCGCAGGACTACACCCAGTATGGCGAACTGCTCCAGGACCTTGGCGACGACACCACCGCCGTCCTGATGTATGAAAAGGCAGTTGGCGCCTCCCCCGAGAAGTTCGCTCTGCTGAAGGACCTCTCGAGCGCCTACAACAAGGCCCTCATGTTCGACAAGGCAGCCGAAACCATGGAACGTTACATGGCCGCTTCGGGCGACGACAACCTCAACGACCAGCTGCAGCTCGCCCTCCGCTGGAACGCCGTTGCCGCCTCCAAGATGGAAACCGACTCTGTCGCTTCGCAGGCCGCTTCGCAGAAGGCTCTCGCATCCATCGAAAAGGTTAAGGCCGAAATCAACGACAATCCCGTGGTGCTCAACAACTACGCCCGCATCCTCATGACTGCCAACCGAAACGTCTACGACGAGGCAGTTTATAACGCCGACCTTGCCACTCTCGCTTGCCTCGACACCGACCCCGCCAACCTCGAAAACCGCAAATCGATGTACACCCAGGTGCTCGGCCGTCTCGGCAATTATGAGATTTCAACTCTCAAGGACACTGCGAAAGCGCTTGCCACTTTCACCCGCTTCTATGAAATCGCTCCCTCGCCCGAGCTGAAAGCCTATCTCGAAACACTCGCTCCGGCTGAAAAATAATCGCTGAGCGTCAACCGCTTTTCCAAGGCGGCGTTCCGAATTTTGAATTTCGGCACGCCGCCTCTCTTTTTTCGCCCCGGCATTTGGCGCGCCAATGAACAAAATGAGTTAAAAAAGCTTTATTAAGATAAGTAGATAAATTTTAAGGGATATGAACAAGACAGGACAAAAGCTCTTTTGGGCTGGATTTATACTTACAATTGCCGTTGTGGCCGGATTTATTCTGATGATGCTTATTGGTGTGGCCCCCTTCACAACCTGGGTCTCAGCCCTGACTCTTTGCGGACTCGTGCTGGTGGGCACCCTCTTGATGTACCTTGGCCGCTCATTTGAGCGCGGCACGGGGCCCGGTTCTGATGGCGTGACCGACATTGATTAACTCCGTAAGCCGATTCGACCCGCTTGTCAAGAACTCCGCCAAAGGCATCCAATGCCGCCGGCCTGCTCGCCGAGTGAGCCCCCGATTTGGTTTTACCCGTAAAAGCGCGTAAATTCGCGGATTATGGAAGTAGTCTACGAAGATAACCATATCGTGGTGGTGAATAAGGCACCGGGCGAGATTGTGCAGGGCGACAAAACCGGCGACGAGCCCCTGGTGGATATAATCCGCCGCTGGATTAAGGAAAAATATGCCAAACCCGGCAATGTGTTTTGCGGGGTGGTTCACCGTCTCGACCGCCCGGTTGGCGGATTGGTGGTTTTCGCTAAAACATCAAAGGCTCTGGAGCGCATGAACCGCCTGTTTCGCGACGGCGAAGTTCACAAAACGTATTGGGCCATTACCCGCGGCGTTCCCAAAGAGCCGCAAGCCGAGTTGCGCCACTGGCTCCGCTCGGTTGAAAAAAACAATAAGTCATACCTCTCCGACGAACCCCGCGATGGAGCCAAGGAAGCCCGCCTGCGCTACCGGCAGATCGCGTCGACCGAGCGCTACCGCCTGCTCGAAGTGGAATTGCTCACCGGGCGCAAGCACCAGATTCGCGCCCAGTTGTCGGCAATAGGATGCCCCATCAAGGGTGACCTTAAATATGGCGACAAACGTTCAAATCCCGATGGCAGCATATCGTTGATGGCCCGTCACATTGAATTTGTGCATCCCGTCAGCGGCAAGCGAATTTCGCTCACCGCTCCCGTTCCCGACGATAACCTTTGGCACGCGCTTGAAGATGACGCGCTCAAACTCCAATCGCCAGTCGCGGCGAATGCGGCCTCCAACCAAGAACAAAACTAAACAATGGATAAGAAAGACCTCAGAATAGTATTCCTCGGCACCCCCGATTTCGCCGTTGAGAGCCTGCGCCGCATTGTCGACGACGGGTTCAATGTCGTAGGGGTCGTGACGATGCCCGACAAGCCTGCCGGTCGCGGCCACAAAATGTATCAGTCGCCCGTCAAGGAGTATGCCCTCGAAAAGGGGCTGCGCCTCATGCAGCCGACCAATTTGAAAGACCCCGCTTTTGTCGAGGAGCTCCGTTCGCTGAATGCCGACCTGTTCATCGTAATCGCGTTCCGCATGCTCCCCGAGGTGGTTTGGACGATGCCCCCCATGGGCACCTTCAATCTCCATGCCTCCCTGCTGCCGCGCTATCGCGGAGCCGCCCCGATCAACTGGGCAGTGATAAACGGCGACAAAGAAACCGGGGTCACCACATTCTTCCTAAAACACGAAATCGACACCGGCGACATTCTGCGCCAGGAGCGAATCGAGATAGGGGAGGAGGAGAACGTCGGCTCGGTTCACGACCGCCTGATGATGCTCGGAGCCGAACTGACCCTCGACACCATTCGCCACATCTTGGCCGGCACCCTCACCCCCCGCCCGCAGGATGAGCTGCTCGGAGGCGAGGCACCGACTCCCGCGCCAAAAATATTCCGCGACACCTGCCACATTGATTTCACGCGCCCAGCCGAACAGGTGCGCAACCTTGTGCGCGGTCTTTCGCCATACCCCGCCGCTTGGTGCGAGCTGTTTGACGCCGCGAATCCGGGGCGCCCAGCGCTGTCTACACTCAAAGTGTTTGCCTGCGCTAAAGCGCCGTCGATGTCGCTCAACCCAGGCCAGGTGTCAATCGCGGGGGGCAAAATGTTTGTAGGTTGTGCCGACGGAGAGGCTGTCGAACTTACCGAAGTACAGCCGTCGGGCAAGCGCCGCATGACCGTCAGCGAGTTTCTCCGCGGAGCCCGCCTGCCCGAGGAGCTTGTGATGGGTTAAAGTCCATTTTTCCCGAAGGAAGCGAATATGGAAGTCAAGATTAAGAACATGGTGTGCCAGCACTGCGTGCAAGCCGTGCGCAAGGTTCTCGGCGAGGCCGGGTTCGATGTGCGCGACGTGCGGCTCGGCTCGGCAATAATCGGGGGCGCGCAACTCTCTGACAAGGGGCTTGCGAGGCTCGACAAGGCATTGCGAAGCGAGGGGTTCGAGCTGGTGACCGATGCCCGCGACGCCATAGTCGAGCGCGTCAAGCACGCCATAATGCACCATGTGCGCGAGGAAAATTGCAAGTTCAACCTCTCGGCGTGCCTTGCCGACCACGTCGGAATCGAGTATGACACCCTGAGCCGCATCTTCTCGGCCCGCGAGGGGCGCACCATCGAAAAATATTTCATAGCCCAGCGCGTCGAGCTGGTCAAGGAGTTGCTCGGCTACGGCACATACACGCTCACAGAGATTGCCGACAAGGCCGGGTATTCGAGCGTAGCCCATCTGTCGAGGCAGTTCAAAGCGGTCACCGGGCTTACCCCCACACAGTATCTCGCCAACCGCGACTCCTCGTCGCGCCTGCCGCTCAACCAGGTCTGATGCTCCGCGTTATTGTGCAACGCTGCCGCGTAAGTGTGTAACGCGCGTCGGGGGCGAAAGTCGTAACTTTGCAAATAGGAAAAAAGATTACGACTTATGAATATCCATCACTTTCTATATTCCCTGCTGGCCATCGTCAACGCCATGTCGCCCTACGTTCTGTTTGGGTTTCTCGTGGCCGGCTTGCTCCATGTTTTCGTTCGGTCCGAGGTTATGGCCCGCCATCTCGCCGGGGGAGGGTGGAAGCCGGTTGTCAAGGCCGCGCTCTTCGGCATCCCCCTGCCGCTATGTTCTTGCGGGGTGCTCCCCGCGGCTGTGGCGTTGAAGCGCCGCGGCGCGTCGAAGGGGGCCGCGACCTCGTTCCTGATTGCCACGCCGCAAACAGGGGTAGACTCCATCGCGGCAACCTATTCGCTGCTCGGACTGCCGTTTGCCATAATTCGTCCCGTGGCAGCCCTCGTCGGAGCCGCTGCCGGAGGTCTCGCCGTCGACCGTTCTGACACTGATGGCGCGACCGACCCCGACGCGTTCGAGGCCGAGAGTGCCGAGAAGATGCCCGAAGGATTCTGGCGCAAGCTCGCCGCGGCGGTTCGCTATGGCCTGGTCGACATGGTTGCCTCGGTAGGCAAGTGGCTTGTGATAGGGTTGCTGGTGGCTGCCGTCATCACGGTGTTTGTCCCCGACGACCTGTTTGTCAAGCTCAGCGCCTATCCCATCATAGCCATGTTGCTGATGGTGCTCATCGCCGTGCCGATGTATGTTTGCGCCACCGGGAGCATCCCCATCGCCCTGTCGCTCATGCTCAAAGGGCTTTCGCCAGGGGTGGCCTTCGTGCTACTGATGGCCGGCCCTGCCGCCAACTTTGCCTCCGTCATGGTGGTTGGTCGCGCCTTGGGACGCAAGGCTACGGCGGTCTACATCGGTTCGGTGGTCCTCACGGCGCTCCTTTTCGGGCTGCTCATCGACTACCTGCTGCCCGCATCGTGGTTCCTCCCCTCCGTGTCGAGCCTCGATCCCGCCTGCCACCATGGCCTCGGCCTGTTTGAAACCGGTTGCTCAGTTCTGCTCGTGGCTCTGCTCGTGAACGCGGCGATTCGCAACCGCCGCCACAAAGGGCACTCGCATTGCGCTGATTGTGAAATAGAGAACATTAACGAAAAAGAAGATATGATTAAAACCACCACTTACAAAATCGACGGCATGGCTTGTGCCCATTGCCGCGCCACTGTTGAAAAAGCCCTCGGCGCGCTCCCCGGCGCCCAGGAGGTGAATGTCGACCTTTCCAGCGGCACCGCCACCGTCACCGGCGCTGTCGACAACGCCGCTGTCGAGAAAGCCGTTCTCCTCGCCGGATTCACCTTCGCTGGCGTTCAGCCTGGTAACAACTGAAACCAAATCAAGAGGAGCTATGTTGTGGAAAGAGTAATTATCTCATCAATATTGGAAAGGATGCAGAAGAAGAGTAGAAAAAGAAGACTATTCTTTTATTTTAGATTATGCTAATTCATTAAGATAAAATCTCGTCTTTTCCAGAATCTAACGGCTTATGTAACTTCGCGGTACATAAGCCGTTTTTAATGTCATATCCCAACGCCATAGAAGTGTGTCGTGCCGAGGACGTGGAATTTGAGGAATATGACCTTGAACTTGATAGCTTATTCCCCGATAGGTCCAAAGACCAAACGGATAATACAAGCAATTACAGCAACGATTAGAATTGAGATGATGCCTCTTACCCAAGCATTAAGTTTTTTTGGCAGAAGTTGAAATGTTGAAACGCCTATAACGCCTGAAACTACTCCGAATAATATTGAATACCAATCCATATCGTAGTTGAAAGTTTAATTTCTGCGAAGATACGAAATTTCTATGAGCGAAAAAAGAGTTTACTTTAACGAGCCCCAATTCATCGTTGATGCTTCGGAATTTACATATATGGCCGCACGATAAGGAGCCTCGTCTACGATGTTGCAGACATCATCATACAATCGATTTTCCCTTTATAATTCAATTTCTTGTGCCATAGTTGGAGTATTTCGACAGCAAAGGGTTTTTCCTTTTGCCCTCCATCGGTGAAAATCTTTACGGAGGTGTGGTGTAAGTTTCGTGGATTTTGCGTAACTTTGTTGGCAAAACAATCCCCACACAAATGAACACCAATAGTCTGGTTTCAATCGCCGACCTGGGAAAGGAGCAGATTCTGCGCCTCCTGGAGTCGGCTCGCTTTTTTGAGGAGCACCCCAACCACAAGGTGCTCGACGGCAAAGTGGTCGCAACGCTCTTTTTCGAGCCTTCGACACGCACGCGCCTCAGTTTCGAAACCGCGGTCAACCGCTTAGGTGGCCGTGTCATAGGTTTCTCCGACGCTTCAACGACCTCATCCTCGAAAGGCGAGACGCTGAAAGACACCATCAAGATGGTGTCGAACTATGTCGACCTCATTATCATGCGCCACTATCTCGAGGGTGCAGCCCGCTACGCCACCGAGGTGACCGACACCCCCATTATCAACGCCGGCGACGGAGCCAACCAGCATCCCACCCAGACGATGCTCGACCTCTATTCAATCCTCAAAACGCAGGGGACTCTCGAGAACCTCACGATTACTCTGGTTGGCGATTTGAAATATGGCCGCACCGTCCACTCGTTGCTGATGGCTATGAAATATTTCAAGCCGCGGTTCCGCTTCGTGGCCTGCGACGAACTGCGCATGCCCCGCGAGTATGTCGAGTTCTGCCGCGAGCAGGGCATCCCCTTTGAGGAGCACAAGGAGCTCACCAGCGAGGTAATCAACTCGTCAGACATTATATATATGACCCGCGTGCAGCGCGAGCGCTTTGCCGACCTCGACGAGTATGAGCGCGTGAAGGACTTCTACACCCTGCGCAACTCGATGCTCGAAAACTCGCGTCCCAACCTGCGCATACTTCACCCGCTGCCCCGCGTCAACGAAATCAACCAGGATGTCGACGACAACCCGAAAGCCTACTATTTCGACCAGGCGCGCAACGGCCTCTACGCCCGCGAAGCCATCATCTGCAACGCGCTCGGAATCGACGTGGAGCAATTGAAAAAGGAAACACTCAAAGAAGCCTGAGGGCCCTGCTGACTTAATAACCCACGCCAACTATGAGCAATAGCAAGAAAGAATTAGCGGTAGCGGCTCTGCGCAACGGAACCGTCATTGACCATATCCCGTCGGACGCCCTCTTCAAGTGCGTCAAAATTCTCGGGCTCACCGGGATGACCCACCAGCTCACCATCGGAAACAACCTCCAGAGCGAGCGCCTGGGGCTCGGCACTAAGGGCATCATCAAGGTGGCCGACGTGTTTTTCCCCGAGGATATGCTCAACCGCATAGCCCTTGTGGCCCCCACCGCCGTTGTCAACACCATCCGCGACTACGAGGTTGCCGAGAAGCGCCCCGTGGCGCTCCCCGCTGTAATCCGCGGCATCGTGAAGTGCGACAACCCGAAGTGCATCACCAACAACGAGCCTATGGAAACCCGCTTCGACATCGTGGAGGATAAGCCGGGCTACATCCGCTGCTACTACTGCAATCACACCGTGGCCAACGCCCAGGCCACCCTCAGCTGACTATGGCAAAGCAGAAACGGTCGCTCAAACCAGGCACGATGATCTATCCGCTTCCGGCGGCGCTCGTCACTTGCGGCACGTCGCCCCGGGAGTCGAACATGCTCACCGTGGGCTGGCTCGGCACAATCTGCACCAATCCCCCGATGTGCTACATCTCGGTGCGTCCCGAACGCCATTCCTATCCGATAATCAAGGAGAACATGGAGTTCACCATCAACCTCACGACAAAGGAGATGGCCCGCGCCACCGACTGCGCCAGGGTTCGCAGCGTTGCCGACTACTACAAATGGCGCGAAACTGTGCTCACTCCCCGCCCCGGCCAGATGGTTCGC
>CAYTBH010000075.1:0-3326 GCA_964435935.1 uncultured Alistipes sp.
GGGCGGGATGGTCTGCGGCGAAGTTGAGCGACGAGAACACATGCCAGTCGTCCTCGATTTCGGGCCCTTCGGCAATGTTGAAGCCGAGGCGGCGGAAAATGCCGGTGATTTCGTCGCGCACCAGCGAGAGGGGGTGGCGGGTGCCGAGTGGCCAGGGCGCCGGGGTGCGGGTCATATCGGGAATCTCGGCGCTGGCTTTGCCGGCTTCCGAGGCTTCGCGGAGGCTGTTGATTTTGTCGGTGGCGTAGGTTTTGAGATCGTTGATGGCCATGCCGACGGCCTTCTTCATCTCGGCGGGCACCGAGCGGAAGTCGTTCATCAGCTGGCTGACAGCTCCTTTTTTCGAGAGGTATTTGATGCGGAGCGCTTCCACATCGGCGGGGTTTGAGGCCTGGATTGCCTCGATTTCGGCTTTGAGCGCGTTTATCTTGTTAAGCATTGCTTTGAATAGTTTTTCACATTATTCATAGAGGCGGCGCCGGTTCGATGCGTGGCAACCGCTCTTTTCAATCGGCAAATTTACGAAAAATCATTAAAAAGCGCAACCCTGAGCGGAAAATCGCAATTCGTGCCGCTGGCGAGGGTGGCCTATCGGTTTTCGAAGATGTATTTTGGCGGATTTAACCAATTTTTAAGTGGCTGGGCAAATTGGCTGCCCAGCCGCGTGCGAACTTTGCATTGTAAATCAAAAAACTCTCCGTTATGAAGACTTCACGCATTTTTCCGTCGAATTTTCCTTCGCTTTTCGACCAGCGGGTCGAGAGCCGCGAAAAGGTGTCGAGCAGCCCGTTGTTCAGCGTTGGATTGGGTGACCAGGTGTTGGTGAGCGCCGTAAAGGGTGGGCGAGTGATGGCCACGATTGCCCTCTCGGGGTTCTCGGAGCTCACCGAGCTGTTGAGGGCAGCCACCGAAGCGCTGAAATACATCGGCGGGATGGTGACGCTCAGGCTCAGAAACCGCACACAGGGCACCACGGCCAACCGCGTCGTGATGCTGAGCCACCGCGAGATGCCTATGCCGTTCAGGGTTGCTGATGTAGCGGTATGCACCGCATCATGAACTCGCGGGCCACGGTCCAGGGGGTGTAGATGTCATCGTTGTTAGGGAGCAGCGGGATGGGGCGTTCGTTGAGGTCGAAACGCACATACATCGTGCCCTTTTTCGAACGGAAAAGCACCATGCGCAGATTGGCGGCCATCGGCACGATGTCGAACCCTTTCCAGTGCAGCCCGACGGTATCGAAATAGTTGGTCATGTAGTAACAGCCGCGGAGTCGGAGGAGCGACAACAGCGGCATCATTGTTTCGGCGTGGCCGAAACGCAGCATCACTGCCGCGGGACTCTGGCCGGCTACCGCCGCGTCGGTTGTCGAAATAAGGTCGAGCACCAGTTTCACCGCCAGTTCGGCAGGGAGGGTCGAAAGTGTGGTGGCAGTGTAGCGCAGGTAGTGGCGCAGGTTGGCCACGCCCCACATAGCGTTGAGCTCATCAGTCGTGAAATATTTCGCGAGGTCGACAGTGCGCCCCATGGCAGGGATGCCGCGGAGCACCGTGTAGCTCAGATATGAGATTTCCTGGGCGTCACTCGCGTTCATCGCGGGGTCGGCGATGAAACGGCGCGCCGGTTCGGTCGGTACGGCAGTTTGGTAGAGCATCTCGTAGGGCTGCTCCCAGCTCTTCCCGTCGCGCCACTCTATGTAGGCCTGGTCGAGATCGAAGGGGCGCATCAGCGGGGAATTCTGCCGGCCTGAAGATGTGACGATTTCAACGTGGTTGTTGAGGCGGTCGAGCTGGTGGGTGAACTCGTACATCGACATGACGCAGCGCGGAGCGTATGAACTGATGGCGGTGACGGTCTGCTCGCGAAACAGGGTGGGGAAGGTGCGGAACATGCGGGAGGCGATGCCGCGTTGCTCGGCCATGCCGAGAGAGTCGAGCGCTCCCCAGCGGTTGTGCGAGGCCTCGGCAACCATCTCCACAGCTCCTTTTAGCGAGCGCCCGATGGGTGTGAGCGTCCCGGCGGAGTCGGCCTGGTGAAGTCGGCGCAACAGCTTCTCAATGGAGGTCGACGACGATGGGAACCGCGCGCCGTGGCGCCCGACATGGTTTATGAAAACCGGTGTCAGGGAGTCGGGCGTTTCCACCAGTTCCGCGGGGGTGGGGTATGGTTTGGCGGTGCCGAGGCAGTCGTCAGCCGGGTAATTTGTCTGGGTGGGGTCAATCGCACAAACCCGCGTGGCGATTGTTATTGCTATTGAAATGAGTATTATTCGGCGCATAATTTGCGGATGTTTTGCTAAATTTGTGTCGTCAAAAGTAAGAAATTATGGTCACTCTTCAAAGTATTAAACAAATTATTGCGGAAAACAGCGCCGATGTGGCTCTCGAAAAGCTGCAACCGATAATCGATGAGCTGAAAATGCGCGAGAATTTCGATTCGAGAGGCGATGCGTTGCTCGCCGCAGTCCTGGCTGAGAAAGGGAAACTGCTTTGGAAGCTCGGCAACAAGGGCGAGGCCATCAGTTGCTACGAGGCATCTGCGCAGGAGGATCCAACGGGGCCAGGAGCCCTGCTCTTGGAGCATTCCAACGGCATCATGGACTATTTTAACCCTGACCTACTGAATCCCTGATGGTTGAGCAACGGGTTGCTTCTTTTTTTGACAAGCAAGGGCTGCGGCCGACAGACGAGCCGGTCGGTGTGGCCCTAAGCGGGGGTGCTGATTCAGTGGCGCTCTTGAGCGCCATGTGTGCCTTAGGGTGGCGATGCGTGGCGTTGCACTGCAATTTTCATCTTCGCGGCGAGGAGAGTGACCGCGATGCCCGCCATGCCGAGAGTGTAGCCAAGCGGCTTGGATGCGAATTCCGTTCGGTTGACTTCGACGTGGAAGCTTACCGCGCTTCGACCGGCGCCTCGCTTGAGATGGCTTGCCGCGAGCTGCGCTATGAATGGTTTGAGAGTATGGCAGAATTGCTTGGGTTGAGATTCATTGCTATCGCCCACCACGCCGATGACAGCGAGGAAACCTTCTTTCTGAACGCTTTGCGCGGGTCGGGGCTCAAAGGTCTCGGCGGCATCTCCCCGCGCCGCGGCATTTTCGTAAGGCCCATGCTGGGATGTAGACGGGGTGAAGTCGTAGACTACCTAAAGCGCAATGCCCTTGACTACGTCACCGACAGCTCGAACCTTCGCGATGATGTGAAGCGCAACAAGCTGCGCCTAAATGTGTTGCCTCAACTACACGCCGATTTTCCATCGGCATCGAAAGGGCTGGAGCGCACTATGTCCAATCTGAGAGCCGATTACGAACTGCTTTCATATTTCGTT